>DATGYM010000450.1:0-5218 GCA_035297925.1 Pyrinomonadaceae bacterium | reverse complement strand
GGTAAAAGGAAACGAGTCCGCCAAAAGTAGTATGGCCGATGTCGACAAATGTCTTCGGCAAGGGCGTTCGCAGATTTTTACGAATTTGCTCGACCGCAACGGGCACGGCTTTCGCGTAAGCGGTGTATGCCCTCAGTCGCTGATCGAGGGGGGCGTATTCGCGGGATACATAAACGTCCGGATCGATGCTGTCAGCATAATACTGCGGACAGCGATAGGGCCATTCAGCCGACTCCAGCCAAAAAAGATCGGCGTCAATTATGGAACTGACGTATTCGCGCTCGAAACGCTGGCGGTCGCTCAGTGCGGAATCCTGAAAACCTGCCAACCGATTCTTTTCAGCATGCAGCCGGCCGACCTCTTTCGCCAGACCGTCGGCACTCCAGTCCGGTAGCTTCCCGTCAAATTCATGTCGACCAGCGCGGACGGCAAAGTCGGGATGGGCTACGAAATAAGCTTCAAGGAAATTGTCGCGATACGAATCCCAGGCTTGGGAATCGCTGGCATTAGTGTTTGGCTGAGTGACCGGCGCAGTGGCTTGCTGGCAGACAGTGAACAGCAGAAACGTTAAGGCTGCGGCCAGAATAAGCCGTAACGGAAGCTTGGCTGACATGCACTTCAATTCCCTTCACGCGGAATGAAACTTTGAATTGAAGTGTAAAGAAGTGCCAAAGTTCCCACAAGACTTTTGTGAGCGATAAGATTCGGAAAGGATACGAAGAACTGTAACTGATCCGTTGGGGACTTGTGGTCGTTTGAACGCGCAATTCTTTGCACAAGAAAAGCGTCGCCTATATCAGAACCGGGAGCGGACCGGGCTCCCCACGCGGGCAGCCTGCGTGGGGTGGTGGATGCGACCGGCCACAAGCGCAAAGGTTGTGTGTTGGGACTTGCTACTGATGGCGATGCGCAGTTGAAAGCAGCAAGCAAACTTCTTACAAGCCAAAACGGACACGATATTCACCTGAGACGATGAACGACTTCACCATGTCGGCGCGTTTGACGCGATCGAGAGCTACGCGATCATCGCGGACGTCTTCACCCGCTACGCTAACCTGGTTCAGCTTGTTAAGCCAGAAATCGTAACCGGTAAAATTGTTGTCGGGCGGGTCATCGGCGTCGCGCCGCAAGTATCCGAAGTATTGCATTAGCACAAAGGCGGAGTTGTACTGCGCGCCGAACACCGAATCACTTTCAATTACGCTCTTGAGCGCAGCGGCCCGGCCTAATGTGTTGCCGTTGCCGTAGGCATTGATCGCTGTCTGTCGTTCGCCGGCCGACGGTATGACCCCTTCGTTGGCGAAAAGTGTATCGACGTAAGTTGATGCGGACATTCCCTGGGGAAAAGCGGAAATGAAATCCGGCCGCGACACAAATTCCTGAAGGAAGCTATCGCGGTTTGCTTCCAGCAACGCTTCCCATCCTGAGTTGCCGACCACTAGATTCTCACTTACTCGCCGTTGATCGCGCAGGAAATTCAGATAACGCGGATTGGATTTAGCGTTGCCGAAAGCAGCTTTGTGCGCGCGAATAACGAAATAGCCCGTCTGCTGAAACTCTATTGAAAGGAAAAAAGCTGCCGAGACATTGGTGCGCCTATCGTCAACGCAAGCGGTGTTGGAATTACAGGCGAAGATTTGATTTTCCCAAAATGTCTGGCCGGAGGAATCCGATTGGCGGGCGAGAAAATCGTGGTAGTGCTGGCCCACGAATATGTCAGTGAAGTCGATCGGATTAGGCCCTGCCTCGATCGGATCGTCAGTGATAACGATGGACGCCGTCGAAGGATTGCCCAGCAATGCCTGGCCGGTGCCATTGGACAGCGTGATCGTGAACGTCTCCGTGCCTTCCAGCTTGATGTCTTCGCTGATGAGAACGTCAATAGATCTGCTCGATTCATTCGCCGCAAAGCGTAGCGTTCCGCTGGCGTAAGTAAAATCACTGCGCTGCGATGCGGTCACGCCTGAGGTCGCATAATCAACCGTTGCGGGCCCGGAAACGTCACCGGTTCGCAGCACTGTAATCGTCTTGAACGTCATGTCTTCCTGGACGTTGTAAGTGCTGGCGCTGAACTGTACGACGGAAGGACCGGCCGCGTGGCTTACACGCCATGGTGCGAGCACAAGCGCTAACACCAGCAGAGATAGTAGTAGCTGTACCTCAATCCATTGAATGGCGCAGCGCCGAACGTTGGTCGAGTTTGGTTTTCTCATGAACGCTTCCCAACTGGCACTCGTTGGTTGTTTACATGGAGAAAGGCGGGGCAAACGAATAGTAACCTGCTTTGGTTGCAGCCTGCAAAACCACTGGCGGGTGGGCATGTCAGAACCACCTGCGTAAGCGGGTGGAGCGGGTGGGCTTGTCAGAACCACCTGCGTAAGCGGGTGGAGCGGGTGGAGCGGGTGGGCATGTCAGAACCACCTGCGTAAGCGGGTGGCATGAGGCCACTCATGCAGGCGGAGAGTTAATCGTTTGTTAATTCCTCTCCCTGGCGGTTCATAACATAATCCACTGCTACCTCAATACTCCGTTCATTCCATAAGCATCGCTTACTACCTTTATCAGCCCAAGGACTGCATTCTGAGAACCAGCAACGGTCTAGACGCATCTTCCTGGTCGCATATGCTTTGAAATCATTTAACGCGCGTCCTGGTCTTGTTGTTCCGATTGAAACGACTACATGAACGTGGTTTGTTCGAACATTGATGGCACGCAGAGTCCATTTTCGAACCATGCAGGTTTCGCGGATTGCGTTTTCAATCGATTCTCGCTGCATAGCATTCAGCGTGACGATCTTCCGTGAAAGTCGTCTAAGATTGTGTTCAAGGCATTCTCTATCTGGCGGAAGGTAAGGCGACTGATATCGATTATGAAAGCGGTCAACTGACCCGCGTTCGTCACCGTGAAGCCAAGTGCCATAGGAGCGGAACGTAATTAAATGTGCGAGCGGAATGTCGGTATTGTTCCACATAACAATCGTCCGAATCCGCCCGCTTACGCAGGCGGTTCTGACAAGACTGCAGGGTGCGTGCGCCTTTGCATCCGCCCGCTTACGCAAGCGGTTCTGACAAGACTGCGACAGGTTATCTGAGCGCAAGTCGCTTGCGTGCCTCAACAGCCTCCGGGCTGCGTGGGTAGCGATGGATCAGTTCCTGCCAACCTTCGCCGTCGTAACGCAACCTCTTTTCGACCGCGTCGAAAACGAACGTGACTCGTTGCCGGTTATAGCGATCGAGACCGCTATAGTTTAAGAAGTAGCTGAGAAGGGGCGCGCCTCCGGCGGCCATTTCTTTCTGGTCCAAACGGCGCATTGCTTCGCGCGAAAGTCGCCCGGCGATTTCTTCGGCGGTTTGAGAATAAATTAGCAGCACCTCGGGACGAAGTTCTGATGACCTGAAGTTGTCAAGAAATATCCGCGCGCGGGCAATGCGATCAAAATCTTCCGAGCCCTTAATTAAACGCAGCAGGCGAAGGTCGTCACCGGGACGCGACGGCGAAATTAAAGCCTCGCGCTGCAGCCATCCAGTTGTTCTGCTGGTGACGTTTACTTTATAGAATACGATCCCCTCGCGACTGCGTTTCTCTCCCCTGAGGGCCACAAGACTTCCGCGACTTAGTCTGCGCAACAGCATTCCGGTCAATTCAGGCGACGTCCTCAGGGCGGACAATCGCTCATCAACGACGACAGCGACCCGTCCGCCTGCGGGCGGTCGTCTTTTCGCAAAGCTCTCGCCCGGCAATAGAAAGAAAAAGCTGCCAAGAACCAGCAGTAACAACTTTGCTGACAGATTAGTATTCACACCTTCGTCTCCTCGAAGTCTGAGGTTGGCAGGGTGAGAATTTATTGTTGCGGTTTTACTTAGCGGGAAATACGACGCCGCACCTGAGAGCGAAGCGCGGTACGATTCAAAGCTGCAGCCGGTATCGTTCCGCTTTGCGCGGTCATTAGTCGCTGCGCGGAAGAGGCGTGGTGGAAATGACAAATAGCTACCGCCAGCGCGTCGGCAATATCGTGAGGCTCAGGAACACGCGCCAGGGAAAGAAGGGTCTTCACCATCTGCTGTACCTGAAATTTTTCCGCATTGCCGTGGCCAACAACAGTTTGCTTCACGAGTCTGGGTGAATACTCGTGAATCTCAAGCGCCGCACGTTCGGCAACCAGCATTGCCACGCCACGCACCTGACCCAGTTTCAATGTGACCTTAACGTTGGTGGCAAGAAATCCATCTTCGATTGCGCACGCCTCAGGATGGTAGCGCTGAATAATCTCTTCAAGGGCATCTGCTATCCGCAACAGCCGGGCGGAAAATTTGTGGGCTGTGTTTGCGCGGACGGCGCCACACTCAACCAGCCGATAACGCCGGTTATCGCCTTCGATGATGCCCCAACCGGTCGTTTCACTGCCGGGATCGATGCCAAGGATGCGCATATTAATTGAGGTGTAAAACTTCGCGGACGGCGGGCAGTATACTACAAGCTAATTTGCGGTCGCGGAATTTCTTCGGTTATCACGGTCAGTGAGTTGTTGCCAGATGTTTTGCATTCCTCAGGATTTTAAGCGTCCGGCCATCTAGTAACTTTTGGAAACACAGATGGCTTACGCGCACTAGTGGTTACCCTGGCTTTTACTTAAAGCAGTTGGAAACAGATCATCGAGGGCTTTGACTGCCAGTGATTGCCACTCGTCGCGGCTGGGCGCCCAGTCGAAGTTTTCATAGAGCAGTTTGCCGTCGGGCTGCGGCGGGACACGAAAATCGTAAGCCATGGGTTGACGAAACCTTTCCGGGCCGATAGGAAAGACTTGCAAACTCGCTTGCTGTGTTTCGAGACAGGCGAACATTTGTTGCTTCAATTTCCGCGCCCGATCGTCGAGCAACAAGGTGGTTGTCTCCCATTCGTGGCCTGGCAGAAAGTTGGGTACTCGGTCATTGAAATCTGTGCTCGGATGCAGGGCCATCTCGAAAAGGGCCGGTGGCCGGAAGCCGTTTTCCTTCATGAGTCGCAGCGCGGTGTGAGTTGCGAACGCTGTCGCATCATGATCGGGATGACCACCTTCATAGGGATGCGTAAGCACAATGTCCGCGCCTGACTGCTGCAGAAACGTTGCGATCTTTTTTGTTAGGTCAGCGAGACATTGAGCGGCGCAGCGATCCGTCACCGCAAAATCTACCACTCGATCTTCGGGCACGTTGGCGACCGCCAGGGCCGCGGCGCTTTC
>DATGYM010000449.1:0-2962 GCA_035297925.1 Pyrinomonadaceae bacterium | reverse complement strand
TTACTGGGCGCCTATTTCCACCATCGTCATCCTGCTTTCGGTTACCGATCCTCTGGCGCTGGCATGGCAACGTTTCGTTGGGACAGCCCTGGGCGCGGTCCTGGGCGCCCTGATCGCCACTTACTTCAATGCCAACTGGATGGTGTACGGAGCCGGAATCCTGGTGTGCGGACTGCTCTCGGCCGTGCTGCGCCTGGGCAGCGCCTATCGCTTTGCCGCCATCACGCTGACCATCGTCCTGCTGATCACCCACGGACGCCCGCCCTGGATCGTGGCCAGTCACCGCTTCGTGGAAGTGTCGCTGGGAATCGCGGTGGCGCTAGTGGTCACAATGGTGTGGCGTCTGCCGCCGCCAAGGTAGATGGGGATTGTATGTGGTCGCGGGCGACTCGCCCGCGAAGTGGGAGGGTGGCATGGACTGCGAGAGGGGACGGAGCCCGTCACCCGTCCAGCCGAGCCAAGCTCGGCAATTCTTTGGCGCAAAAATAAAACGGCCTCAAATTGAGGCCGTTCAGGATTGCTGGCACCCCGTCAAGGTCACTTTGATTATCGCATAGCAGGTTATGCAGAAAGTGCGGACCCGGTACCAGCGGAATCCCCGGCTAAGCCTAACTTGGCCAGGAGATCGAGCGCACGTGCTTCTTTTCCGCCAGCGCATTTCTCACCCTTCTTTGCCCTGAGGCTTGATAGTGCTGCCTCATCGCCAAGGCCCATCTTGCGGTAGGCATCGTACGTTGCAGCTAGTTCCAAGACCGTGGTCTCTTCGCCTGCCAAAAGCCCTAGGGGTTGCCTGAAGTGACCGATATCGGGAAGTACTTCCGAAGCGTTTGCATGCAAGACAAAATACTGAGTGCCGTCTGAACCGACCCTAGGGTTCTCAGCGACCAGTCCAAATTGCTCGGCAAGCCCAATATCGGCCTTGATCTCCTCACTGTAGGGGCCGTAGAAGTGTAAGGAATAAACATAGTCGGTTGGCAACCCTAGGCGTTGGAGCAACCATACCGTTTTTTGAAGACGAGTTCGACCTACTACTTCGCGGTTAGGGTGAGCCGCAATGACCGCCGCCAACCAACGTGTATTCTCAATACCCATAATCAAGCCCTCAATGTGTGATCTGCAATTCTCTCAATACCATCTCTCACGTCCCCGGGGAAATAAAAACGAGCGAGCGCGTATTCTTTCTTTAACTGAGCAACTGGATCAGAAAGAGAGCCGATCTCAACTTGCTTTCCCTCGCGGTTCTCAATGTAAATCTGAGTGTTCTGTGCTTCCGAGTCGGGGTCGTACATCTTGTACGGCGTGTCTCCCGGGCTGTCGCTGGGTAGCGAAAAACTAGCATCGTAGCCTTTGCTCTTCAGAAACTCAGCAGCCTCGAAGCTGAACTTCATCACTGCATCAGGCCGACAACCAGTTGCATCGATCGTCTTCAGGTATCGTCGATGCAACAGGCCTGTCCCCAACGATCTCGACTCGATGACCACAGCATTTCGCAGTTCTGCAAGATAGTCTTTCAACTCGAGTTTGGAACTGAAGGCCTTCACGACTTCTGAAGGAGCGCCAGGAACAACCGAAGCGGCTTTTTCGAACGAACTCCCCGCAACCATCGAACTGTATCGCTGAAAGAGCAATTTCAACATCACTTCTGCTGCTCTAGTGGTTTTGTGAAAATATACTGTTCGGTACATATGGTAGCGAGCAAAAATGTAAGCCTCAGTTGCCAACAGCGCTTTCGAACTCAGATAGAGTCGCGAATGTTGCTCATCTGCGTGCAGATGAGTGATGAGCCAAAGATGGTCAAATTCACCGTAATCCACTCCGGCGGCATAGCTGTCCCTGAGCAAATAATCAAACCTGTCCGCGTCGAGCTGACTCGATATGACGTGGGTCAAAAATCCCGGAACACTCGAAACCGTATCGCCCCTCCAAAAATTGGCGATCGTTTCTGGCAACTTCGAGTCGTGTTCCGCGAGTCTCTTATGCACTTCTGTTTCACTGCTCTCGACGATTTCCCTTGTCCTTGACTCGTGAGAATCCTTCGTTACTTTTTCGAAAGGTCGTGCAGTAAGGCGGCACAGAGAACGATCTTACGGATATCTTCATCAATGGGCTTCGTGGTCACCCGCTTCAAACGGTCTAGGAACAGCTTGGCCATCTGCAACACACCTATACAATGCGCGAACCTGCTGTGGTTAGCGCCGGGGAACACGGTCTCTGAGAACCCCAGTTGCTTGATTCGACGGAGTCGTTGAAACTCGCGCGTGTTGATCAGTTCCAAGAGCAGCCTGTCACAGGCGGACTCCTCGAAGGCGATCAAGCGATGCACTGGATCGTGCAATAATTTCGGCCACTTCGTACCCATACGAGGAACCGATTATTGCTGAAAACCGGTGCAAAGAGAATGCGAAAGAGATTCTTCTTGCTAGATACGCTTGTCCTGTTCAATTTTCTAATTTAACGGATTTCCAAGCGGTATGCAAACAAAAAGCGAAACTACGAATTACCTAAGCACGCAAGCAAGAATCTCAACGCCCCGCCTCAACTTCGTAAACACCCCCTTGCGCTCCGGCGCATTCATCTGATATAAACAATTCACCGAGAGCAGTGTGTGGCTAGCCGGGCGTATTGTGTGAAACTCTCGTCGCTTGTCCGGCATCTAACAATGTACAGGTTTATCCTGCAAATCAGTCCCGGCCACGGGGCTTCATTCGGGGACAAGGTTCCTCGAAGGGTTTAAGCGTTGTTCGCAAGAACCTCCAAGTGATCTTTTTTCAAACTGATGCTCTTCCGCCTCGGCTTGTGCCGAAATGGCATAGGCGCGCTGTGCTGCCTGCCGAGAGGAAGAAGCGTTTTGCTGCGTGCGTAGAGCTCCTCTTGAATGAGTGATTTGGCTCCCCGGCTGTGGAAAACAGGTGGATATCCTGTGCCAGCAACGGGTTGACAGCAGCCGCGCAAGACGCGTAGT
>DATGYM010000448.1:0-12571 GCA_035297925.1 Pyrinomonadaceae bacterium | reverse complement strand
GAATGGCCGCCGCTTAATTTAGTAGCGCTTTCCTGATAGACAAGTAGCGCGCGCCGGAGTATGCCGTGCTCGCGCATCAGGTCTTCAGTCGCGGTGACTTCCGGTTCGGTTGCTTCCTTCTCGGTCTCTGCTTCCCTGGATTCGGACTTTGGGGCTTTATTGCAGCCAAGCAGGATCGCTCCCGCACCGGCCGTGGAAAGCCCCACCAACCACTGTCTTCTTGCAGGGTTCATTTGAATTCCTCCTGATTGGAAATGTGTTGAAAGCATATCATGACAGTTCGTTGAATAGCTTTGCTCTCGTTCTTGTTCCGGACGTAAACTAATCACTTCAATTTACACTCTCGCTCAGTCAGGACGATTTTGGACAACGAATCAATCGCGCGAAAGTTTTATGATCTCGCCGCGCTGATGGACATACGCGGCGACGATCCCTTTCGGCTGCGTTCGTATCGGAATGCGGCAGAAGCGATCGAGACCTGGCCCAGGCCTTTGTCAGAGATTGCTGCCACTGAAGGAATCGCGGGCTTGCTACAGATTCCCGGCGTGGGCAAAGCGATCGCCGGAAAGATTATTGAACTGCTCGATCGCGGAACCTTTAATGCCTGGGAGCGGATCATAGCGGAAACGCCCGAGAGCGTACTCGATCTGTTGGAAATCCCTGGTATCGGGCCAAAAACGGCTGCTACCCTCCACCAGAAATTCAAAGTCTCCTCACTTGAGGAGTTGAAGAAGTTTGTCGCCGGCGGCGGTCTGGAACAGGTCGACGGCATTGGACCGAAAACTGCCGAGCGAATTAAGGAGAGTTTGAGTGAGCGCTAGCAGTTCAGAGTTCAAACTTCAGTTTGTCTTTCCTCGTAAGGCATTAAATCTCAAATGCAATTTTTTTAGCAATCGAACTTCTGGGCTAGCCTGAATTATGTTCATCATAATCCAGTGCATCATGGGTACGTTGGGCGGTGGTTGGATTGGCCCTTTTCCAGTGCTGGAGACTATTTGGAAAAGGTGGGCCGGGAAGAAGCTAAGCGAAGTGGTTGAAGTATCCGGTTCTAGACTACGGTAAGGAGTGGGATGTATAGTTCGGTGCAAAACACAAACTAAAGTTTGAACTCTGAACCGCTTGTGTTGATTCCGGTGGGATCTATCTTGAAAACACAAACTAAAGTTTGAACTCTGAACCGCTTGTGCTGATCCCGGTGGGATCTATCTTGAAGACACAAACTAAGGTTTGAACCTTGAAACTGCTTAACTTTTGAGCCCCAAACCAGGAGGCCCTATGAACAGGCGAATAAAACGCCGCGACTTTATGCGCAGCAGCACCGTCGCCGGACTTACGTTGGCCGCCGGTAAATCGTCCGTACTGCAATTTCCGAACGTCAGGATCCAACCCGGCGTCAAGCCGCTCGTGATCTCTTCGGCCAACGGAAACCGCTTCAAGAACGGCGGGGACATGACGGCAGTGCATAAAGCGTTCACGATGATCACGCAGGGGGCAGACGTGCTCGATGCAGTTATTGCCGGCGTGAATATTGTGGAGCTTGATCCTTTGGACGACAGCGTGGGTTACGGAGGTCTGCCGAATGCTGAAGGCGTGGTGCAACTCGATTCATCGTGCATGCATGGGCCGAAAAAGCGGGCGGGCGCAGTGGCGGCCCTTGAAGGCGTGCGCACTCCTTCGCTGGTAGCCAAAGCGGTTATGGAGGGCACGGATCATCATCTGCTGGTCGGCAAGGGGGCGCAAAGTTTTGCGCGCGGTATGGGTTTCAAGATTGAAGACGATTTGAACACAGATCATTCGCGCCAGCTCTGGCTCGAATGGAAACGTCGCACCGATCCTTCCCATTATCTCGATCCGAAAACGCGGGCTGAGGTCTGGCGGCGTGAAGGTCAAAAAATGGTTGCGGAAGGCTTAATCGATCGCGACCACTACTACGGCACGATCAACTGTGACGGCATTAACGCTAAAGGCGAAATTTGCGGCGTGACGACAACCAGCGGGCTGTCCTGGAAGATTCCCGGCCGTGTGGGCGACTCGCCGATTCTCGGGGCGGGACTCTATGTGGATGGCGCCGTCGGCGCGGCAGGCTCAACGGGCCGCGGCGAGGCGAACCTCTACAACCTCTGTTCGTTTCTAATTGTCGAAGAGATGCGCCGTGGCCGTCACCCCAAAGACGCCGGCATGGAAGCGTTGCGACGGATCAAAACAAATACTATCGAGAAACGCCTGCTGAACGGCCAGGGTAATCCAAACTTCGGGATCAACTTTTATATTCTTGATGCCAAGGGTCAGTTTGCCGGCGTGGCAATGTATCCAGGTCCGTCGTTTGCGATCTGCAATGAGCGCGGTCCACAGACGCTGCCGTGCGATGCGTTGCTGCAGGGAAAGCCGACCGACTAACGGAACGAGCGTTCGGGTAGGGGCACGGCATGCCGGGCCCCAATGAGGGTCAACAAATTCAGAGCCGAGAGCGATTGCGACCGGCTAATTAATCCAACATCGATTTCAAGGGCACGGCATGCCGTGCCCCTACATACCATCGCCTGCGGCTCTGACTTAGCGGGCAATGCCGCTCATTGAGAGTTGTCTGGTTTCGGCCTGGCGTTTGACGATGACGAGGGTAATATCGTCTGCGGCCTGTGTGCCCTGAGAGAATTTAGTCAAAGCCGATTCAATACGATCACGAATGCCTGCGGCTGAGGCGTCAACGTTACGCGAAACCACTTCATAGAGTCTCGTCGGCCCAAACTCTTCCCCATTCGGACTTGCCGCTTCAGTCACGCCGTCAGAATAAATCACAAGCACGTCGCCCGGCTGCAGCGTTGTTCGCCCTTCGCGATAGTCGGCATCGGCCTTAATTCCCAAAGGCAAGCCACCTGAAGCCAGCTGCTCGACAGTGCCCGCCGAGTGAACTATCAACGGCGGATTATGACCGGCGTTGAGAAACGACAATGCGCCTGAGTCCGGATCGAGCTCGGCATAAAAGAGGGTGACAAAGCGATTCGGTGGGATGTTCTCCGCAAGATAACGATTGACGGCAGAGATTGTTTCCACCAGCGAGTCGTGCGAGCCGGTCTGTGCATGTATGGCGGCGTGCAGCGACGACATCAGCAGTGCGGCGGCAGTTCCCTTGCCCGAAACGTCTCCCAGGGCGATCACCAGGCGGCCATCCTCGCGGCGAATGAAGTCGTAGTAATCGCCGCCGATTTCATAACAGGGAAAACTGATGCCCTGCAGTTCATAGCCCGGGACGATCGGCGGCGCTGTCGGTTGGAAGCGCTGCTGGATTTCCATGGCGAGCTGCAGCTCGCGCTCAAGTCGCTCCTGTTGGAACCGCGCTTCCACCAGGCGCGCGTTTTCCACGCGAATCGCTGCGACCGAAGCCAGCGTTGTTAACACTTTCAAGTGGTCTTCCGTAAAACGTCCTTCGGCGATTGGTGAGTCGGCATAAATAATGCCGAACACACTCTCGGAAACGCCGAGAGGAACTGCCAGGACCGATCTCACGCCCTGCAGCACCACCGTGCCACTGGCGAAGCGCGGATCGTGTTGCGCATCCGAGGTTAATACTGACTTCCCGCGTATGACAACTTCGTCCATAACGTTGCGACTGACGCGAATTTCTCCTACTTCACCGACGCGATCTCGCAAACGCGCCACCGCTACTTTCATTTCTTCGCTATGCTCATCACGCATCATGAGTAGACAACGATCGGCAGGCACCGCCTCGAACACGAGTGAGACGATCTGTTCCAGTGTTTGCTCGAGCGTAGAAGAACTAAGTAGGGTGATGCCGACTTTACTGATCAACGCAAGCAGATCGCCTTCGCGGGCTACGCGCGCTACCGCACTTACTTCCGGCTGCTTGCGGGCGCCTTCTATCGCTTCCAGCAAACCGGAAGTCGTCCGGTCGCCCGAAGCAAGCGCGATGGTGGCTTCAGGCAGCGAAGTGGACGAGTTGTCGGTGATCATCGTGGCGCCCATGCTCGAATGATAGGTGCCGTCGTCAAAAACAATTTCCGTTTCGCCAATCTGGATGCGACCGCCGGCAGTTAAGGGCACGGTGCCTTCGACGGTGCCGCCGTTGTAGAGCGTTCCGTTGGCCGATCCCAAATCCTGAAGGTAATACTCCTCGCCTTCGCGGCGGACTTCGGCATGCACGCGAGAGGCGAAGGGATCGGGAATACACAGATCGTTGCGCGCGGATCGGCCCAGAGTGATCCTCAACCGTCCCAGCGGGAAACGGTCAGGGGCCCGGTCGGGATACTTCACGATTAACTCAGGCATCTTTGATTTAAGAGGACGACTATTTTTTACGGAATTTAGATCCACTTTCAGCCTTCACCGAGGGTGTAGTGCAACCTGTTGCACTGCCGTCCAGACAAGCGCGTCATCAACCCACACTTCAAATCCGTGCGATTGAAAACTGCCCAGCCGCTTGGCTTTACTTGCCGGCAGTGCGCGGAACCATCAATGCCGGCCCATCGCGCACCACAACTGTGCCGGCGATTAAGTCGTGCAATCCTCTGCCGCGGGCAGTGAATACCGCAATCACAAATCCTAGTCCCAAAGTAATAAACGACAGCGGATAGCCGATGAAGTGGCGGAGGAAGGCACGTCCCATTCCCGTTTCCTCTCCATTTGCCCGCATGATACGGAGACCGGCAGCCCATTTCCCCAGCGTTAGACCCGTCAATCCGGGAAAGACTCCCAGGTTCAGCACTGCCACGATGACGGTCAGGACGATTCCCACCGTTTCCGACGACGTGCCTGCCGAGCGCGCGCCACCCCCTAGTAAACGGCTGATGAGCGTACTAAACGCCAGTATACCTACGAGCACAATGTAATCGA
This sequence comes from Pyrinomonadaceae bacterium, assembly GCA_035297925.1. Classification (GTDB taxonomy): domain Bacteria; phylum Acidobacteriota; class Blastocatellia; order Pyrinomonadales; family Pyrinomonadaceae; genus PSRF01. Next base: position 7,723 of record DATGYM010000448.1, on the reverse strand, counting down.
GCAGGATCGCCCCGCATCTCAAGGAGAACGGCGCGCGATACCTTGCGAAGACGTGACTTGCTGCAGAAGGAGACTTCACCTTGACGGGTGCGGGCGGTGTTTCGGCTACGGTTGCGGTCATCTATGTTTGCGGCTGGACTTCGATGTCGGGTCTTCGACTTCGGACTCGAAACTTTATTTAGTCCGCTTAATCACCCCAATAGAAAATGAAGCGTTGTCTCGCCTAATCGGAGTTTGTCCCCGCTGTCCAGAACCCGGGGCTGGCGCGGCGCAAGTCTGACTGAATCGTTAATCACTGTCCCGTTGACCGATCCCAGATCTTCGACAAGAAACGTTTCTCCTTCGCGCCAAATCCTTGCGTGCCGGCGCGACACTTTGGTTTCAGGATCGAAACGAGAGAGATCGATCTCCGGAAACACATTTGAATGTGGATCGGTTCGACCGAGCAGGTTGTTATCTTTTTGCAGCACAAACGAAGCGTCAAGTTCAGTGGTGCCGGCGACCACCAGTTTGGCCGTAGGCCGCGCTGCCCTCAAAGTTGCACTCGCGCCCAACGCAGCCATCGGCTGACGCGCGCCACAATGGGCACAGAAAATGTCGTCCGCGGCAATCCGTCCGCCACAGAAACCGCAATAGACCGTTTGCACCTGAACTGTTTCGCCACCGATCTGTGCCGCGGGCGCGCCATAGGTCACGTGACCGGACATAATATTTTCCAGATGGACAGCCAGTGCGTCGCGCATCGCCCCAGCGGATAAAAAACGGTCTTCAGGTTTGTACTCGACTGAGCGCATGAGGATCTCCTCCATCTCAGTCGAGATCGACGGCGCAATCTGGCGCGGGCGCGGATTCTTTTGAAAGTCGAAAATCAACAGCGGATTATCCTGAGGATCGGAACCGGTTAACAGATGAAAAAGCGTGGCACCTAAACTGTAAACATCGGAACGCGGCTCAACCCGTCCACCAAAAAGTTCGGGCGGCGCGTAACCCATCGTGCCAACAGCAGTCACGCCCTTTTCTTCTCGTTTCACCCAGCGCGCAATGCCAAAGTCGATCAACATCACGCGGCCGGTATTCCCATCGATCATTAAATTTGCGGGTTTGAGATCGCGATAAATAATGGGCTTGGGCCGAGTGTGAAGATATTCAAGCACGTCGGCCGCTTGCATTCCCCAATCAGTCACAGTCTGCTCGTCGATGCGGCCCCCGGGCGACGTGCGCAAGCGCGAAGCGAGGTCGCCACCCGAGATAAACTTCATAACGAGGTAGAACCGACCAAGGGGCTGATCATAAAAATAATCGTAGATCGTGGGAATGGACGGATGTTCAAGAGAGGTAAGCAACAAAGATTCGCGCTTGAAGTCCCCGATGGCCTTTTCGTGTTGGGTGGGATCGAGATGCGCCTCGACCATCTCCTTGACTGCTCGGGGGGCGTCACCCAGATTTCGATCCTTTGCGAGGTAGACAGCACCCATGCCGCCGCCGCCGATCCGTCGCACTATTTCGTAACGGGAATTTAAGACGCTGCCGGGCTCAAGTTGCTTAATAGTCGGTTGGCGGCCACCGGTAGTTCCCTTCTTGACTGTGTATCTACCGGCGTCTGGCACTTCACCAGTCGATACACCGCCTGGCGAGGCTGACTCCACACTGCTTTCGTTTTCAGGAATGTTCTCGGCTTCGCTCGGCGCGTCCGAAGCCTTGCTGTCGGCATCGGCAGTTGAAAGTGCCGGACCTTTTTCTGTTGCAGCTTGATTATCGGTCGTGGAAGACTCTGCCGGCACGGCAGCGTTCGCTCCGCAGTTGGTACAGAACGGTTCGCCAGCCACGCTTTTGGCACCGCACTTAGGACAGTCAGCCATTACTTCCAGCCCCGGTCAAAATCATTTTCCAGCAAGCCGAGAGTTCGCCGGCTGCTAGTTAATTACATGAAAGCGCAAGAATGTCTTTCCCACGATAATCTCGTCGCCATCATTCAGAGGCTGACCAGTTCCGGGAGACAAACGTTTTCCGCGATTGATAAAAGTACCGTTGGTAGAGCCCAAATCCTCCAGGACATACTGACCATCGCGGAAAGTAATGCGCGCATGGCGTCGCGAGACTTTCGCTTCGGGGTCGTCGGAATCCAAATCCACATCCGGAAAAATTCCGCCATCCGCATCCCATCGTCCGATGTTGGATTCAGCGGTGTTGAGTAGAAATTGTTTGCCGACTGACTTACCGCGCTCGATAACCAGCTTTGCATGGGGCTTTTCACTTGCGCCCCCGGAGGAGGAAAGGTTCAAGGCCGCGCCTGCCTTGCCTGCTGCCATTTCAGGTTGGGGGATTTCCGCTGGTGAATGGGATCCATTTTGTCCTTCGGGTTTTGCTTTGATCAGATTTACCCCAGAGGGATTGATGCCCGAATTGGAACGCGGGTTAGGCTGCAGCGGCGCCCCGCATTCGTCGCAGTACTGGCCACCGTCGAGGTTTGAAGCTTTACATCTTTCACACGTAATCATAGTTTTTCGGAAGTTTGCGACCTGCGCCCAATCCGCGATAAATTCTCAAGTTGTGCACCAGAACTGAGCTCAAAAACGGTGGCTCATTCTAACGCGAAAGCATTCCAGTCGCCAACGTTAGGGATCAGGAACAGAGACGGTAGGCGCAGTGGGCAGGTGCAGACTGCAGGGGCGCAGACTGCAGGAGCAGGGGCAGGCGGCAGTTGCCAGACGGCAGCAAAGGGTCACGCAATGGTTGGTACCTTTGAGGTATCGTCTGCTTCCTGACTTTCGTGGACCTGGCGTCTGCCCTGCCGCCTGCCCCTGTTTCATGAAACTGTTTATAGTTTTTTGACGTAAGAATTACTCGAATAAGAGGGTTTCAAGATCCGCTCATTTTCGTGCAAAATTGATGCTTTGGCAGAAATAGGAAAAACCAACCCCCCGAATTTAAGGAATAAGTTATGGCGCTAACTCGGAAGAAGAAGATCATTATTGCGGTTTCGGCCGTCGCCTTATTGGCCCTGATAGTCATCATTAGCGTATTTGCGAGCCGCAAGGACGAAGCGGAAGTGACCACCGTGAAACTCGAGGTTAAGCCCGAGCTACGACAGACGGTGACCGCGTCCGGCGAGGTAAGGCCTGTTCGTTACATCAAACTGACCAGCGAAGTGCCCGGGCGTATCGAAGAGATCTACGTTAATCCCGGCGATCAGGTGGTACAGGGTAAACCACTTGTGCGCGTTGATCCCACACAGTTGCAGTCCAGCCAGGAAGCGCAATGGGCCGCTGCGCAGCAGGCCATGAACGATATCCAGAGTGCTCGCAATGCTGTCGCCAATGCGCAGCAGGGTTTGGTAGTTGCGGAAGCCTCAGTAGCATCGGCGCGCCAACAGTTGGTCGCCTTACAAACGTCGGTGGATCGCGCCCAGGTCGATCTGAATACGGCGCAACGTGAATTGAAACGCAACAGCGATCTCATCGAAGCCGGAGTCACTTCGCGCTCTGAATACGACGCTGCGCGTGATCGCTTTGACCAGGCGAAGATTGCTTTGCAAACCGCCAAAGCAAATCTTGAATCGCAGCGGATCGCGGTTAAGGAATCGATGGAAAGGGCCAACCAGCAGAAAATCGCCGTGCAGGAAGCAAAAACCGGAATCAGATCTTCCGAGATGCGAGCCAACCAGCAGCAGGCATTGTTACGCGGACAGTCGAGCCAACGCTCTAAAGCCACGCAGCTTTCGCCGCTTAATGGCGTCGTCGCTGACATTCCGACGCGCGTTGGTGAATACGCTGTGGCGGGCCTGTCGACAACGCCGCTCATGACTATTGCCGACATGTCTACCATCAACGTCGAAGTCAATGTAGACGAAACAGAAATTTCGAATGTCGAAGTCGGTCAGCAGGCGAAAGTGAAGGTGGATGCGCTTGGCGATAAAGAAGTAAATGCCGTGGTCACGCAAAAGAACCCGCTCGCGGTGTCCAAGTCAGACACTCAAGGCGGGTTATCCAATCGCGTTAATGTGCAGGAAGCAAAAGAATTCAAAGTTACTGTTGAGTTGCGCGACATGCCTGACGAAATTCGCAATGCCCTGCGGCCGGGCATGAGCGCGACGGCAACCATTACTACCAAGACGAAGAACAATGTAATTGCGGTGCCTCTCGAAGCAATTGTTGAGAAAGCGCCACCGTCGCCATCGCCCGGCGCAACCATCGCCGGCAACGCGCCGACGCCGGCCCCGGTGGGCGCCGAAAAACCAAAAAGCATCAAGGGTGTATACCTGCTCGAAGGAAACAAGGTGAGGTTCATCGAAGTGACAACCGGCATTACGGGCGAGGCAGATATCGAGATCACCAGCGGCGTCAAACCTGGAATGGAAATCGTCAGGGGACCCAGTCGTGTCTTGAAGACCCTCAAGGACGGCGCGACCGTGAAGCGTCAGGAACGTAAGGCCGGCGCCAATGCCAACGCAAACGAGGGCAGCTAATGAGCAACGCAACACTCGTATCAACACCGCCGCCGGTTGCCCTGCCAAAGTCGCAACCCAGGCAGCCGCATGACGTCAACTCGCTCATTTCGATGCGAGACATCTGGAAGACTTACCAGATGGGCTCTGAGCAGGTGCACGCCCTTCACGGAGTTTCGTTTGATATTCCGAAAGGCGAGTACATCGCCATCATCGGACCGTCCGGCTCGGGCAAGTCAACGCTAATGAACCTGATTGGCTGTCTCGATACCCCGACCAGCGGCGAATACTGGCTCAACAACAAGAACGTTTCGGAGATGGATGACGACGAGCTGGCGCGGATACGTAACCAGGAGGTAGGGTTCGTCTTTCAAACATTCAATCTTCTCGCGCGCGCTACCGCACTGCACAACGTCGAATTGCCGTTAATCTACGGAGGTATCGGCTCAGCGCAAAGGCATGAAATGGCGAAGCAGGCTCTCGCCGCTGTCGATTTGGCTGACAGGGTGCTGCACCGCCCCAACGAATTGTCCGGAGGACAACGCCAACGCGTGGCGATCGCCAGGGCTTTAGTCAACCATCCTTCAATTCTGCTTGCCGATGAACCAACGGGCGCGCTCGACACGCATACCAGCATGGAGATAATGGATCTTTTCGAGCGCCTGCATGGCGAAGGCAATACGATTATTGTCGTCACACATGAGGCGGACATAGCCCGCCGGGCCCATCGCGTAGTTTCCATTCGCGATGGTCTGATCGAAAAAGACGAGAAGGTCAGATAGCGACTCGACTGCTGCTTACAACTGATGCGGGCGGGTCTCGGTGCCCGCCCATTTTTGTATGTCGCAACTCTTCACAGAACAACCGCCGACAAGTTTCGATGCCAGCGAGGGCGGCGTGATGTCTCCGAATAAGAAACGCGTTCTATCGTGGCTACGATTAACCGCGTCATGGGAGGCGTTTCTTGTCGCGCTCGGAAGTCTGCGCGCAAACAAGATGCGCACTGCCCTTACACTGGTGGGCATAGTGGTTGGCGTCGCCGCGGTGATCTCCGTAGTCACGATAATTCAAGGACTGGACAATAAAGTCGCGACTACCTTTTCTTCGCAAGGCTCAACCGTTTTTACTATTTCAAAAAGGCCTCAAATCATCAGGTCACGTGAAGAGTTTGTAAAGTTTAACAAACGAAAGGACGTTACGGATGAAGATGCCGACGCGATCGCGCGGCTTTGCAGTGCCTGCTGGCGCGTCGGGGTGGCGGCCAACGCCCGTGACACTGCCAAACACGCTGATCAGAAATTCGAAAACTTGAACATTCGCGGAGTCACGCCGACGACGATGTTTGATATTGATGGCCGCTCAATTGATGCCGGCCGCATCTGGACGGATTCGGAAGGAATGTCCGGGCGGGAAATCTGCGTGGTCGGCCCGGACGTGCTGACAAATCTGTTTGGCGGCGCTTCTGCAGATCGCGTGATAGGCCAGGACCTTCGCATTGCCGGCCGCCCTTTTCTAATCATTGGCGTGCTTGAGCCGCTCGGCTCGATATTCGGCGCCTCGCGAGACAGCGTCGCTTATATTCCCTACTCGGCTTATCAGAAACTTTACGGCGCGCGCGATTCGATTGTCGTTTTCACACAGGTGCCGGCGGCTGAGCAGCTCGAGGCTGCCGAGGATCAAGTGCGAACCATAATGCGCAATCGACGCGGCGGCCTTTTTAACGAAAGCGATGACGAAGGTTTTTCTTTAGAGACACAGGACGTCTTCCTCGAACTTTATGGCAAGGCGACGTCCAACATCTATATCGTAACTATTGCAGTCGCCGCGATCTCGCTTGTCGTCGGCGGCATAGTGGTTATGAATATCATGCTCGTCTCTGTTACCGAGCGCACCAAAGAAATCGGAATCCGCAAGGCTATTGGCGCGCGGCGCAAGGACATCCTGACGCAGTTTTTGATCGAAGCGGTGATGGTCACAGCCCTGGGCGGCGCGATTGGAGTGGTAACCGGTTTTGGGGTGGCTTACCTGATCGCCGCATTGATAGGCTTTCCCCTTTTGATGAGCGTGGCTTCTGCCGTGCTCGGCGTGGGGGTCTCGTCAATCGTGGGAATTGTCAGCGGCTTGTGGCCTGCCTGGCGAGCAGCGAGTCTCGATCCGATCGAAGCGCTGCGAGCGGAATGAGTCAGTGGGCAGTGGTCGGTGGTCAGTGATCAGTGGTCAGTGACCAGTCTTGCTGACTGCTGATTGCTGATTGCTGATTGCTGATTGCCTATTTCTGGCCACTGGCCACTGACCACTGACCACTGGCCACTGATCACTATCGTTATCAATGAAACTTGAAGACATAAAAGAATCGGCGCTGATGGCTATAGACACGCTACGTGCCAATAAGCTGCGCTCCGCTTTGACGATACTCGGAGTCAGTGTGGGCGTTATCACTGTCATCTTTATGGTCTCAATCATTCAGGGACTGAATAAAGCATTCGCGGATCAAGTTGAGTCGCTGGGTTCGAATACGATCTTCATTTCCAAGTTTGAACCGAGTTTTGGGCGCCCGCCCGGTACGGAAGAAATCCATCGCAAAGACCTGACCATGGAGGATGCTGATGCGTTACGGCGCGAGGCGCCTTCTATCGCCGGGGTTTCGCCCATCCATCGCATGATTGCGGTGACGGCGCGCTACCAGGAGAAGCAAACCGACACTCCGATCCTGCTCGGTGTCACTCCTTACTACGAGTTTGTTCACACCCAGTATGTCGCGCGCGGTCGTTTCATCAAGGATCTCGATATGGAGAGTCGCGACAACGTTTGCATCATCGGTGTCGATGTAGTGCATGCTCTCTTTCCTTACGAAGATCCGCTGGAAAAAGACATCCGGATAAATGGAAATCCGTATCACGTAATTGGTGTGATGGAACCGCTCGGCAGTTTCTTTGGCCAATCCCGCGACAATTCGATTTTCATTCCGGTCAGCACGTTCGATAAATACTATCCCGATCGGCCGTTTCCGGAAGTTGTTTTCTTCATTATCGTGAGGCCGAAGTCGCGGGCTTACGTCAAGTCAGCTATGGATGAGATCACAGACATCCTGCGTCGCCGGCGTCGCGTGCCTTTGGGCGCGGCCAACAACTTTGGTATCACCTCGCAGGATTCGCTGCTGGATATCTACAATCAACTGACGGGCGCCACGGCGCTGGTGCTGACAGCGATTTCCTTCGTCGCGCTCATGATCGGCGGCATTGGCGTGATGAACATCATGCTCGTTTCCGTGACTGAACG
>DATGYM010000447.1:0-7600 GCA_035297925.1 Pyrinomonadaceae bacterium | reverse complement strand
ACGACCCCACCACAGGGCAACAATTTCAGTGCAATGGAGTGCTTAACGTCATTTGCCCGGATCGCCTTGATCAGGCCGCAATCAAGATTATGACCCTGAATTACCCGCGTCCAAACGTCTCTGGAGCTTTGACGCGGAATTTTGTTACTCAAACGAAGATTGGTGGCGAAAACGATCAATACAACGCTCGCCTCGACCACCGTCTCTCAGGCAGTAACAATTTATTTGCACGGTATACGTATTGGAAAGCGGACAGCAATCCATACGATTCATGGGGTACCCAAACGCAGGGTCAAGGTCACACAGGCATCTACACGCACGAGGCAGTCGTGGGAGATACCCACGCGGTTAACTCGTCCACGATTCTCGATCTCCGGCTGGCGTATCTGCGGGTCTTCCAGCATGAGTATCCTGACAGCAGTGGTGTTGACCTATCGCAGTTTGGACCTGGGTGGGCAAGTCTGCAAAGTCAGCTCCTGGCGCCGGCGAACTGGCCGTCCATGAACTTCGCAAGCGACGGTCAGAGCATAAGTGCAAGTAACGGTATTGGCTCGCAGCTCTTCTGGACCCAAAACGTATACATGCTGTCGGGAAATCTCACCAAGATTGTGGGCCGCCACCAAATCAAGTTCGGGGGCTCGGGCCGCCACGCGCAAATGCTGCAAGCCCCGGGCAACGGCGTACTCAGGCTCGACTTCAACACAGCCGCCACCTCAAATGCGGGAGTGGGTGGGAGTTCTCTGGCATCGGCGTTAATCGGAATTCCCTTTTCCACACAACTTGCGCCCGGGCTGCTTGGCGGATCGCGAGTGTATTACAACTCCTACGGCTTCTTTGTCGATGATACGTTCCAGGCCACGAGGAAGCTGACGATCAGCGCCGGCCTCCGCTGGGACCAGCCCGGCGCCCTTGCCGAAGCAAATGGGAACGATACTGTGTTTCTGCCGAACAAGCCCAGTCCGCTGGGAACAATCCTCAATCCGGCCACAGGTCAGAACCAACAGCTGATGGCTACCGTCGCGCTGGTGGACTCAGCGGATTACTCCTCGAAGCGAGAAGACAACTTGCATTGGAAGTTGTTTTCACCCCGCCTTGGTCTGGCGTACCGAGTTACCGATAAGACTGTTTTGCGGGCCGGTTACGGAATTTCCTATCCGCCTACCGTCCTGAGTCAAGATGGGCCGAACCTGTCGCCGGTGAATAATGCGCCGACATTCTATCCGGCTTCTACCCCGGGGATCTCAGTCTCGAACCCATATCCCGCGTCGGTGGGGGGGATTCACCAGCCATTGCGGCGAAATGCAACGCCTGCCGATTTTTACGGACAGGGTGTATTTGTCATGCGAGTGCCGGGGAATCCCATGGCTTACGTGCAGCAGTGGAACGCTGCAGTGGAACGGCAAATCGGCAGCAGTTCCTCCCTTACCGTGGCATACGCGGGATCCAAGGGTACCCATCTGCAAATGCAGGGTTGGGCCACTGTTTCGAACATTGGACTGAACCAATTGCCAGACCAATACTTCTCGTTAGGTACCGGTACCGGCCCGGGGCAGTTAAACGAGGCGCTCCCGAATCCATTTGCTTCGCTGCTGCCGAACTCGCAAACATTCCTGTCAGCACCGACCATTACTCGTGGGCAGTTGCTGAGGCCGTTTCCGCAGTACAACCGAGTACTGGAACTCGATCCTCACCGCGGAACCTCGAATTACAAGTCACTGCAAACCTCGTTCATGAAGAGGTTTAGCGGTAACGGTATCCTCAGCGTTGCCTACACCTGGTCGCGGTTAATGTCGAACACCGACTCTTCCAGCGCATTCCTTGATGAAGGGTTTATTTTTGGTGGCTCGGCCCAGGACAACAATCATCCGGAACGGGAATACTCGGTGAGTTCGTACGACGTTCCCCACAACCTGTCAGTCGGCTATGGTGTTGACCTGCCTTTCGGGCGTGGCAAGCGCTTTATGGGCGGCGCTCGCGGAGCAGCTAATGCAATCGTCGGCGGATGGCGAGTCAATGGCATCACCACTTTCCGGAGTGGTGTTCCCCTCAGCGTCTATCAAATCTTCATAGGCTCAACTCTGAGCAATCTGGGGGGCGGACAGGGTTACTTCGGGGCCCAAGGCCTCTGGATGCGGCCCGACTTTGATCCTACATGCAGACTAGAAACTTCGGGCTCGCGTGAACAGAGAGTGGCAACTGGCTGGTTTAATAAGGCATGCTTTACGCCAGTAGATACAGCCAGTCAGGTGAGATTTGGCAACGAGCCTCGCAACGTCGACGGCGTGCGCATGGATCACATGAACAACTGGGATTTGTCGATCGCGAAGCGCAACGACATAACAGAACGTGTGTACCTGCAGTTTACGGCGGAGTTCTTCAATGCGTTCAACCATGTACGTTTTGGCGCTCCCGACAACAACATATCTGATCCTCCCACTCTATTCGGCACGATCACCTCGCAGGCGAACCCTCCTCGCGCGATTCAGTTCGGATTGCGGGTTGGGTTCTAAGTTCAACGGCACCGCCCGGAAACGTGCGGTGCCCTTAGCCTCTGCCCGGCGCGAATTCTAGCCTAACCAGGAACGGGGCCTGTCTATGTCCAAACATCGTCTGCTCTCCTCCTTCTTGCGTCTAAGTTACTTCTTTCCGCTAGTTGCGTTGTCCATCTTTGCTCAAGACCGCTCTACGGACGCGCCGCCCAAGGTTGTCGTGCGAACTGACGGCACAGTTGAGATCCCCGCTCAATCCGCGCCGGTTTCGACGTTCTTGAGTCCGGAGGCGAAAGCCTATCTAACGCAGCACCTAAAAGACATGCAGGACCCGGAAATCCTGAAGCAGGATGCCGGCGTACCGCGGTTCATGAAGGGATATATTGCACGAGATTACGAACTGTTTGCTGTGGACAAGAAGGATGAGAAAGTCGGCGGTGTGCATGCATACGTGTACACGCCGAAATCCGGTGTTTCGGCGAAAAACAAGGATCGAGTTCTGATCAATCTTCATGGAGGTGGATTCTCCGGGTGTTGGCCGGGTTGCGCAGAACTCGAATCCATTCCGGTTTCTGCGTTAGGGCAGATTGAAGTAGTCAGCGTTGATTACAGAGAAGGGCCCGAAAACAAGTTTCCGGCGGCCAGCGAGGATGTTGCCAGCGTCTATCAGGAACTGTTGAAGACGCATCAGCCCCAAAACATCGGCATCTACGGTTGCTCAGCCGGTGGAATGCAGACCGCGATGTCGATCGCCTGGTTCCAAAAGCACTCATTGCCCTTACCTGGGGCAATAGGAATTTTCTGTGCGTCCGCAGGAAGCATATTTGGCGGGGATGCGCTCTATACGGCGATGCCACTGGGCGAGGCTCGTATGGCGCCTCCCATGAGACCAGGAGCGCGGCCGCCGCTCAGCTATTTCAGTGACACGGATCCCAAGGACCCGCTGGTTTCGCCCGTTGATTCGCCAGAAGTACTGGCGAAGTTTCCCTCGACGCTCATCATCACGGGTACGCGCGGTTTTGAACTGAGTTCGGCCCTCTACACGCACGAGCAGCTCGTGAAGTTAGGCGTCGAAGCCGAACTCCACGTTTGGGAAGGGCTTTTCCACGGATTCTTTTACAACGCAGACGTTCCGGAATCGAAGGACGCATTCAACGTTATGATCAAGTTTTTTGATCGCCATTTAGGCGGCACAGCAGTTTTGCAGCGCGCATTGGCCGTGCCTGCAAATGGGATTCGGTGAGATCGCATGATCACCAGTCGGCAGCTGATTGAGCAGATACAAAAGAACGTTGGAGTGCCGTGGCAGAGTCAGCGCTCTGACGGCTTTTCGGACGGCATTCTCTTCGGAAGCGCTGATGCAACCGTCACAGGAATCGTAACCACTTTCACGCCGACGCTCGACGTCCTCCGCAAAGCCGTCAATTCAGGCAAAAATACGATCATCTGCCGCGAGGCTCCTACTTATAGTCGGGGTGAGCGTGCGCCACTGTTCTGGAGGAACGGTTCCGCCCCTTCGAAGGAGCTCCTGGACAACGACCCTGTTTGGCACGCTAAGCAGGACTTTATTTCCAAGAACAATCTGGTCATTATCCGTTTCGTCGATAACTGGGATGCGCGAAACAGGGATGGCCAGTTGCGCGGGCTTTCACGCGCACTCGGGTGGGACAGTTTTCACGGGGCGCGCGGCAGTGGCGAAGATGTTTATGACCCTCGCGATGTTTACTTTCATCTGCCAAAGACTTCGCTGAACAGTTTGGCGGAAGGAATCAAGAAGAAACTGAATGTCGGTGGTCTGCGAGTCATCGGAAGACCGGAATCAACCGTGACCAAAGTCGCGCTCACGCACGGGCTTCTGCTGGTTGCTGATGCAGAGCGAATTCTTCGTGAGCGTGATACCGACGTAGTCGTTGTGGGAGATGCGGTGGAGTGGGAGGCGGGCCCCTACTTCCAGGACCTTGTGACCGCGGGCAAAGCAAAAGGGCTCGTCCTGTTGGGCGAAGAATCCTCCGAAGAACCCGGTAGCGGAGAAATGGCGGAATGGCTGAAGGGTTTCGTCACAGAACTTCCAATTGAATGGATCCCAGCAGGCGAGCCGTTCTGGACACTAATTTAGGCGAATGTGCAATGAAACAGACGGGACTATCACGTAGGAGATTCTGCCAACTTACCGGAAGCGGGCTTCTGCTTTCGCCGCTATTCATGCGCGCGCAAAGCAAATCGGGCTCGTCGTTGACAGCCCGCGAAGTGGTGGCGCGAATCAAAAAGAATGTCGGCGTGCCTTGGCACACGCCCACCGCCGATGAATTTAAGGTCGGCGACCCGGATGTGCCTATCTCCGGAATTACGACCACTTTCATGTCCACGCTTGATCTTCTCGAACGCTCCATGGCGGCCGGCAACAACTTCGTGATCACGCACGAGCCTACGTTCTGGAGCGCAGCCGACGTGGTTTCAGATCTCAGGGACGATCCACTTTACGAATTCAAGTTGAATTTCATCGAGAAGAACAAGATGGTGGTCTGGAGATTTCACGATCACTGGCACGCGCACCGTCCTGACGGAATCTTCACCGGGTGGAACAAAACCATGGGATGGGAGAGCTATGCGTCGCCAGCCGCAAATCCCTTTTCGCACGAATATGTCATCCCGGAAACCAGCCTTGAGGAATTAGCAAGAGACATGCAGACCAAGCTGAAGACGCGCAGCATGCGCCTGGTAGGCGATCCCAAACTGAGAGTGACGAAACTTGCCCATGCGGGACATTACATCCAGCAGTGCATGCAGGCGCTGCAAAAAGTTGACGTCCTGATGGTCTTTGAATGCCGCGAGTGGGAAGCGGCGGAGTACGTGCGAGATGCGATTGCGTCGGGCCAGAAGAAGGCACTTATTCAGCTTCCGCATGAGGGCGGGGAAGAAGCCGGCATGGACGAGTGCGCGCGTTGGCTGCGCACGTTTGTGAGTGAGGTACCAATCAAATTCATACCATCTGGTGATCCGTTTTGGATGCCGGCATAGATTGAAGATGCCTGGAGAGGAGCCATAGTGCAGAATAAATCGGTTCTGCGGGTCATTGTCTTGGTGTGCTTCGCAGTGCTTCTGCAAGTTGATGCTTGGACTAAAGATTCTTCTAGTAGCGGGCATTGGGTCAGTACGTGGAGTACCGCAGTCCATGCGCCCTTGCCATTCCCTAATCTCCCGCCTTCTCCCGTATTTGAAAATCAAACTGTTCGAATGGTCGTGCGGCCGACGATTGGAGGGCAGCGGCTGCGAATCAGGTTTTCGAACGCATTCGGAACCACTGCTCTGAAGATTGGCTCGACCCACGTTGCGTTAGTTTCGAAAGCCCCCGCAATTGAGGTTGGCTCTGATCGTGCTTTGACATTCGGCGGCAGAGCATCGGTCAGCATTCCGCCAGGTGCTCCGATCCTCAGCGACCCTGTCGATCTGACGGTGCATCCTTTCAGTGAGTTGGCTGTAAGCGTTTACCTGCCCGAGAAGACGGCTACTTCGAGCGTTCATTTCTGGGCGCAGCACGACTCATACATTTCTGAGTCGGGTGATTTCACCGCGAAGGACGACATACCCAACCCAACGACGAAGACATCGTGGTACTGGTTGGCTGACGTGGAGGTGTGGACACCCGATCACACCTCAGCACTCGTCACCTTGGGAGATTCCATCACGGATGGGGTTGGCGCAAAGCAGGGCGAATATTCGGACTGGCCAGACCTCCTGGCAAAGCGCCTCTCGGAGGGGCTAAAGTCGCCAGCTCTCTCGGTCGTCAACGAGGGAATCGGGGGGAACCGGATTCTGCACGACGGCGCCGGGGTCAGCGTGCTGACACGATTTGATCGCGATGTGTTGTCCCAGCCCGGCATCTCGAGTTTGATCGTCCTCGAAGGAATCAACGACGTCGGATTTCCGCATCTGAAGCCGCGTCTGCCAAACGGCACATTGCTGAAAGACCTGCCGTTTACTCATGAGGCGGTCAGCGCCGAGGACCTCATCGTGGGGCTGCAACAAATCATTGAACGCGCCCATCAACATGGAATCAGGGTGTTTGGTGCGACTCTGACACCTTTCGAAGGAGCCGACTATTACAGTGAGGAGGGAGAGGCGATACGTCAGTCAGTCAACCAGTGGATCCGTACCAGTCACGCATTTGATGACGTTTTCGATTTTGACGCCGCCGTCCGTGATCCGGGCCATCCCACTCAGTTCCGAGATGGCTATCACTCGGGTGACCACCTTCACCCGAACGCAACTGGTTATAAAGCCATGGCAGATACCGTTGATCTCGCTGTGCTGAGTGGCAAGAAGGACTCGCGGGCCGGGCACTAGTCAGGTTCGGCGGGACAAGAATTGGTTATGCAGAAGATTCGACAAATTGTCTTAACACTGGTTCTTGCCTTGAGCTCGGGTTGGGCTCAGCAGGCTCAGCCAGGATCGACACGACCGACGACGAATATCCCCGACGCCGATTTTCCGCGGCTCAACAGCGACCTGAGCGCAACCTTTCGAGTAAAGGCTGAGCAGGCGCGGGCGCTTGTATTGCTGATGGACTTTGGCAGCTCGTACGAAATGACGAAAGCAGAAGACGGCTTCTGGGAAGTGACCACCAAGCCTTTGCAGCCTGGTTTTCATTATTACGCCATATCCGTGGACGGCTTTCCCGCAAACGATCCTGGCAGCCGAACTTTCTTTGCCGCTCGCAAGGAGGTCAGCGGAATCGAAGTTCCCGGACCCGACACCGATTTCCTCACCACCAAGAACGTGCCGCACGGCACCGTCCGAACCGAGTGGTACTTCTCAAAGACAACAGGCGAAACGAGAAGGATTTTCGTCTACACGCCGCCAGGATATGACAAGAGCGGGCTGCGCTACCCAGTTTTGTATCTTCAGCACGGCTATGGCGAAGACGAAAGCGGTTGGAGTGACCAGGGACGTGAAAACTTCATTCTCGACAACTTGATCGCTGCTCACAAGGCCAAGTCAATGATCATCGTGAATGAGAACGGGCTGCCTGGGCCGGAATTTCAGCCGCCCGGGCCGCCGCGCGCCGGCGAGAAACCGCCACCGGTCACCGGACTGGCCCGCTACTTCATGAA
>DATGYM010000446.1:0-41995 GCA_035297925.1 Pyrinomonadaceae bacterium | reverse complement strand
GAGAAGTGGGCGCAATGGGGCGGTGGCGTTGAGCTGGTTGTGCTTGCTTCGCCGTATCGTTCCTTGATTCGACCACTGACCCGCCATATCGAGCGAATTCGCAGACAGCACAACAATGACATGCTGACAGTTGTCCTGCCTGAATTCGTTACTGCGCGCTGGTGGCATCAACTCTTACACAATCAGAGCTCGCTGCTTTTGAAGGGAGCACTCCTTTTTAAGAAGGGAGTGATCGTGACAAGCGTCCCTTATCATCTGGAGAAGTAATGACGCGCTGGCAGGTGACCTGAATGTCGGAAGCAGGTGAGTTTTTAGTCCGCTTGCCCGATGACCTAAGCGTTGGCTGTCGTATTAGTCTCAGTGGTACGACCGGCCAAAAAACATGAACGACAGTAAACCGGGCGACCTTGAGAAGGATAGAAGGGAACGGTTGTTTGTTGTCCGCATTGCGCGCATTGAACCGATACTTCTACGCGTTGTCGCACGCCCGATGTTTGAGCCGCTGTGATCGCTGCCAGTCTTTCGTTCTTAGCCTGTTTGCAGGGTTTGCAGCGCTTGGGTTCGTTCTTCAGACCTTTGTCGTGGAAAAAGGCCTGCTCACCTGACGTCCAAATAAAATTTTCGTTGCAATCAACACACTTGATACTCCGATCTTGATATTCGGAATCTGAAGTGCTTTCCAATGGAGGTATTTCTTCCCGTTCTGACATGACTCGTTCTCCCAGGGTCGGTCTAACCTATGGTCCAATGAAGGGCGAGGCCACTTGGAAGCGGTTCGGTTGTTCAAAGAGGACCCGCTAGTCTGGCGAGTATCGGGGTAAAGCTCCCTAGGGCTGCCCTCGATCAGGCGGAGCGGTAGTCTGCAAAGTATAACTATGGCGAAATTGTGTCAAGGACAAAAGGGCATTATTCTGAAGAGACGATAAGACGTGGTCGGGCGAGAGGAAAGAATCCTTTTATGAAAGTGCTTGTTATAGGGGCCGGCGGACGAGAGCACGCCATTCTGTGGGCTCTGAAACAGACTTCCACGGTGCCGCTTGATCTCTACTGTGCACCGGGAAATGCCGGCATTGCGGAAATAGCTGAATGCGTGCCCATTCCGGCGAATGACCAGAAGGCACTAATAAGATTTGCGCAAACAAATCAAATTGCTATGACTGTCGTCGGACCTGAAGGCCCCTTGGCAGACGGCATCGTCGATCAGTTTGAGCACAACGGCCTGATGATTATTGGGCCGAGTAGTGCGGCAGCGCGACTGGAATCAAGTAAGGCCTTTGCCAAAGACTTTATGCGTCGCCACCGAATACCCACGGCTGAATACCATGTGGCGCATTCAGCGGCGGAGGCATTAGCGGTGCTGGCCAGCGGAAGATTTGGTCAGGCGGACTCAAGCGTAGTGGTAAAGGCTGATGGACTTGCCGCGGGCAAAGGAGTCGTAGTAGCGCGCTCGCGCGAAGAGGCAAAAAATGCCGTTGCCGCTCTAACTACTGGAAAACTAGTCACGGTCAAAGCGGCTGAACAGATCGTGATCGAAGAAGCACTGCAGGGGAGAGAAGTTTCAGTCTTATTGTTCGCTGCTGGACGTGACTATGCGCTAATGCCGCCGGCTCGCGACCACAAACGCATCGGTGAAAATGACACTGGCCCCAACACTGGTGGCATGGGTGCGATAACAGATTCTTCCGTCCTGGACGAGCAAGCGCTTGGACGCATTGTACGCGAGGTGGTTGAACCCACGCTTAACGGCGCTGCCGCCGAAGGTTTTCCTTTTCGGGGAATTCTTTTCATCGGCTTGATGCTGACAGCTGACGGTCCGCGCGTACTCGAATATAACGTGCGTTTTGGCGATCCGGAAACACAAGCCATTCTCATGAGGTTGCAGTCTGACCTGTTTGGAGTTTTCCGGGCCACCATCGAAGGAAATCTGGGACAGACAAAAGTCGAATGGAACAATGACTCCTCTGCCTGCGTGGTTTTGGCAAGCGCTGGTTATCCGGGTGGCTTCGAGACTGGAATCGAAATCAGCGGATTGGATCGCGTTAAAACCAGCCCGCGTCTACAAATCTTTCACGCCGGGACGGCCGGCGCCAATGGGAATTTCTTGACCGCCGGTGGGCGCGTACTCGGTGTAACCGCCGCCGAAAGTACACTCGAACGCGCGCTTGCCAGTTGTTACGACGCAATCGCTGAAATCCAGTGGAGGGGGATGCAATACCGGCGAGACATTGGGCGATTCAATGAAAGCCATAAAGTAAGTAGTTCACGGTTCGAGCTTTAGCTTGCCGGACCTGACACCCATGAAGCGTTGAACTCTGAACACACGCCTTCTGGAAGGTAACGTATAACTGCTGTTATACTCCGTTTCACGTTCCCACGGCGTATTTTGAACCCTTCGCAGCCAATCATCGTACATATACGGGCGCGGGAATTTAAGAGCCACGGAAAGATCGCACAACCTTTTGCTGGAGGAATGGTAACAACATGGGACTATTGAGCAGAATTTCGCGTTCGGTTCGGGCTCTGTTTGGTGGCATCATCGAGTCGACTGAGAATCCCGAGCTCATACTTCAACAAACTATTCGCGATATGCGTGACCGCGTGCCGGAACTTAACAATTCCGTCGCGCAGGTAATGGCTACCGAAAAACTGCTGGCGAAAAGCAAAGAACGTCTGGAGACGCAGGTGGTGGACCTGGATTCGAAGATCAGGGCTTCGGTAAAACTAAGCCGGGACGACATAGCCACCGCCTACATCGGCCAACTTCAGCAGGCACAAATGGACCTGCAAAAGACTTCCCAGCAACTTGAGCACGCGACGCTGGCATCGAAACAAGCGCTCAAGGCCCGCGACAATTATGTGCTGCAGATGCAGCGGCGAACTGCTGAGGCGATGCAGTTGATCAACCAGTCGAAGCAGGCGCGGCTGCAGGAACAACTGGCGCAGACGATGGAGTCGTTCCAGATTGGCGACGACGCATCAACCTTCGACGAGATGCGTGACAAGATCGATCGCCGCGCCGCCGCTGCCGAAGCGAAGTTGCAGCTCGGTTCGGCTTCGGTCGACAACCAAATGCAGGACATCGAGCGCGAGGCTCTCGACATGCAACTGCAGGACAAGTTGCTTGCCTATAAGCAGGAGATGGGACTGTTGCCGGCGGGAACCCAGCAGGCTTTGCCGGCGCAGGGCGAGACGGGAGCGAACGAGTCGGGTGAAAAGGTCGTAAACAACAGTAATCGTGTCAACTGAATCTCAGTAGCCGGTACACGCAGGTTTTTATAGCTTTCAAGGATATGGCCGAGTTTCCCAAGATTGATCTTAAGTATCTAAAAGAGGCTTTCAACGAACCCTTAAATTTTTTGGGATTGGTTAGCTTTGGCGTTGTAGGAGTCTACACGCTAGCTGCCGCGCATGACGTCACGGCCCTGGCCGCGGCGTTGGCCGGTGAAACAGTTTACTTAGTTACCGTGCCAGCCAGTTCATTCTATCGTCGACTTGTCGATCGCCGCGAAAAGCAGCGCTTAATGAAGCTGCGCGACCAGCAGCGCGAAGCTTCCATCAAACTTTTTGATCCGCGCGAACGGGAAGCAGTCGAATATCTGCGTTGGATGAAGAACCAGATTTACTCAAACTACAAGAAGTTCACTAACGCCAAACAGATTCCCTCAAACATCCTGAGCCTGGATCAACGCTGGGAAGATTTCGTCGACTTGTTGGACGTATACCGCCGCCGCAAGCATCACCTCCGGTCAATTAATAGACAAGCGGTGCAAAACCAGCTGGTGCAGGCCGAACGTGCCGTGGAAGCAGCCCGCGACGATCGCGAGCGGCGAATTCAACAGTCCAACGTCGAGATTCTCAAGCGTAGAGTAGCTGCCTTTCAGGATATCGAGCGTTCGGTGAAGCTGGTTGAAGGGCAGCTGCAGTCGATTGAAAACTTCTTCGGACTGGTTAATGACCAGGTCGTCACCTTACCCACGCCCGAGCGGGTTTCTTCTCTGGATTTCGAGCAGCTTAGCGACTCCATCGCCATGACCAAGCAGATGCTCGAAGAAACCTCTGACACCTTTGCCGCACTCGACAGTCATAATCGCGACATGGGCAAGTTCGAACTACTGCTCAACAGCTCCTCAAAGTAAGTTATCTAACGCCTTCGGCGTGAATATCCTAATCTTTGTTCTTGCCGGTTCTTATTTGTGGCGTGCTGAGGCGCTCAAACCGACCGACTTTCAGTAGTTTACGACTTAAGGTGGGACCTCAATTAACACACTATAATGCATTGAAAAAAAAGATGACCACAAGATATTGACATCCGAGTTTCAAAGGAGTATATTCCGCTGCGCTTGAGGACGAGGCGGGTTTACTTGGAGCAGCGGCAGGCCCCCTGTACTGCTTTCCACATAGAGTTTCCGCTTCGAACAGAGCCAACCGAAGTATCCGCTACACATGATAAGAGATGGCATGTCTACTATAATGTAGCTGTATTGTCGTCTCTAAAACTCCCGATTTGCCTCGTGTTCCGGCACGAGAAAGGCAGCTAAGATGAGCGCAGCAATTGGCAAACAAACCCCCGCGGCCGACGTATCTTCAGCCAGGACTCCGGGCACGACGACCACAACAACACGCCGCCGGCTTCAGCCACTCGGGCTTAACGCCAAACGCGTTATCAGCAAACGCTACTCACTTAAAGATGCGAAAGGTCGCGCGCTGGAGGAGTGGCCGGATATCGTTCGTCGGGTGGTAGGTCATGTTTCGGCTGCCGAAAAAGAGCCAAGGAAGCGAGATGAATTTTTCGTTGCAATGAGCGATGTCATGCTGGCGCGCGAGTTTGTTCCGAACACGCCCTGCCTGGTCAACGCCGGTAAAACCAACGGCCAACTGGCGGCCTGTTTTGTGCTCGACGTGCCTGACTCCATAACCGGCATCATGGATCACGCTAAAGCTGCGGCGACAATACATCAGACGGGTGGAGGCACCGGCATGACTTACGAGTTCCTGCGGCCACACGGCGCGTTGGTAGGCTCGACCCGCGGTGTTGCTTCCGGTCCGGTTTCGTTCATGAACATCGTCAACCAGGTGACTGACGTGGTGAAGCAGGGAGGCGTGCGTCGCGGGGCCAACATGGGCATGATGCGCGTTACCCATCCGGACGTGTTGCGCTTTATTCACGCAAAGAACGATCAGCATTCGCTGACCAACTTCAACATCTCAGTAAATGTTACCGACAAGTTTCTGAAGGCGGTTGATGAGAAAGAATGGTTCCAGCTCGAGTTTGACGGTGAACCCTGGACCGACTCCATTTACGATCCCGTACGTGATGGTGACTATGTCGTTTACCGCCGGGCTGACGGCACGACCGTAACTTTTCCTGATAGGCAGGCTTATAACTCGGCTGATCTCTCTGATTGCACCGTTGAAGAGCCGCCGCGTCCCGGTATGGTCTTCGCGCCGGACATCTGGAATCGCATCGTCGCCAGCGCGCACAAGTATGCCGAGCCGGGCATTGCTTTCATCGACGAAGTGAATCGTCACAATCACATGATGAAGTCGATGGGGCCGATCTATTCATGCAACCCTTGCGGCGAACAGTTTCTGCACTTTTCAAATTCGTGCAATCTCGGCTCGATCGATTTGAATAAATTCTTTGATTCTGAAAAGCGGGTTGACTGGGACCGACTGCGTGAGGTCACGCATCTTTGCACGCGCTTCCTCGACAACGTGATCGACACGTGTGCCTGGCCGCTGCCGGAGATTAATGATGTGGTCACGCGCACTCGTCCCGTCGGCCTGGGGATAATGGGCTTTGCGGACCTGTGTCTGAATCTCAAGGTTACGTATGGATCACCAGAGTCGATTGATCTAATGGAAGAGATGATGGGTTTCATCCGGCGCGAGGCCTGGTACGCCAGCAATAAGCTTGGCGCGGAGAAGGGAGTCTTTCCGGAGTTTGAACCGAATCGCGAAGCCTATGAAGAGTTTCTGTATAACCAGATCGGCATTTCGCGCGATGTGCCGCTCACCCCACGCAACTACGAAGTGACGACGATTGCGCCGACCGGCACCATATCTCTGGTTGCTGAGACTTCATCCGGCATCGAGCCGAATTTCTCCTGGGCCTATGTGCGCAAGGATACGTTGGGCACGCGCACCTATGTGCACACCCTCGCGGCCCAGGCGTTGGGTATCGAAGTGGATCAGACCGAGCAGGAGTCGATCGACAAAGCGGCAGATTACGTTTGCGAACACGAAAGCGAGTTGCCGCCACACTTCATATCCGCGATGAATATCAGCGCCGAGCAGCACGTCCATGTTTTGGCGGCGGCGCAGCGCAACGTCGACAATAGCGTTTCAAAGACCTGCAATGGCGCCGTCAACGACACAGTGGAATCGGTAGATAACCTTTACCGGCTCGGTCGTCAGCTGGGCTGTAAGGCCGTTAGTTATTACCGCGACGGCTCGCGCGACAACCAGGTGCTGACCTCGATGAAGTCTTCAGATTCGGCAGCGCCGGAAGTGAAAGGTGAGATTGCCTGCAATCCGGAAGCGATTGTGGAAGTCCTGGAAGAGCCGACTCATGGTGACGCAGCGTTCGTTGCCCCACTCGGTGCCGACGCTGAGGTGGCCGCGCGACAGCAGATACAAGCGGACACCGCAGAGGATGCGGAAGCGAACGGTGCGGCAAGCGGCGCGGTAGCAGCCCGCCCATCAGCGAGGGCGCCACAAACTCAAGCGCAACTTGAAGCCATCCGCATCGAGCGGCCGCGCGAATTGAGTGGCGCCACCTGGCAGATTCCTTTTGATGGCCAGAACCTCTACGTCACTGTCAATCACGATGGCAAGATGATTCAGGAAGTATTTGCTACCGGACCGATCAGCGGGGGCGTGGGCTTGCTGGCTTCCAAAATGCTGCGCGGTGGTTTCGACGCAGCGGAAGTTGCCTACAGTCTCAACAAGGTGACAGGCACGCATGCCGTTTGGTTCAACGAACGTTTGCTGACTTCGCCCGAACAGGCGGTAGCCGAATGCATCATGATCACCAACCGCCGCGTGCAGAACCTGCCTGATTCAGCGCGCGCACTGGGAAAAACTCAAAACTCAGAACTCAAAACTCATAACTCTCCCGTCGGCGCGATCATGTCTACAATGATAGGCGTCTGCCCCGAATGCCACGGCCAACTCGAACACGCCAGCGGCTGCGACTTCTGCCGGGACTGTGGCTATTCGAAGTGTAAGTAAGCGACGTAGCGAAAACTGTTAGTTTGCGGTGAGGTTAGCGGCAGGGCCGTGTTCCGAACCCGCTCGCTACCGCTTTTATTGGTGAGCCCCTCACGGTCGGGCTACTGCCCCGCAGGATTATGCGTTGGACTTCAACTTGAGACGGCGGGCGGTGCCCGCCTCTAAACATCCACCACGTGCTGACGCAGGTGGTGCCGACAAGCCCTCCCTTACGGTCGGGCCAGCCCCGCAGGATTATGCGCTGGACTTCAACTTGAGACGGCGGGCGGTGCCCGCCTCTAAACATCCACGGCGGGCGGTGTCCGCGTCCAAACGATCGCCAAAAGTTTCTCGGCCACTCAGGCCCTGCTGTTCGCGGTACGTCACATACGGCGTTATGCTTTGCGTATACAGATGGAAAAACTCGGGTGGCGACAGTGGTTGGTCGTAATAGCGTTTGTGCTGGTGTTGTCGTTCACCGGGCTCTTTGTGTTGCGCACGGTCCGGCGCGCGATTTACTGGCACTACCACCAGGACGAAGTGATTCGCCCGTGGATGAGTCTCGGCTATGTCGCACACTCCTATAGCGTGCCGCCGTGGGTACTGCATCGGGCCGTCGGCTTGCCGATCAAGCCTGGCAGGCCCGACAGGCGTCCCATTCGCCAGATTGCACGCGAACAGAATCGATCGGTCGATGAAGTAATCGCGGATCTCCAACAGGCGATCGTTCATTCACGGCCACCTTATCCTCGTCCGCCCGACGCTCCTCCGGATGACGCGGCCGCGCAGCCACAACTACCCGCATTTACAACCGAACAACCGCGAGGGCCCACCCCAACACCGCAGGCAACAACAGAACCCACGCGAGGGCGCTCGCCATGAGTCTCACTGATCAAGTGCTGGCGGCGCTGTTGACTTACGGGCTGCCGGTCCTCTTCGGCCTGATCCTAATATCTGCCATCGGCATGCCTTTTCCCATCAGCTTAGTGCTAGTGGCTGCGGGTTCGTTTGTCGAGCAAGGCGAGATGAAACTGTGGCAGGTTATCGCGGTGGCCAGCACGGGCGCGGTGCTGGGGGATCAGATCGGCTACGGTTTGTCGCGCTGGGGTGGACGCCGTTTGATCAACCGTCTCAGTCACAGAGCCGGCGCGGAAGCCAGAATCAGGCAGGCTGAGGCTTTGACGAAGCGCTGGAGCGGCGCAGGTATTTTCTTTAGTCGCTGGCTGGTCACCGCCCTCGGGCCGTGGGTGAATGTAACCAGCGGCATCGCGAGTTATCCCTGGCGGCGCTTTCTGTTCTGGGACGTACTCGGTGAGGTGCTCTGGGTGGTGCTTTACGTAGTCCTTGGATATCTGTTCAGTAATCGAGTGCAAGCTATTGCGGACATTTTAGGAAACCTGGCATGGGTGATCGTGGGATTGATTGTGACGGTGATTCTGGGTTGGAAGCTGGTGCAATATGTTCGCCCAAAAGAGCAGCGTGCGGGGTAACGTGCTGCGTCACCCGCTAGCGCAAGGTGGTGCCCACAAGCCCTCCCTTACGGTCGGGCTACTGCCCCTCTCCCTTACGGTCGGGCTACTGCCCCTCTCCCTACGGTCGGGCCACCGCCCCTCCCACGTTCGTGCTTTTACCGAAACAAGTTTGAGCTGATTGTCGTAGTCACCAAGTGAAAAGTGAAAAGTGAAAAGTGGTGAGACCACTGACCACTGACCACTGACCACTGACAAGACCAAAGACCAAAAGAACTACCACCTAATCATGTTTTGTCCCCAATGCGGCACTGAATCTTCCGGCCAACCCTATTGCCGATCCTGTGGCGCCAATTTGAAGGTGATTGGCAAAGCCGTCACGCTCAGCGAGGCGATTGCCCGCACAGATCGCGGCCCGCTGCCTAAAATCAAGGAGATGATGAAGAACTTCAAGGTCGAGCAAGTGACCGAAGAGGTGTCGCGCGCGCTCGATCAAATGAACACTGAGATTGTCCGCAGTACCGGAGACATTAAGGAACGCAGACCGAAGTTTCCGAGAAGAAGACAAAAAACGCCTGAAGAGCGCCGGGAGCGTCTGCTGGTGAAAGGAACTGTTTCGATCTTCTCGGGCGCCGGGCTGACGCTATTTCTTTACTTCCTCACGCACGCGATTAATCTGCACTTGCCGCCTGATGTAATCGCTAATACCCCTTTTGAAATTGATCCGATGGTGCGAATCCTATGGTTGGTCGGTTTGATTCCAGTGTTTGCCGGGTTGGGCCGGCTGCTGGCGGCGATGTCGATCAAAACTCACAAGCAGGATCCTATGCCGGACAAACTCTTTGACTCGGTTGCGACGCCGGCGTTGAATGCTAACCTGGAGGATGATCTTTATGTGCCTCCGAGCGTCACTGAGCGGACTACAAATATACTCAACCACGTGCAGAAGCATTCGCGGTAGCAAACGTTTCGGCCTAACAGTCAGTGCCCGCGCAGCAGTTGGTAATACCCCGTGACGCCGTTGAGAACGTATTGCACAGCGAGCGCGGCGAGGACTATGCCCATCACGCGCGTCGCAATGTGAACGCCACCTTCACCCACCAGCCTGATCAAACGTGCACCCAGGTACAACGAGACGAAGGAAACAAGAAAGACAATTGCGATCGCAACGCCGATGGCTGCCAACTTTTTCAAGTCGCCGCCCGCTTGTGAAGTCAACAGCAGAATGGTGGCGATGGTCCCCGGACCAGACAGCAAAGGCATGGCCAGAGGAAAGACTGAAATGTCATGTCCCATCGATCCGCGCTCTCTTGGTTCCGGCGCTTGCAGCCCGCCGCGGTGTCCAAAAAGCATGGGCATCGCCGCCACGAAAAGGAGTATGCCGCCGCTGATTGAGAAGGCGTGTACGGTGACGCCGAGATACGAAAGCACCGCGCGTCCGGCGATCAGAAAGAACAACGCAACACCGAATGCGATCAAGACAGCACGCGTCAATATTGAACGCCGGCGCGACGCCTGCTCATCCTTCGTAAGCGCTACATAGATTGGCACGACGCCCGGCGGATCAACAACGACCAGCAGCGTGACAAAGGCTGCGAGGGCGAATCTGAAAAAGTCCTGATCCATTATGCTGGCCTTTGGTCTTGGGACTTTGGTCTTTGAACTTTGAACGCTTTCGATTGTTGATCCAACAGCGCGGAAGATCAAAGTCGAAGACCAAAGACCAAAGACCAGGGTTCCAAGACCTTCCCGACCACTTCGTGTACAAAATATATCCTGCATTTGACATATAGAGAATGGTAGCGTAGGGTGGATGGCGAACCGAGTTCAGCTTGCTCCGCTCTCAGCTCCTCTGGGATCTTCCAGATCACCTGATAATCCACAGCTCAAAACCTAAGGAGCAAAAAAATGTTTGCACGTCATATTTCTATTAAACTCAAGCCTAATTCTGCCCCGGAGTTTAACGGCATTACCGAGAACGAAATTCTTCCGCTGCTTCGGAAGCAAAAAGGGTTTCGCGATCTGATTACCTTTGTCGCCCCGGAGCGCTCGCAGGCCGTAGCTATTAGCCTGTGGGACACCAAAGAGAATGCAGAGGCTTACAACCGCGCAGGCTACCCGGAAGCGTTGAAGGGCCTGACGAAAGCGGTCGAGGGAACGCCAAATGTGGAAACCTTTGAGGTTGCCAATTCAACGTTCCACAAGGTTGCTGCCAGGACAGCGTGAGAGGCGAAAGCTTCTGATCGAGGGCGGGCCCGCTCCGCCCTCGATTAAATTTTAAGCGGAAAACTGAAAAGGGAGACTGAAGACGTATGACGACGAATATCACACCACTACATGACCGCGTGATCGTGAAGCGCATTGAAGAAGGCGAGCAGATTCGCGGCGGCATCATTATTCCCGACAGCGCCAAAGAGAAACCGCAGGAAGGCGAAGTGATTGCTGCCGGCTTAGGAAAATACAAAGAAGACGGAACGCGCCAGCCGCTGGATGTTAAGGCAGGTGACCGGATTTTGTTTGGCAAATACACGAGTTCTGAAATCAAGATCGACGGCGAAGAGTTGCTGATCATGCGTGAGGACGAGATTCTGGGAATCATCAAGCGCGCCGGCGCCGCCGCGAGCAGCAAAAAGAGGTAAGACGGTGAAGAGTGAAGAGTGAAACTATCCTCTTTCTTTTCACCGTGCACGGAATTTCTAAATGGCAGTTTTTGTTTGGGAGAAACGATAAATAATTATGGCAAAGCAAATAGTACATGGCGAAGAGTCCCGCGCAGCTATTCTGCGTGGCGTCAATCAACTCGCCGACGCAGTGAAAATTACGCTCGGTCCGAAAGGACGCAACGTCGTTCTTGGTAAGGCGTATGGCAGCCCGACAATCACCAAAGATGGTGTGACCGTGGCAAAAGAGATTGATCTCAAGGATTCGATGGAGAACATGGGTGCGCAGATGGTGCGGGAAGTCGCGTCGAAAACCAGTGACGTGGCCGGCGACGGCACCACTACCGCAACAGTGCTAGCTCAGGCGATTTACCGCGAAGGTGTCAAGACCGTGGCCGCGGGCGCAAATCCGATGGCGCTCAAGCGCGGTATCGACA
Organism: Pyrinomonadaceae bacterium; assembly: GCA_035297925.1. Classification (GTDB taxonomy): domain Bacteria; phylum Acidobacteriota; class Blastocatellia; order Pyrinomonadales; family Pyrinomonadaceae; genus PSRF01. The sequence goes on along the minus strand of DATGYM010000446.1, from coordinate 30,217 downwards.
AAGCCGTTGAGCGCGCAACCGCGGCAATCAAGAAGCTATCAAAGCCGGTCGCGGGCGAGATGATTGCGCAGGTCGGCACGATTTCGGCCAATGGCGATGTAGCTATCGGCGAGTTGATCGCCGAAGCGATGGCCAAGGTGGGCAAAGACGGGGTGATTACGGTTGAAGACGCGAAGACGATGGAGACCGATTTGGAGTTCGTCGAAGGGATGCAGTTTGATCGCGGCTACTTGTCGCCTTACTTCATCACCAATGCGGAAAAAATGTCAGCTGTGCTCGAGAACCCGGTGATTTTGCTGAGCGAAAAAAAGATTTCTTCGATGAGAGACTTGCTGCCGATTCTTGAGCAGGTCGCCAAGTTGGGCAAACCGATTCTGATCATCGCCGAAGATGTTGAAGGCGAAGCCCTCGCAACCCTTGTAGTTAATAAGCTGCGCGGCACGATTAACGTGGCGGCAGTCAAAGCTCCGGGCTTCGGCGATCGTCGTAAAGCACTGCTCGAGGACATCGCAATCCTCACGGGCGGTAAAGTAATCAGTGAGGACCTGGGCATCAAACTCGAGAGCGTCAAAGTCGAAGATTTGGGTCAGGCCAAGAAGGTGACGATCGACAAAGACAACACGACCATCATCGATGGCGCCGGCGACACAAACGCCTTGCGTTCCAGAGTAAAGACACTGAAAGCGCAGATTGAAGATACCTCGTCAGATTATGACCGCGAGAAACTGCAGGAGCGACTCGCGAAACTCGTCGGCGGCGTGGCAGTGATTCGCGTGGGCGCCGCTACGGAAACTGAACTTAAAGAGAAGAAGGCGCGCGTCGAAGACGCAATGAACGCGACCCGTGCGGCTGTCGAAGAAGGCATCGTCGCCGGTGGCGGGGTGGCTCTGATTCGCGCTGCGAAAGCGCTGGACAAGTTCAAAGCCTTCGACACGGATAACGATGACGAACACGGCGGCGATCCAGACGAGCAGATTGGCGTCAACATCATCAGGCGCGCGCTTGAAGAGCCCCTGCGTCAGATTGTCCAGAACGCCGGCAAAGAAGGCGCCGTGATTGTAGAAAAGGTTCGCGCGAACAAAGACCCGAACTTCGGCTACAACGCCGCTACTGAAACCTTTGAGGACCTGGTGGCCGCGGGAATTATCGATCCTGCGAAGGTTACGCGTTGCGCGTTGCAAAACGCCGCATCAATCGCGGGCTTAATGCTGACCACGGAAGCCCTCATTTCTGAGCTACAGGAAGATGATAAGCCACGGGCAATGCCCGGCGGCATGGATATGTAAGTCCCAACGTCCTTAGCAAATTGGGAAGCTACCATGTTCCGCATGCTGCTTCTGTTAACTCCCGAGAGCGGGAAAAGGTAAGAAACTATGACTATGAAACTTTATGTTGGTAATCTGGCGTTTGAAACGTCGAGCAACGATTTGCAAACACTGTTCGCGCAGGCGGGCAAGGTTGAAAGCGTAGCGCTGATTGAGGACCGCGAAACCGGTCGCTCACGCGGCTTCGGCTTTGTCGAAATGTCGACGAAGGAAGAAGGCGCGGCCGCTATTCAGCAGTTCAACGGCAAGGACGTTGGTGGACGCGCGCTTAACGTCAACGAAGCCAAGCCCCGCGAAGATCGCGGCGGCGGTGGTGGTCGCAATGGCGGCTCGCGTTACTAATTAGCAGTTCACTGCTTTTCATAAAGCCCTCGGCGCGGAATATTGCGCCGGGGCCTTTTTTGTGAGCAGGGACGGGCAGGGCCCGCCTCTAAGCCGGGGTGATTGATCGCAACAAACAGTTAACTGTAGCGGTCATCAATGCGCCGGTAACGCAATCGGGAACTTACGTGCTCAAGACATTGAATTTGAGTCTAGGGCCGGTACAAGTATGGACAGTGGCGACGCCAACTGTCCGGCGCTAGCTGTCCACGTGAGTCTCGCGATAGTTACGCAGCGTGCGTACGTGTTCCGGCAGCTACGGCCTCCGGCGACGAGTTTCGTCGGAGGCCTTTCTTGTGTCAGTTTTGGCGGGCAGACGGGTAGTGTCTTAGTTGAGTTACTCTCTGCGTTCACTCTGCGGCTCTGCGGTGAGGTTTCCATGCCACGATTCACCGCAGAGCCGCGATGAACGCAAAGGCTGCGCAGAGAAGCACCGAAGTTAGAGACGACTGGAATCCGATTCCCGTCCCGGTGCGTATTTATATCGGTTATACTTTCAGCATGGGAAAGCATTGTCCGGCAGCGTTTGAGAGGAGCAAGTCAGGTCAGTGATGACTTTCAATTATGAATAGACGCAACTTCTTAACATCGGCGTTGACCGTGGGTGCGGTCGCCACTGCTTCAAGATTTGCTTTTTTCCCGGCAGGAATGCGCGAGCATGATGACAATCAGGTGAGTGGCGGCGGCAACCCTAAGTCGCCGGCCAGCAAAGGAATTCACAAAGTGACGAAAACTAACGACGAATGGAAACGAACCCTGACTACCGAACAGTACAGGGTGATTAGAGAGAAGGGAACTGAAGCGCCCTTTTCGAGCCCCTTGAATGATATTCACGAAGCCGGCGTTTTCGCCTGCGCAGCCTGCGAACTTCCCTTATTCAGCTCCAAAGCCAAGTTTGATTCGGGCACCGGCTGGCCCAGTTTCTACGAACCCATCGCAGAAGAAAATATCCACGAGGAAGTTGATAAGAGTTTGTGGATGACGAGAAATGAAGTTCTCTGTGCCAGATGCGACGGTCATCTGGGACATGTATTTGACGATGGGCCTAAGCCAACTGGATTGCGTTACTGCATGAATGGGGTGGCGCTGAAGTTTGTGAAGGATTGATTAAGGATACCCGCTTGCCCTGGAGTACCCAACTCTGACCTTTGATATGAGTCCTGTTCAGCCCGCCGAATGACTGGAACACTCCGGTACGTTACTGCCTCTTAAGAATACACCCAAACTAACTTTTCACTCGCCGAAGGCTTTGTTTGCCTGCATTTGGCTTGAGTTTGCGAGGGCACGAGTCTTGCCGCGAAATAAGAAGCAATCAGCATGTTTTGAAGGGAGCGGGGTTTATGAGCACATCTTTGATGGTGCAGAAAATGAAGCGAAGCGTAGCCGTCGTCTTAATCTTATTGACGCTTATGTTTTCGATTGGACCGATCAGTTCCGTGGCATCGGCCCAAACGAGACGCCATAGACGTCATCGGACTTTTTGGCAGAAACATAGGGATAAATTGACGGTGGCAGGCACCACGCTTGGCGGTGCGGCGGTCGGTGGTTTGGCCGGTGGCAAGAAAGGCGCAGCTATCGGATCACTGGTCGGTGCAGGAAGTGGCGCGCTTTATACCTACAAGATTCGCAAACGCCACCGGAGATACTAGACCGGCGGCGAACTAAGCGAGCCGCGCACTGACTTTGTTCGTGCTGATTGATTTCCGATCTACCGTGAATGGAATTCCGCGGTCATTGTTTAATTGGGTTCGGTGGGTTCCGCCAGGTTGGCGATCGTCGTAATCAACTCTTCAGGTTGGACGGGTTTCGGCACGAACATGTTGAAGCCTGCTGAGAGTGCGCGCGTGCGATCCTCAATGCGCACGTATGAAGTGAGAGCTATAGTGGGAGTTTCCTTTCCCGTATTCGCTTCCCTCTCTCTGACCTTGGCGACGAGAGAATAGCCATCCTCTCCCGGCATCGCCAGATCCGAGACCAGCACGTCCGGTTGGTACCATTCGAATATTTCCAAAGCTTCCGCAACCGAACCAGCCGTCTGTATACCGGCTTTCGAATCTGCCAACATTACAGAAAGAATCTGCAGTGTATCGGCATCGTCGTCCACGAGCAGCACCTTTACATGCTTCAGGGAAGGCAGCGTGGAGTCGGCGGCGGCGCTTTCGTTTCGTTTGGTCGTTTTTTGGGGACGAGAGGTGAGTTGCGGCGCCAATGGCAACTTGATGGTAAAAGTCGCGCCTTGTCCCATGCCCGCGCTGTCAGCTTTGATCGTGCCGCCGTGGAGCTCAATCAAATGGCGCACAATAGCTAATCCCAAACCAAGTCCGCCGTGTTGCCGCGTGGTAGTGCCATCGGCTTGCCGGAAGCGATCAAATATAAATGGCAGGAAAGCCGTGTTTATGCCCTGGCCGTTATCACTCACCTCTATTTTCAGTTCTTCGCCCGCCCGCTTCACCCCTATTTCGATACGCCCGCCGGAAGGAGTGAACTTAATAGCGTTTGCCAATAGATTCCAAACTACCTGCTGCAAACGGCTGGCGTCGCCTAACGTATGACGCGCTGATGGATCAAGCGTCACCTCGAGCTGTAAATCCTTGGAATCAATGGCCAATTGAACCGAATCAATTGCGGCATTTATGACGGAAGAAATATCGACAAGCTCTTTGTTAAGTCGCAACTTCCCGGTAATCATCCGCGAAACATCAAGAATGTCTTCGATGATTTGGGCTTGGGATTTCGCGTTGCGATCAATGGTTTCAATCGCGCGGGCCGAAGTTACTTCATCCAATCTGCCGCTGCGCAGCAGATGCGACCAACCCATAATCGCATTCAGTGGCGTGCGTATCTCATGTGAGACGGTGGCCAGGAATTCGTCTTTCATGCGATTGGCCGTCTCCGCCTCGGCGCGGGCCATTTGTTCGCCCACCAGGGCCAGCCGCAGTCGCTCCTCAATTTGGCGCCGTTCTGATACTTCAGCTTCCAGCGACGCTGCTTTCTGTTGCAGCAGCGCAATCGCGCGAAGTCGCGCGTCGTGGTCAAGCAAACCTGCATAACTCTCAGCCGGGATCACACGCGAATGCACCTTACAAACGTCACCGTGCGATTGGATAAATTGTTCGCCGTTAAAGCGATTCATGGGATAGGCGCAGAACAATGAAAAGGAATGCGCTTTCTGCAGGTCATTCCACAACTCTTCCACCTTGAGAGCCGCGGCGTGATTGCCCTCGATCCAGAGAAGCGCAACCATTTCGCCGAAAGCCCTCAGCCGCGACCGACCATCCGTAACACTGGAAATTACACTTCCCATCACCTTATGAAAGCGCCCGGGCTCCGGCATTCCATCAATCATAAATCTTGCCAGTGTCTCATCGGCATCCAGGGAGACATACTGTCCCCGGCTTCTCGCACGGCTCAGATCCACCCCGTTCGTGTGTAACAACTCGTCAAGCTCGTCCCGGTGCTGCCTGGTAGCAATAACCAATGCGCCCTCATCAGAAGTAAGGGCATTACCGATAAATCCGCTCAGCGAGTTCAATAAAAATCCATCCGCCTCGTAGAACTGGACAAAGTGATCTCTCTCACCCATTTGCGCCCAGTCGACGCGCGGCGCGTAGTTCCAGCTACTGCTCTCCACGCTGAGCTGGCCTTCGTTCAATTGTGAATTGTTGGGATTATTCGATCTGATCATGCGAACCTCCTGCGTGTCGATCGCTTTCATTTCTTGCAGAGCTTTCCTGCCCTGCTAAAGCGGCACACTGGATGACGGCAAAAGATTCAGGCGTCGGGCGTGAACATTTTCGCCTAACTGCTGTCATTCTAAACACTTTCGCCTGTTCGGCCTACTGGTTTGGGGCAAGAAAATATGGTATTTGTGTGTCCCCGCGCGACGCTGTTCCCCTATTTCGGCGGCCTAAATTTTTACGTAAGTATTACGCAGGAGATTTACATTTTGATCTAGGCTCTTCGAAACTGGATGACTGTCTCATTGAATGGCTGCCAGCGAAGGAGGGCCGAATGAAAGTATTGCTAATCAATCCGGAATTTCCTGACACGTATTGGAGTTTTCGTCACGCACTTCCGTTTGAGCGAAAGCGATGTGCGTTTCCTCCGCTCGGCTTATTGACTGTGTCTGCACTGCTGCCAAAAACCTGGGAACGGAGACTGGTTGATCTGAATGTGCGCGCGTTGAAGTCGTCCGCGATACAGTGGGCCGATATGGTCTTTATCAGCGGGATGCTGGTGCAAAAGACGTCGATTCACGAAGTGGTTAGACGCTGCAAAGAGCATGGCAAGCGTATTGTGCTGGGCGGTCCCTACGTTACCACGACGATTGAAGACCTCCCTGACGTGGATCACATTTTTCGGGGAGAGGCTGAGATCACGCTGCCGCAATTTGTGGAAGATCTGAAACGTGGCGAAGCGAGACGAACTTACCAGGCTGCGGAGCGGCCACCTCTGGCGGCGACACCGGTGGCTGATTTTAAACTTGCAGACATGAAACGTTATAGCGCGATGTCAGTGCAGTATTCGCGCGGCTGTCCTTTCAATTGCGAATTCTGCGACATCATAGAAATTTACGGGCGGGTTCCCCGCACGAAAAGCAACCAACAGATGTTGGCCGAGTTTGACGCGTTACTGCGACTCGGATGGCGTGGGACGGTTTTTGTCGTGGACGATAATTTCATCGGGAATAAGAAGAACGTCAGGCAGTTGTTGCCCGCCCTCGCGGAGTGGCAGGAGAGGAAGGGCCATCCGTTTTCTTTGCTGACGGAGGCGAGCGTGAATCTGGCTGATGACGACGAGCTTCTTGGGGAAATGCAGCGGGCCGGTTTCCAGAGTGTTTTTCTCGGGATTGAGACTCCCGTGAAAGAGAGTCTCAAAGAAGCTCAGAAGTCACAGAATCGCGGAGACCTGCTGGATTCGGTGCGGAGGATTCAAAGTTACGGCATGGAAGTAATGGCCGGCTTTATCGTCGGTTTTGACAACGACCCTGATGATATTTTTGAGCTGCAGATAAACTTCATTCGCGATAGTGCTATACCACTGGCGATGGTTGGGCTGCTGACCGCGCTGCCCGATACGCAGCTTTGGCGACGGTTGGAAAAAGAGGGCCGCCTAATCGGAGAAAGCTCAGGAAATAACACAAACTGTGCGCTCAACTTTGTACCTAAGATGGATCCTGCGCGTTTGATCGAAGGTTACCAATCGATCATGCGTACAATTTACAGGCCGAGTGAATACTATCAACGTGCGCTTGATTCACTTAAACGCACTGCTCAGGGAGTGCCGCAGCCGACGCGCATGAAAATCGCCAGCGGTTTTGCAGCATTAAGTCGCATTATTCTCAATCTGGGTGTCTTGGATCACGAGCGGAAAGAATTCTGGCGTTTTATGGTGCGCGCTATCGTCAGGCATCGTGATCAATTTCCACAATCGATGCGGCTCGCAGCGATGGGTTATCACTTCCGGAAGTTGAATGAGGCTTATGGAGAATAAACAGGAGGAATTTTGAGGGTTACAATCGTCAGGAACTGCTGCTTTCTTTCCTGATGATCTCATAACACTCACACGAAGTGGCTTCCAGGCCCGGGCGATCAAGGACCCTGAGATGGCCGCGGCTATAACCAATCAGTTTGCGTTGCTGCAACTTCGCGGCTGCCTTGCTGACGCCCTCACGCCGCACGCCCAACATGTTAGACAGAAAATCCTGCGTTAACTGAAACTCATCGTCTCCCATGCGGTCATGGGTCATCAGTAGCCAGCGCGCCAGACGCGCTTCCACTGAATGAAACTGATTGCAGACTGCTGACTGCGTGATCTGCGTCAACAGCGAGTGTGTGTAGCGCTGCAGGATTTGTGACAGAGCCGCCCCGTTGTCACACTCTTTACGAAACGTTGTTGCTTTCATTTTCATGGCTGAGCCAACGCCCTGCACCACTGCGCGATTCCGCGAAGTTCTGACGCCTAGGAAAACCGGCAGCCCAATCATGCCCTCCTTGCCGACCAGACCCACCTCCAATGTGGCACGCTCGTTGGCGGCTGCAAGCAGCGAGAGAATGCCGCTGTTAGGGAAATAGACGTCGGTAATGAACACGTTGGGCTGATAGAGAATGTCTTCGAAAACAAGTGGGATTTCTTCGAAGTGACGCTGCAACGACAGATAGTCCTTCTTAGGCAGGGCGGCGAGCAGTTGGTTCGTGATGAGCGGATTTCTTTTGGGAGACATCGGAGAACTCCTTGTAATGGTTGCGTCCTGAAGGAGGGACGGCGAACGGCATAAGGAAGAGTTTTCGGAAACGGGTCCCGATGTCGGATAGGAGACAGGTTACGGCATAAAAATAAGCGGCTACCTTACAACATTGACGGCATTGTTTGGGGCTAATCAGGCAAAAGTGTTGGGCCTCAGCCCATGCCAGGTAACGCGCACAAAAGCAACCTGCTCGGTTACCGTCGTGAACTCTAGGAGATTACATGTTTGACGGCTTTCTTCGTGCCCCTTCCGAAATGTTTACCGGCTCGTCCCATGTGTTTGCCAAAATGTTTGCCACCGCGCACTATGCGGCCGTGTTTAACATTGTGGCCCATGCTCCGGCCGGCCCTGCCAACCTCTGTGCCGCTTTGCTTCACCTCTCCCTTGGAAGTGTTGCTATTTTGTTGAGCAATGCCGTATAGCGGGGTAAGAGTTAAAGAGAGTGCAATGCCAACCATCGGTAAGAACTTCAGTGCTTTTCGTTTCATATTCATGCCTTGAATATACGCTATCGGAACAAACTTGTCTGTGCGTTGCCACACTTATTGTTCACAGAGTGGCAAAGGGAAGCTTAGGCGAGCAGGCGATCATACTCGGCCCTGACAACCTGATAACATTCGCAGACGCCCTCCTCGAGGCCCTTCCGATCGAGAATCGTCATGTCGCCGCGAACGTAGCTGATATAACCAGCGTTTTGCAGACGTTTCGCCGCGTGCGTAATGCCTTCTCGGCGCACACCCAACATGTTGGCGATTAAATCCTGCGTCATGATTAGCCTATCTGACGGCAAACGATCGTGGCTCAAAAGCAGCCAGCGGCAAAGCTGCTGGTCCACTGAATGCAACCGGTTGCAAACAGCGGTTTGGGAAATCTGAGTAATTAACGCCTGGGTGTAGCGCAGACACAGATTATGAAAACGGCCGCCGCGGGTGAACTCGTCTTTCATCAGCTCTGCTCTCATCTTGAAGGCTTTGCCCGCGCTTTGCACGACAGCCCGGTTGGGTGTGGTGTCGCCGCCCATGAAGATGGCAATTCCCACCAGTCCGTCGTTGCCCACAACGCCGATTTCAGCGCTCGAGCCGTTTTCCATTATGTAAAGCAGGGAAATGATCGCCGTCGTAGGGAAATAGACAAAATCCATTTTTTCGCCGGATTCATAAAGGACCTTACCAAGTGGAAGCGTGAGGGGCTGCAAATTAGGAAGCAGTCGCGCGCTTTCCTCGTCGCTAGCTCCGGCGAGCAAATGATTCTGAAACGCTTCTTCTCTGTTGGCAGCGGTGGCAGTCATCGGGTTCTTCCCGGGCGGTACACCGAAGTTGCTTTCCAGCGAAAGCTTAAAACCCTCTGCTCAGTTTGAATGCTTAGTGCGCTGGAGCCAAAAACAATCGGAGGAGGCCACTAAATACTATGCCTTTTGTCATAAGTGCGTCAACGCACAGACAGACTCGACAAACAGGTCCAGGATGGTTCGACCCTGTAACCCCTGGAAAAGGAGGCACTGTGCCTTTTAATACCCTATTCCGAGTACTCTGTGTTGACGATGATTTGGACGCCTGCGAGATGTTGAGTGCACTGCTGAAAGCGTATCGAATGGAAGTCACGTGCGCGCACTCGGCCGTTGAGGCCTGGCCCCTGATCAAGGCTGAATGTTTCGACCTTTATCTATTGGACGGTTGGTTGCCCGGTCTTGATGGTTTTGAATTCTGCCGGCAGATACGTAAGTTCGACTCCATTACGCCAATTTTGTTCTATTCGGGCGCTGCCTACGATGCCGACAAGCGATTGGGCATTGCCTCAGGAGCAAATGCTTATGTGGCCAAGCCCGATGTTGAAGGTCTAATAAAAACCATTACGCACCTGATTGCAAAAGCGAAAGCTGGTCACTTTGCTGCAGCCTGGGCCGGCAGCCGACAGATTCGAACGAACGCCACAGTCAATTTCCCTCCGTCCTTCAGCTTTGAAGCGGCCCGCAATTGAGTCTCGGCAAAAGTCTACCCTCCCCAGACAGCAGGTATGCTCCCTGGATGTTTCAGGTAAGAGAGAGCTATGTCCGAAAAACTAGAGGGAACAGTAGTTGCTCGGTTGAGCAACAAAGGAGTAATTATGAAAGCAAATAGTACACAGATTCGAATTGCTGCAGGAATAATCGTATGGTCGTTCCTGCTTATTGTTGGCATCGGTCCCAGCTCTGCAGTGCAGGCGCAGGGGGGACAGTATCCAAATAATACTGGCGTTCAAGACCGGCGTGACGATCGTTATGATCGCAATCGCAATCGGCGAGGACGGAACTGGGATAGTTATGGCAACTATGGTGGCTCTTTTGACCTGCGCCAAACGGCCCTGAATGCGGGATACAACGAGGGTCTGAAAGACGGTACCGCAGCCCGGCAAAGAAATCGGTCTTCCGACTTTGCGAGTCAGAGCGCTTATCGCAAGGCAACGAAGGACTACAGCTCACGGCTCGGTGATAGGGAATTATATCGCCGCTATTTTCGTGAGGCCTATCAAACAGGATTCAACGACGGTCTGAATCCAGGTGGCTCCGACTATTTAAACAACAGAGACTGGAATCGCAACAACCGGGACAACGGCAATTGGGATCCCAATAATCGTCGGGGCCGGAACTGGGACCGTTACGACAACTACGGCGGCTCTTTCGACCTGCGGCAAACCGCACTGAATGCCGGATACAACGAAGGCATCAAGGAAGGCCGTAATGACCGCAATAGCAATAGGCGTGATGACTTTCGCAACAACAGTGCGTACCGGGAGGCGACGAAAGACTACAGCTCGAAGTTAGGCGATCGCGAGCTCTATCGTCGGTATTATCGCGCCGGTTACGAGAACGGCTATTACGACGGCCTCAACGGCAACTAGATCCGCTTTGATGCGGCACTAAGTTCTTATTTGGACAAGATGAATGGTGGAGTTCCCACTTCACCATTGATCCCCTCTTTTTACCTGGTTCAAGAGTCCGGGAAACTCGCCCCACAATACCCACTGCAAGCATGAAAGCGAAAGTCAGAGTGGTTAAGAGGAAGGCTCCCAACGATCGTGCCCATACGGTCGAAGCGCAAGTGGGGGCCGATCCGAAGAAATGGTCTACGGCCGTGAAGTCGTGGGTCAAGGAATTTAGAGCCCAGCGCGGGGCCGCATCACTCGATGAATTCAACCGGCTGTTTGATGATTCACCACCTTAACCTTAACGGTTCAATCTCCAAAGCCCCATTGCAAAACCTCGGAAGCAGGAAATTTTGTTATATGTGTGTTTGCGCACATACAAGCCCAATCTTAATACTTTAGGCTGCCGCATCCTTTTTTTGAAGGTGATTTCCCCCGGCGTTAACTTGCTTGCGTGAAAAAGCCAATGGTGACATCCGTCTAAGCGAGCTTTCACCGGGGCCGGGGTGGATCTCCTGGGGCGATGATCCACCCTTCAATTTTTCCCGGAAATCAACTTGGTTGTCATTGTTACCAGTCTCTGGTTCTGACACACGGAGCTTCAGTGGCCTTAGCGCAAAGATCTACAGTCAGTCTGAGAATTGTCGACGGGGGTCCGCGCAGCCTGGATCTGGGGGAGCTGGTTCCCGCGGTTGCAGCGGGGAACGAAGCGGCCGTTGCTCGGCTTTTCGCTGCCACGAATGGCCTGCTCTTTGGACTATTGTTACTAATCCTTGGCGACACTGCGACGGCCGAAGATGTGTTGGTGGAGGTGCATGTTGAAGTAAGACAGCAAGCTCGCCGCTTCGATAAAGACCACGAGAGCTTACTGATCTGGCTAATCACAATCGCTCATCGCCGTGCGCTTGAAAAGCTTTGTTCCAGCACAGAGGATCAGCAGTTCGTGATCTCAGTAGGGCTTGCGCCTCGGCAGGGTTCCGACCTGGCCCGTCCCTTTCGCCTCAGCAAGTCAGCTCATCGAAAATTGGTCGGTGCCACACTCGATGCACTCTCGCCCCTGGAACAAAAGATGATCGAGCTCGCCTATTTTTCCAGAATGACTCCCCGCGCAATCGCCATGACACTACGACTTCCACCGGACACAGTAAAAACGGGTCTGCAATATGGAATTTCTCGCCTTTACAGCTTGTTCAAAAACCAGGGGTTTCTCAGCGTGGCTTAATATGGGTGATGGGTTAAAGCGGAGGTGTGAGGCACTTACACCCGACTGCTTTCTTCTCGGGTTGCCATTACCTTGATCTTCTTCAATTCCGGCCCTTTGATCCCGAAGTAAGTAGCCATCTGAACGATCTGCTTCGGATCTACGAAGTCTTTAGGATCCGAACAAAATTTTTCCAGAGTGGGGCCAAACTCGCGGCAGGTCATGCTCTTTGGAATTTTGAGGCCGAGTTCGCATTCTCCACTCTGCTTGTACTGTAAACAGAATTCACAAACTATCATCATGCTCTCTTTATTAACTTGAGTTACTAGATTCGAAGCCGTTGAAAATCCATGTGCGCGGACCTTAGTGGCCCACGGGTATCCTTTGAAAGCGCGCCTTGCCTTCACTGTCCTGCCATGAAATATCCAGCACATAGGGCTTAACCTGGCCCGCCACCACCTTCAAACGCTCCATTAAGTCGACAGCCTCCGCAGCCACTTTGCCATTAATCCAGGTCTTATGCGATAGCACTACATTTTCCTTCGCGCGAAGTGAGTCAATCTGATCAAATCTAATATGAGCCTGGGAAGGCCCACCGCCCGGGGTTTCCAGGTCTTTGAGAAAAACGGTCAGAATCTCAACGCACTTTAGCGCGTCGTCACTTTCGTTCGACAGTTCAAGGTGAACGCTTTCTTCGGCCTCAATAAATCGAACCGTTAAAGGCTTTCCGGCGAGGGTAGTCATTTTTGCTTCTTCTTTGTCATTAGTCTGGATCCACCTGGCTTCACCGTCTTCTTTTGCGGCGCCAGTGCCAGAAAGTCCCCAGGTTGACACTTTAGCGCCTGGCACATCTTTTCCAGTGTTTCAAAATTAATTCCCAGGGCCTTGCCCTTCTTCAGACGCCAAAGAGTGGTGTGGCTGATACCGGTTTCCTTTGCCAGCCAGTAGAAGGTCCGCCCGTGCTCGGCGAGTAATTGATCTATCGTAATCTCAATCATAACTGAACTTCACCCGAGCTACACTATTTACCACATATGCTAACTATTGTCCATCTGCAGTATATCCTGTATTTGACATATACACTCTTTTGCCGTAACGTCGAACAGTGATTAACCTCTACATCGATGAGCGCCGTTCCGCTGATGTGACTATTCTGGAGTTGAAAGGTCGTTTGCGAGTAGGCGGTAACGCGCTAGCCCTTCATAAGTCTATACGTTCCCTTATTCTTGAGAAGAAGACTCTGATCATCCTGAATTTGGCGGGAGTCGCGTTTATCGATTCCTGTGGACTTGGAGAGCTGGTGGCCAGTCAGGTGTCGGTGGAGAACAAGGGCGGAGAGATCAAATTAGTGGGTTTGACGGAAGCGCTGCGCGGGCTGTTCATGGTGACGCGACTGTTGTCAGCGTTCAGTATTTACGATAACGAAACCCAGGCACTTGAGAGTTTCGCGAACCACGCGTCAAAACTAAAGACCGCGCCCCTCGCCTTTGTTTAGAATGGCCTTCTTTGACGAGATAGCAATTGCATCTTTTATGCGGTCGGAATTTGGCGGAGGATTTTAGTGAAAAAGATTTTGCAGGAACACGCGGTCAAGGTGGGTGACAGGATCTCGTTGACCGACTCTGCCGCAAAGCTGCGCTGGGCCTTCATCAACAGTTGGCAAGTAGAGCCGCAATCTGAGGACCGATTGCCGGCTTTCGGAACCGGCGCTCAAGCTGTCGCGTCGCCGCCGCCTACTCGCTCAGCAGTGCGGCGAAAGCATCAGCAAATGTTCAAACAGTGGTCGCAAGCTCGCCATGATTAGTGCAAGTTAAGAACTGCGCGAAGAGCAGCGGTCGCGCGGCAACGAATTACTAAGTGGGTATGCTATATTGATTTTGTAGTTGTTCTTCGAAAATCCACTCTCGACATCAGGATTTGCGCGTAGCTTCCTTCTCCTTGTGCCGTCTGTTTGTTTTTCAAACTCGACAAGTGCCAGGAAATTCTGATGTCCATCGCCACTACTCAACAAATAACAAAAAATGAACTGCCCCAGCGCTCCAGTGATTTGGGGAGGCAGCAGCATGCCCTCCAGCTGAAACTTATTAATCCTGCGCGTCCTGGCCAGGTGCTGATTGGTTTATTGAGGTTACCTGGATGAAGAGTCTATTCGCCATGCGACGCGCCAATGGAGATTGGTATGCAGTTGATGACCTGGGTAGTTTCCGCGTCCCAATATTCCACACTAGCGGGCAGGCGATGATCGCCCGCTCGCGTGATGCGCGAATGGAATGTTTTCGACCTGTGGTCCTGGACGTTGGGGCGCTGAAGAATCTTACAACTACTGATGAAGGCAAAGCCTGTTTTTGGCTAGTCGCAGATCCGCTAATGAAGTTGAGCCGCAGTCGGCCGCTCGATCGAGGTCAGCTTGAAGAATTTATGAAGAACGGCAAAGCACAAACAGCTAAGGGTGACTTAAGGAAATGATTTCTTCATGTGATCACTGTGGCAGGATACTGGCGCTCTGGCGTTTAAGTTGTCCGAACTGCAAAAAATCAGCAATGAATTGGCTACAAGTCCTGGCTATCGCCGTTCTGGCCGTGCCGGCGCTTTTCCTGCTCGTCAAATTTTTGTAACTCTCAAAGAAGGAATACCTAATGATCAGTACAGCAGAACTAAATGGCAATAAGTTAACTGGCGTAGCAAACGAGGGCACCTGGCCGGGGATAGATTCGCGCTTTCGTCTAATAATTGTCGCTGGATTAAGAACGAAGCAACTCTTACACGGTTCTAAGCCGCGCATTGAGGCCGATAAGGGCAGACGCAGAAACACCAGCATTGCGCTTGAAGAGGTGAAACGCGGATTGGTGCACTTCACAAAAGTTGAGAAACCGGAAGTTCATCGCCATCACGGCGGCGGGCTGGACTAAGGGAAGCATAAATGTCGACAACCATGAGCGGGCTTCGCGTATACATTAACTCCGCCGGCAAGAGCGAGTTTGGTACTGAAAAAGGCAACGGCGTCGGCAGCGGAGTGTTTTACAGTCGCCGCGGCAATGGGCCAATCTACCGCTGGCTTTACGAAGAAAAACGCGCGCAGTGGCGTCCATTGCGCATGAATACTTCGGATTTGAATGTGCATAAACTCTCCAACGCCAGTTGGAAATCTGTCCCTGAGACCCTGCAAGTGCAGCTTGGCTCTCACTACCTCGACTAGCTGCTGTTGGCCTCACCATCAAAATAAAATATTCTGCAGCTGATGTATCCGGGAGCTTGGCGTGATTGACGGCTGGACACCTAAAGAAACCAGCAATCACCAGGACCACGTGATTGCCCATGTACTAGGAGCAACCCTGCTAGGCTATTTCGTTTTTGACGAAGCCTTGTATATCTTGCTGGACATAGGTTTCATTTGGACGATCTTGTTGGACGGTGAAATGGGTTTGCTTCCCCATCCCGTCGCTGTTAGTGAGCTCGAAGTCGACGCCCAAACTAAGGCAGAAATAAAGGCTGACGTAGATCGCTTACTTGGCGTCCACACGCCTCCGCAGCTATTGCGTTTTCAATCGCCCCCGGTTCAATGTCAGATAAAAGAGGTCAATTTTTTTGCAGGAGGAGAAGAAAGACGTTTCGTGATCACTTGCGAGGAAGACAGTCTGGTGATTAAGACGTCATTGGCTACGGCTAAGATTCAAGTCATGACTCTTGAAGACGAGCAAACACAGCGGCCGGCCGAGACTGAGAGCGAGGACAAACTGGAAACTGTGGCTCAAACCGAGCACGCATACCTTCACCAGCGGCTACGTGAAGACCTGGGAAGGGAACCCACAGAAGAAGAGCTCGATGAATGGTTGCGGCAACACACTGAGGGATACTAGGAACAGTGAAGAGTGAAGAGTGAAAAGTGAAAAGTGAAGAGTGAAAAGTGAAGGGTGAAAAGAAAGGCGCTTGAGCTGACCTCAGCGTTCAAGCACCTTTCACTTTCAGCCCCCCAACGGCTAACTCATCACGACAATCTGGTTATCAACCTGCTTTACTCCCTTAATCGCCCTAATCGCTCTGTCGAGCTGGGACTTGAGCGCCTCGCTCTTGACCGTTCCCGTTAACGTAACCTTGCCGTCCAGTACCGTAGCTGTTATGCCCAGGCTCGATAATGTGGGGTCCTCGCTGATTTTCTTGTCAATGGCTGTTTGAATCGCACCGTCGTCTGACATGGACGCGGGCGCCGACCCGCCGCTTGGCGCGGGTTGATTAATAATCACTGGAGGCTGCTGCGCTCCCGCTGCCGGTTGCTGAATTATTACCGGCGGCTGTTGTTGCGCCGGCTGCTGAACAATTACCGGTGGCTGCTGGGCTGGCTGTTGCGCCACCAAATTCGCATTCGTATTGTCTGTGGTAGTTTGTCCATTCATGAGAAACAATACCACTATCGTTATGAGCGCAATTGCTACCACCACGATCACACCTACGGTTGCACCGGAAATGCCGCCGCGATCGTTGCGGACAGCCTCTGTGTGAGTGACCTCACGCCTCGCAGTTGGGGTTTCGACCACCACCCTGCTTCTTCTGGCCTGTTCATCATCGTATGCCATATCTTCCTCCAATATTCCTGTATTCCTGATCTCAATTTTTTGAAAGGTGCGGGGCACTCACAAACTTTCCTGCGTTGGTGCACGAGCAATCCCCATTCCCAGCGTCAGGCAAGGGTCACTGCTAGACCGGATACTGAAAAACCGAATGAAATTGTTCGAGCCGAACCGTTCGTGCAGATTGCGCGTACGATTTTCAGTCTCACACCGGCCACGGACCATCGAGATCAAGACACAAGGGAAAACAAGCTCAAGTTAAGAAAACCGTTAGGGGATTGCCTGGGCTCAAGCGAGCCTCGCTACAGTCTGCTATGTTTACGATTCGCGGTTTACCCTTTACGATTAACTCAATGACCACTGCTATCATTCATCATCCTGTGTTCAAAGAGCACGACACTGGTCCGCATCATCCTGAGTCGCCTTCGCGTTATGCCGTGGTCATGAAGGCGCTGCGGGAGGATGCGGATCTTTGGTCAAAGTTGTTGGAAGTGCAGGCCAGGGAGGCGCCGCGGGGAGATGTACAGGCGTGTCACACGCCACAACTCTACAAGCAGATTGAGCGAGTGGTGAGCGAAGGAACGGGCTCTCTCGACGCCGACACAGTGGTTTCGATGCGATCGATGGATGCGGCCCTGCACGCCGCAGGAGCGCCCTGCCACGCTATTGATTTGATTATGCGGGGCGAAGTCTCAAATGCCTTTGTGCCGGTGCGTCCGCCGGGCCATCATGCCACCGCAGAACGGGCCATGGGCTTTTGCCTTTTCAATAACGTTGCCGTAGCAGCTCGTTATGCTCAGAACAACTTTGCCGAAATTGAGCGCGTCGCGATCATTGATTGGGACGTGCATCATGGGAATGGAACCCAGGGCATCTTTTATGACGACCCAACGGTGTTCTTTTTCTCAACTCACCAATATCCCTGGTATCCCGGGACGGGGGCCAGAGGTGAAACCGGGGTGGGCCGCGGTGTGGGATCAACCTTGAATCTTCCGTTGCCCGCGCTAACGCCGGCGAACGAACAGAAGCGAATGTTTGATGCGGCGATCGATCAGATAGCAACAAAGTTCAAGCCCGATCTCATTATGATTTCCGCCGGGTTCGATTCGCATAAAGGCGACCCCCTGGGCCAGTTGCTGCTCGAGGACGAAGACTTTGTCTCACTCACGCGCACGGTTATGGATTGGGCAAAGGACACTTGCTATGGGCGTGTAGTTTCCTGTCTTGAAGGTGGTTATAACCTGTTGACCCTGGGTGAAACGGTGCGCGCACACGTTACCGAATTGGCCTCAGGCTCATAAGGGTTTTCCTTTCTTTTCATCTTCTGTCCGAAATAAATTGAATACAGGTTTTAGTGAGAGTAAACTCAGGCCCACTTAACGGATTTCGGTACGCGTGCACCGTTGGCGAGTAGGGTTCGTTTGTAGTCACGCCGCGAGGTGAATCGCCGTTTGGACGGAAGAGTCGCGCGTTCCGAAAAGAGGGCAGGGAAGCCTCAGTCCCACCCATGGAGAATCAGCGATATGCCAGACATCGAGATCACCTGCGCCGAATGTGGAGAAATCTTTCCCTTTACTGAGCGTGAACAGGAATACTATCAGGAACGAAACCTAACACATCCAAAGCGTTGTAAACCTTGCCGCGATGCGCGCCGGTCAAACTTTGGGGGTCCAAAGGGTGGTGGCGGCGAACGTCAAAGATTTGAGATTACCTGCGATCAGTGCGGTAAAAACGACACTGTGCCGTTCAAGCCTTCGAGCGGTCGGCCCGTGCTATGCGGCGACTGCTTCAGCGCCAATCGCGCCGCGCAGCCCAGGACCTAAGTTTCAGCCCGGCCGAAACCGGCTACGGTAGCAGCTTACAGCTACAATGTCAGAACCACCTGCGTCAGCGGGTGGGAGTAACAACGATACGAGCATACGCCTGAGTGCGCTCCGTAAGTTAGAATCGCGCTCGACTGAGCACTATGAATTACAAATGCATTCAACTTGATATGCGGGAAGCCGTGGCCATTATCACGCTGAACCGCCCCGCGTCGTTGAATGCGCTGACTACTGAGGTGGGACAGGAGTTTAAATCTGCGGTCGCAGAAGTTCAGACGCGCGGCGCGCGCGCAGTCGTTATAACGGGAGCAGGCCGAGCTTTCTGTGCGGGTGGCGACATCCGCGAGATGCAGCGAATGGCGGAGTATCAAGGAAAAGTCGAAGCATTTTTTGACGAACCGTTGAGCTTGCTGAATGAATGCATAGGATTGATTCGTCGTACTCCTTTGCCCTTCATCGCCGCTGTTAACGGTGCAGCCTCAGGCGGCGGTTGCAATCTAGCACTGGCCTGCGATCTGGTAGTGGCGGGTGAAAGCGCGCGCTTCAATCAGGCTTTTATCAAAATCGGTTTGGTGCCGGATTGTGGTGGAACGTTCATACTGCCGCGGCTGGTTGGCTGGCGACGGGCCAGCGAGTTGATGATGACGGGCGAGGTGACAACGGCGCAGCGCGCTCTGGAAATCGGGATGATAAATGCAGTTGTGCCAGACGAGGAGTTATTGCCGCGGGCGCTGGCAATGGCTGAGAGACTGGCCCAGGCGCCCACGGCCGCTATTGGTAGGTTAAAGGAACTGTTGGAAGCAAGCGCGACGAATGATTATGGCGAACAATTGGAACTTGAAAGAAAGGCGCAGATTCAGTCAGGGCTAACAAAAGATTTCAAAGAAGGCATCGCAGCCTTTATTGAGAAGCGGCCACCGAAATTCGTAGGAGGATAACTTCTCAAAGATTTTGAAGGTTGCGAGCCGCTGGTTTGAACTGGCGGCTTTTTTGTTTAGCTCTGCAATCAGCAGTCAGCAATCAGCAATCAGCAATAAGCAGTCTGCATTTTTGATTCGGAACTCGGAACTCGGAAACACGTTTTATGGATTCACTAACTTATCTTCAACTCCTGCGCCGCAATCGCTCATTCCGGCGATTGTGGTGGGGGCAGGTCATTTCCGAACTCGGCAACTGGTTTAACTTCATTGCCGGTTTGGGACTGGTGCGCATGATCTCTCATGGTGATGCCGCTGTCACCACGATCATGCTGCTGGGACGGATGGTGCCGTTTACGTTATTTGCACCACTGGCCGGGGCCTTCGTCGATCGCTGGTCGCGCCGGATGGTAATGATTGTCAGTGACCTTGCTCGCGTGGCCGTTGCAATCGGTTTTCTTCTGGTGCACCGGCCGGAAGATCTGTGGATTGCCTACCTTTGCACCGCGCTGCTTTCGGTCTTCGGTGCGTTTTTCGAAGCGGCAAAAAGCGCTGCGATGCCCAACATCACGGGCGAGCGCGACCTGCTTGCGGGAAACGCACTGATGTTTTCGTCGCGTTTTCTATTGATGTCACTGGGCGCGGCGCTTGGCGGCTGGACTGCAGCCAACGTGGGCTATCGCGCTGCCTTCGTCGTCAACGCAATTTCCTTCTTAGGTTCTGCTCTCTCTGTTTGGCTTATTCCGGAGCGCGAAACAAAACAACTTGCGTTGGAAAATACGAGTGTCGAAAAGAAGCCCAGCTACTGGTCAGACATACGCGAAGGCTGGTCATACATAATCAGTCACGCGCCGGTGGCTGCCATACTCACAATCAATGTGCTGTGGGCCAGCGGCGGCGGCGCCGTTAATTTGATCCTGGACAGACTCGGGGGCATCGTCTTTGCCGGACAGCGCAGCATCAGCGGGGATTCTGCGGTAGCGGCTCTTTATTTTGCGGGCGGTATCGGCCTCTTCATCGGCATGATGATAGCGCGTCGCCTCGGCCACTACTTCGAGTTTCTCGGCAAGACACCGGCATTTATTGGTTGGGGGCTGCTGCTTCAGGGCTTTCTGTTTGCTTTGATTGGGGTAATGCCAAACCTGTGGTTTGCCTGTTTATTCCTCTTTCTCGGACGAATAGTTCTGGGTGCTGAGTTTGGCGTTCAGGACACGCTGTTGATGCGTTTGGTGCCTGACAAACTGCGCGGTCGTGTGTTGACGACAGATCGCGCCACCGAGCTTCTGACCTGGAGTTTGTCAACCACCATCGCCGGCTGGTCTTTGCGCGGAATAACCCCGCGAACGCTGACAGTCATCTCGGGCTTACTGTCTGCGTTGTCGGGCGCCGTGTGGCTGGTGTTGTTTGCCTCGGGCAGGGTGAGGTTGCCCCGAAAGTTCAGTCTGGCAATGACCACGCTGCCGAAAGAAGCTGCGGATTCAGCCGCATAAAAAAGGCCGCGCTCGGGAAGCGCGGCCTGATATTTCGTGCGATTGGTCAGGAACTAAGCATCGGCGCGGGAATGGATCAGGCGGCGAATGCGATCGGCAAATAGCACGTCGATCTTGCGGGGTTCAATCAACGCCGTAACTTCGCCGGCGCCCCAAATAGGATGGCTCATTGTTTGGCCCGTCCGGTAGGTGCGCGTGCGGTCATAGGGCTCGCTATTTACCGTTTTTGAACGGTTCTTTGTAAGCTTGGCTCCATTTGAGAAAGAGCCACGCGTTCCACACTTCGGGCAGGTAACGCGCGAGATTAACCCTCGCTTTGTAATCGAAGCGACGACGTGGCCACGTTCTTCCTGACATACAGCACATAGCTTCTCCACCCGATCGCCAATCGCATAAGTCTGTCTTTCAATAACGGGCTTAGTAGTCGTTTGCTTTTCTACAGTCTGCTTTTCCATACATACCTTTCAGTAAATCGTGAATCGTTAAAAAATAAATAGTCTAAAAATCGGCCGACCACATGTTCCCGGGTGCGAGGTGAATAGTTACCAGGATTTTTCTGCTTCAACTATTCACCCCGGACCTGTTTCGAGTTTTACCAGCGGGGCGAACTGTCGCGTCCGCCACCACCGCCGCCATAGCCACCGCGACCGCCGCCGCCACGATTGCCGCCATAACCGCCGCGACCGCCACCGCCGCCGCGACCGCCTCGATCCTCTCGCGGTCTGGCCTCGTTAACCGTCAGGTTTCGACCAGCGAGATCAGTGCCATTGAATTGTTCGATTGCCTTTTCGCCTTCTTCCTTGGTAGCCATCTCGACAAAACCAAAGCCTCGCGAACGTCCTGTGTCGCGGTCTTCCACAACTGTCGCTGACTCCACCGTGCCGGCTTGTGAAAATAGTTGTTGCAGGTCTTCGCTCGACGTTTGAAACGAGAGATTACCCACGTAGAGTTTCATAGCCATAAATGTAAGGGTTCCTTAGCTCACTCAGAGCATTAAGAGAAGCTTCGAATCAAAGGTGGCTTCGGAGTACGGTAGCAGCGAAGGCTCGCGTTCGAGCGCTCAGTTGAGCAGCTTCTTCAGGTTGTCATTACCCACTCTCGTACTATCTAAAACGCCGAAGCCATTACACAAGGCGTGGCGCATCACCGTTGATGCAGGAGAGAAGGAGAACACCTTAATAATGCACTATTTTGCCGCCTCAGGCAAGTTTGAAGGACCACAACTAATAGGCCGGATCGCCTGCTGCAAATGCCGATTACATAAGTATTACAACCCCCGCCGCCGCTGCTTGTTAGTATGCCTCTTCAGTTGAGCATCAAAGCTAATACTGAATACTTTTGATCATTGGAGCATTAATGAGCAGCAAGAACATCAATCCAAACAAGCAGGGTGCAATCAAATGGAACACGACAAGTTTCATGATTATTTTTCATGCCGCCGCTGTCGTATCTCTTTTTATGTTGAGTTGGAAAGTGGTGCCGGTTACGTTACTACTTTGGTGGATATCCGGAAGTTTGGGCATCGGCATGGGATTCCATCGGCTCTTGACACACCGTGGTTATAGGACTCCAAAGGCAATTGAATACTTTCTGACTTTTTGTGGATTGCTTGCTTTGGAAGGCGGCGCTATTAACTGGGTAGTAACGCATCGTATTCACCACGCAAACACGGACGAGCCCGGCGATCCACACACACCTCGCGATGGACGTTGGTGGGCCCACATGGGTTGGATTCTGCGCGGCACCGCGCAACAACATGAAGACAGCGTCATGCAGCGTTACGCTCCTGACCTGATGAAGGATCCGATTCACGTATTCCTGAATCGATTCTATTACGTGCCTTTGATTCTATCCGGCATTGTGCTTTTTGCTATAGGTGGATGGTCGTTCCTCTTCGTGGGCGTGTTTTTGCGAGTAACTGTAGGCCTGCATTTTACCTGGCTGGTTAATTCTGCAACCCATTTGTGGGGAAGCCGCCGCTTTCAGACGAGCGACGACTCGACCAATAGCTGGTGGGTGGCGCTGCTCTCATTTGGCGAAGGCTGGCATAACAACCACCACGCACATCCGCGCGCGGCAAAGCACGGTCTGACCTGGTACGAAATCGACTTTAACTGGTATGGCATCCGCACGTTGCAGTTTCTGGGTTTGGCGAAGAGCATAAAGCTAATCAGTAAGGAACAGATCGCGACGGCTGCGACTCCGCAACTTGCGGACCTGCAAAAGGCAGCGTAGGCAGACGGCAGACGGCAGACGGCACCTTTGCTTTCTGCCTTTTGCTTTTCTGCCTGCCGACTGCCGTCTGCCTCCCGCCCTCTACCTCCCGCTCTCTACCTCCCGCCGTCTGCTCGCCGCTCTGCTACAATCGCGGCATGGCTGTTAGTGGACGGCGCAAGTCAATCGCCTTCTTTATCACGCTGGGCGCTTGCTTAGTGGCGCTGGCGATTGCCCTGAACGTCGGTTGGATTCTGCTCAACGCCCGCGAGATCGCGCTGCTGGTCTTCGGCATAGTTTTCTTCCTGTTGATTATTACCGGAGTGGTCCTTAACACCGCCTTCCTCATCCGCGAGATACGCCGCAACGAGCAGCATGACGCTTTTATCAATGCCGTAACTCATGAACTTAAGACTCCGCTCGCTTCGATCAGGCTGTATCTCGAAACGCTGAAAAAGCGCGACCTCGAAGAAAACAAGCGCCAGGAGTTTTACGATGTGATGCTGGCTGACAGCGACCGACTGTTAACCACAGTCGAGCAGGTATTGCGCGCCGGACAATCAGGTCAACGCCGTCGCAAACTCAATTTGCGGAAGATTGATATTGGTGAATTGGCTCATGAATGCGTAAAGCTGACGCGCGTCCGTCATAACCTTGACGCCGAGGCTGTGGTTTTTGCCGAGCACGTTAATGCCGGTCGCCCCCAGGTAAAGGCCGACGTTGACGAACTGCGCGCCGCGATTTCTAACCTGCTTGATAACGCTGTCAAATACTCGCTTAAAGATGTTCAGGTTGCCGTCGAAGTCGCAACGCTCGGCGAAAAGAAAGTGGCCATTCGCATAAAGGACAATGGCCTCGGCATTCCTTCAGCTCAACTCAAAAGGATCTTTAACCGCTTTCATCGCGTGCCTGGTCGCGTCATGGCCAGGATCAAGGGCACCGGCCTTGGCCTTTTCATCGTGCGTTCAGTAGTTGAGAGACACGGCGGCAAAGTCTTTGCCGAGAGTGACGGCCCGGGGCGGGGCAGTCAGTTTACAATTGAGCTCCCCCGCGTTTGAACGTGCGCAGAGAGAAAGACTACTCAATGAGCGCAGTGCTTGTAGTTGAAGACGAACAACATTTGGCTGATGGCTTGCGCTTCAATCTCGAGGCGGAGGGCTATACGGTTGAAGCGGTCAGCGATGGCGAGTCAGCCTTATCACTGATACTCGATAAACGTCAAAACTACGATGCGCTCGTTCTTGATGTAATGCTACCCGGCAAAGACGGGTTTACGGTGGCCGCTGAACTGCGCGCCGCCGGATACTTCGTGCCAGTGCTGATGTTGACTGCGCGCGGCCGGCCCGAAGACGTCCTGCGAGGTTTCGAATCGGGCGCCGACGATTATCTTCCCAAGCCTTTTGAACTCTCAGTTTTACTGGCGCGCCTAAACGCTTTGCTACGCCGGCGGCAGTGGTTTCATCAGGATCAGACGCAGGGACAATCCAGGAGGGTCGGCGCCGGCGCGTCGTCAGCGGAGAAGTCCAAGGGTCCCGAACAGTTTTCTTTCAACCACCGCGTGATAGATTTTGACAACCTTGAACTGCGCACACCGGAGCAGACGATCAGGTTGACCCTAATGGAGGCGCAATTGCTCCGTTATCTTGTGAAGCATGAAGGCAATGTAGTTTCGCGAAAAGCACTTCTCGAAAACGTCTGGGGTCTTAATGAGGACACGGATACACGTGCGATCGACAACTTTATCGTCCGCCTGCGAAAGTATCTTGAAGCTGATCCCGCTAAACCCGAGCATCTGCTGACCGTGCGCGGCGTTGGCTATCGCTTCGTAACATCTAACCAACAGCTGTGACAATCGCCGCGCGCACGCCCAGCAAATCCGAAAAATCCTTTGAATAGATTGCATCAACCTTGCGCACGCGGCCGACGGTATCGGCCAGGTCGTCGATTGAGATGAAACCGTTCTCAGTGTGGGCAATGGCCCAGGCGGGCAGGTGCGCAGCCGTGTGGAGCAGATCCTCAACCAGCGCGAGGTATTGCTGCTTGCTCTGAACGCGGGCGCCGAGTTTACCGGCGCGAGCTTTCTCAAATTCCGCCCAGAAATCGTCACGGCCTTGTAACCATTCTTCACGCCAGGCAAGCGTTTGCTGTTGTGCGGACTGCGACGGCTGTAAAGGCACCGGCAAGCGCAGGAAAAGTAGATCGGTGTGGCGGCGTTCGGCAACAAAAGCGCGCACTTCCTGGTTACTGGCTTTACTGCGCAGCGCATGCTCGGAAGGGAAAGGGACCGCCTCGGCAAACTGTCGGAACGCACGCGACAACGAAAATGGTTCGCGCAGATGACGATTGTTCTCAGTGAAGGAAAGCACGTAATCACCCACCATCATCCCTAACGTTAAGGCAAGTGCGCGCTTGTATTGACTCTCCAGTCGCTCGGCATTGAAGCGGACGTTATCAAACCACCAGGCGTCGGTTTCGTTAAACCAATTCAAGAGCGAAGGGTTATCGAGTCGGTCACGCGGCACATAAGCATCGTCGAGGATGGCTTCAAGATCGGATTCGGTCAGGCGCTCGGAATCATTCTCAACCAAAGCCGTCGCTTTGGTATAAGCCCAGGTCATCGGATCGTTGGCGGCCACGCGCACATTCCAGCGTTTCAAATGAACGGGAATGTTGGGTTCGCCTGTAAAGGGAAGCGCAATGGAAGAAAACTTCAAACGCCGCAGGACGCTCAGCTCAAAGTTTAGCCAGCCATTTTGAAAAGTTGCTGCTGCGACGTAAGCCAATGTCAAATTCCTCAATGCTGTTAATTAGTGTCCATCTCTACTGCATTACAATGCTCACAAGCTGAAACGGGAACGCCAAAACAGCGGCTTCACCTCATGAACGAAGAAAAAAGGTTCCATTCGTCGTTCTTTGTTGCGCCTGAGCCAGCCAGAGCTTCCATTGGTTGGGCGAAAGATCGTAACTCGTCCAGATCCTCGAGGGCGAGCAGCACAGCAACAACCGCGGGATCGAATTCGATTGCCGCGCGTTCTACAATCTGGTTGCGCGCCTCTTCCTCGGTCAGCGCCGGGCGGTATGGTCGCGCATCAGTCAACGCAGCATACGAGTCTGCGACGCGCAGAATTCGCGCGGCCAGGGGAATCTCGTTTTGCCGTAAGGCGTCAGGATACCCGGAACCGTTCCACCACTCATGATGCCAGCGAACAAGAAGTTGTACGTCCCGATTTGCACTTGCGCGCGCCGCTTCCTGTTCACCGATTACAGGGTGACGCTCCAGATCTATCCGTTCTTCAGCCGTGAGCGAACCGTTGCGCTGAATATATTCCCGCTCCATCGCCACTTCGCCGAGATCGTGCATGCGCGCGGCAATGCGAAGCGATTTGCGGTCCTGAGGAGCCATATGAAACTCTTCAGCAATCTTGTCTGCGATGGCAGCAATCCGGACAGCATGCGGGTTCTGATACTGCTCGAAATTATCCGCAGCGCTTGCCAACTGCAAATAGGCCTCGCGCGCGGCGCGATCTTTTTCCGTATTGCGATGTAGTGCACACATAAATCTGTTCTAGAAAACGGATCTCGATCGAGCGAGTTATGCTGCGTTACTCTTGTGTAAGCCCAACTCAGGTGTACAAAGATTCAGACTAACCCACCTTGCGCGACTTTTCGAGTTTGCGCAACAGCGAATGTCCCCTGGCATTCTTCGGATCAATTGCCAGCGCTCGCTCCAATTCCGTCTGGGCGCGCCGGTGAAACTTTAGCTCAAAATAGAGTTCAGCGAGCATTATGCGAAACGTGGCGTTATCCGGCTCAAGTTTGAGTGCCGCCTGCATTTCGTTCTCGGCGAGTTTACGTGTCTTCGGTTCGCCAGCAAGCGCATGGCCATAGTAGGCGCGATAACGCGCCTCGTTTGGCGCGAGTCTCGAGGCGACCGCGAGGTGCGCTACCGCTGCGCTAATGCGTCGTTGCTGGAGCGCGCCAAAGCCTTCCCGGAAGCTATACTCGGCGCGGCCCAACTCAGTCTCTGCGGCAGTCGGCGCGAATTCATCGTCCTCAACGGATTTGACCTCGGCAGTTTCGTCTGGTTTCGGCGCCGCGTCTGAAAATTGTCTAGAGCGCTCCAGAGTTTGATCATAAATCGAGCGTTGCTCTGGGTTTATTAGGGTTTCATACGCTTGCGTGATGCGCGCAAAGGCCGAACTTATTTGCGAATGTAGTTTCGCGCCTGATTTCAAGTGAAATCTGTCGGGATGGTAGCGACGTGCGAGCGCATAGTAAGCGTCCTTAATTTCGCCGGCCTCCGCGGTGGGAGGCAACTCGATCACCTCGTAGTAATTCCTGGCCTGCTTCAGGCGCTTCAAAAACTCCTCCGGATCTTCATTCTCGGCGGCAGCCGAGGCCCAGTTGTCGGTTTGTTCAGGCTGAGGCGCGCTGAGAACCTGCGCCGGGGGAACGGCAGTTTGTTCTTTGCCACCCGGTAAGCCTTCCGTGCGAAAAGCATTTTGCCAGTATTCGCGGTTCAATAATCCGCTAAGAGCGAGGCCGTAAATCAACGGGTACACATCCATCTCAGGTAAACCGCTGATGGAAACCAGATCGGCCAATTTCAATGGCTCGTCCAAACGCGAAAGAATAAAGCTCTCCGCGGGCAGGAAATTGCTCGTTTGCCCCATATCCGCCGCACGCGAAATTGTTTCCGTCGGATTTCGAAAGCGCTGAGCCACAAAGTGCATGGGCATTCTCTGGGCTGCCTCTCGCAGCAGCGTGGAAACATCGACATTAACGCTAATCGGTTTGGCAAGTCGTGCTCGCTGATCGAATTCCCAGGTCCCTTCCGTCCACAGCAACGCAACCCGCAGGACATCCCTTACGAGGAGTGCGAGCAGCGCATCAATATCCTCTTGCCTGATTGTTCCGTTGGCAGTAAGCGCTGCGGCTAAATCGAGGTCCGGGAGATTGCTGTCGAGCCTGGCGACCTGACTTTCTGAACCGTTACTGCGCTTGATTAGATATTCACGCAAACGTAAGGATTTTAAATTTGAGGCCGCATAAATAAGCCGGCCGCCTTCAAAGTAGACGGCGGTTTGGGCGCGCTCCTTTACGAGGCGCATGGCGCCCGAGAGACCCTTGACTGAAAGCTCGCGAATGAGTTCCGTCAGGGGTTGAACAACTAGTTTACCTTTCATGATTTGTTAGCCGGATCTCAGGAAAGCACTGCCCGCCCCACATCCAAAAGCATGATAACGCACGATTTAGTTAAAAAAGAAGCAAGGCTTTGACACTCAATCGGTGCAGTCTTATATTGAACTTACCGAAACAATCAGAGACACAATAAGCGCATAGCCAGAGGCTGACCCCGGCTATTTTTATTCGCAGGGCTAAGAATCAGTGGCCGACTTTTCCGGAAACAATCAGGCAGCGGGACCAGAAAAGGTTGAGGATGAACGGGTGGTTCATCTTATCGAGCAGCTAAAAGTGCGAACCATGGCGCTTGAAGAAGCAAACCGCGAACTGCGATATGTTTCGCATTACCGTTCGTTATTCTTAGCTCGAATGTCTCACGAGCTGCGCACGCCGTTGACATCTATACTTGGCTTTACCGAGATCATGCTTGATCAGGAAAAGTTGACCGAGCCGCAACAACGCTTTTGTCAGAAGATTCAGAGCTCGGGAATGCAACTGCTGACGACTTTGAATCAACTTGTCGATTTGTCTCGCCTCGAAGCCGGACCTGCTGAAATTTTTCTGCATGAATTTCCTTTTCCGGATACGTTGCGAGAAACTTGTGCGGCGCTTGCGCGGCAGGCTCAAAAGCGCGGGGTGATAATCGCCTGCGATCTCCAGCCTGACGTGACAAACATAGTGTCTGATCAGGGTCGTTTGCGGCAGGTTCTTTACACTTTCCTGGCCTGGGCCGTTAGCCGCAGCCCGGAAGGGCACCAGATAAACGTCAAGGCCACGCGCGTCGACGGAATCCTGCGGCTACAAATTGACGACGAAGGCGAACCGGTAAGAGACATTTCGCGTGTTTTCGATCCTGAGGAGACGCCGCGTGCCGGAAAAACTGACCTCAACGAACTGGGAATTATCGTTGGCCGGCGGTTGCTTGAAGTAATGAAAGGAACCGTTCGTCTTGAAAATCGCGAGCGTGGAGGTCTGCGGATAGTAATTGAATTGCCGGTGGCTCCTCCCAAAGGGTGTTAGAACGAGAGCACAAAAAAGAGTTCGAGAAGCTAACTTCGGAACGAGCGCCGAATCGCTTGTCTCAATCTGCCCGCGATTATCCTGAGAAGCTGTGGCTGACACTCTGGTTATTCCAGCGATGGAAAACATCGTAATCCGCGAATGCGTCACAATCGATGAACTTGATAGTTGCGTCCGCTTGCAGCGTGATGTTTTTGGACTGCCGGATCTCGAGATTTCGCCGCGACGCCACTTGATCGTTTCTCGTCAGGCTGGAGGCTGGACGTTAGGAGCTTTCGTTGATGAACATCTGGTGGGATTCGTTCATCATCTGGCGGCTGTTCGCGGCAGCGAAATTTTTGGTTATTCACACATGATGGCGGTGCATCCGGGCTTTCAAAACCAGGGTGTGGGCGCGCGTTTAAAATGGGCGCAACGTGAACGCGCTCTCAGGGAAGGAAGGGGTTTCATTAGATGGACCTGGGACCCGATGCAGGCTCGCAATGCCCACTTTAATCTCAATCGCCTGGGCGTGACGGCCAACACTTACGCCGAGAATTTTTACGGCACGGACTATCCGGCCAGTCCCCCGCCGGCGGAGATTGGGGGGACAGGTCTCGACAGCGATCGATTATTTGCCAACTGGCAGCTCAAGTCGGAGCGGGTAAACAATCTGGCGAACAACTCCAGCCGTGAGGCAAGCATAGAGCTCAAGCCCGACGGGTTTATTGTGATTCCAGCGGACTGGACAAAACTGTGCCGCGAGAGTCGCGCCCAGGCGCAATCAGAGCAGCGAAGAGTGCGCCGCGAGTTTCAACAAGCATTCGCGGCTGGATTGATCGCGGCGGGGTTCGAGCGAGCCGCGGAAAAACCGCGCTATCTGCTTTATGCTGAGAACGGCTTTAAATCTGAACAGCAGGCCGCGAATCTTTCTTAGGATCAACAACTCAACTGGACCTTATGACCTTTG
>DATGYM010000445.1:0-6512 GCA_035297925.1 Pyrinomonadaceae bacterium | reverse complement strand
CTGAGCTTACTCTTGTCTGACTATATCGACCGAGATATCCACCGCCGGAATCGATCCTCTGTTCTCAAGCCAGTGTGTGGTGTTCCTATCCTCGGGCCAACCCACTCCCGGCCCATAGTCCGTAGCGACTCCATTTCGATGGTCAGTGATCGTTCCTTGCAGTATGTAGACGATGCCTGGTCTGTCTTTATGGTCGTGAATCGGGCCGAAGACACCCCCAGGCTCGATGGTCACCATACGCATTCGAAGTTGGCGCCCTGCCATGCCCTCGATCTCAGGGCCAAGGTCAACCGCTGCCAGCGACTTCACCGTAACACCTTTCGTCTCAGGTGCCACCTGTTCGTTGCTCATCGTGCTCTCCTCTCTGTACTTCCAGGGCCTAACGCTGAGGCTGAGCGGACGAGGCTCGCGAGCGCAAGCGAGCGGACTGACGATCTGACTCAAGCCGATCGTTAGGTGGTCTGCCCAAAGACTCTCGAATCACGCTCGACAGCCAGGCAACGTCGTTTCTCGCAAACCACTTTCCCACACAAACCAACAAGGCCCGGCGCAAATCATCCCAACTCCGATAAACGGGGCCCACCAGTAGTTCGCGTTTCCACTCAAAACAGCCTTCGTAACTACTAAGGTCCACAAAACGCAACCGCCAAACCAAAAACTCATAAAAAGTTTAGTTGACCAATGCATCGTAAACTTACCCGAAAGAACGACTCGGTGATCTGAAACCCGAAACTCGCCAATGAAATAAGGTTTAAACGAGTTTGCGACAAACGGAATAACCCTTTGTACGATACCCGCGAGGCAGAAATCTTTCCAACCGCTCGTTGTTGTAATACCGCCGCGAACACGGTACGTCCTGTCGCGTCTGTTAGTCGGCGTACAGACTGATCTACATCGAACAAGCTTTCAAACTTGACTGGCGCGGACGCGTAAAGTAAGTTCATGAACCAGCGGATTATGATCATCCACCTAACGCCACGCTCACCCGGCGCTCTTAGCGAGCGGTCTGAAGCGGATAGTTAGGCGGATGTTCAGTCCCGGGATTGTTAGACGCCCTGGTCTCTTCACGCCTTTTGGCATTGACAGGCTAGTTCTCCCTCGTTCCAAATGATGAGAGGAAAATTACTGCCTCCCGCTCGGGGACGCCTGCTCGCGATAGTAACCCAGCGCTCGCTTTACTGGAATGTCCGTCACGCTGAAAACGATGGCCGGGCGGTCGCTGCTGTTCACGTGCTCGTGAAACGCCCAAGCAGGCACGGAAAAAACGTCCTTTTCCTCCCAGTCCAGTCGCTGGCCGTCGATCATCGTGTAGCCTGAGCCCTCTACCACGTGGTAGCAAACGCACGAGGTGTGACGATGGCACTCGGTGTGCTCTCCCGGACGCAGTAGCTGGATGTAGCAGCCAATGGTGGGCATCACGGGTCCGCCCGTAATGGGGTTTGTGTACTCCAAGATGATCCCGTCGTAGGGTGATCCCGCTTCTGCGGCACCGAGCCGATCCAGTGCCGCTTTGGCCTGCTCCAGCGGGTAGCGACACATGGGTGTATGAGACGTCGACGGCGCAGACTCCCACGCAGGACGCAGACCGCCGCTGCTGTACCTTGCCTGCGAGTTGTCGTTGCCCTCGCCAGGCGGCTGAATCTCGTCGGGATAATCCTCTCGGAATCCAACTTCCAGCAAACGCACCAGAGGTGCATCCAAGCTGTCGAGCCAAAGGATGGGAACGTCCGATTCGTTCGCGTGGTCGTGCCAGCACCAGCTCGGTGTAATCACAAGATCACCAGGCACCATAGGATAGCGCTGGCCATCGACGACGGTATAACCGATCTTGCCTTCGATAATGAAGCGAAGCGCGCCATTGGTATGACGATGGGACCGGACGACTTCACCTGGCAGCACCACCTGAATGTTGGCGAACAGCGTGTTGGCGGCACCCCACTGGGTACCCGGGTTGGAGAGTACCAACACTCGCCGCTCCGCCTCCTTCGTCCCTACCAATTCCGCTGCGCGCATGGCTAGGGGACGCAGGTCTCGCCAGTGCCAGATATAAGGCACAGCCTTGCTTTTGGGTTCTTGGACTGATTCAAGGTCCACAGTGGCCACAGGTTCTGAGCCGCTAGGTCCGCGAAGTACGCTTTTAGCTCTTCCTCGCTGGCTTTGATGCTGGATCGTTTTGCCATGAATAGCCTCCGTATCGAGGTCGAAGGCGCCGCTTAACGTTTTGGGTGAGAGGCGCGGTCCGCCGCGACCATCTCAACCCAAGGGTTGGCCGTTCTCTCGGCTTTAACGCGTAGGAGCTGAAAGGGCGCGCTCCACCTCACGTGGAAGCGTCAGTGGGACAAAAAAATCTGCGGGATAGAGGTAGTCTTCGCCGGACTCGTCAATGACCCTAAGGTGCTTATCCTTGGCGGCGCGCGCGTCGGGAAGAATCTGGTAAACCTTCCTGATCTCTAGATCTTCAGCCCCTTCGTTCCGAACACAGATCGCATACTGTTTTTTCTGATGCTTCATGTGTGCTAATCCAAGAATTGCTTAATCTTAAATTTTACTTTTCCGATCCCGTGGGCTTCGTACCAGTGTATCTCAGCGCGATGCACGGCGCCACTTCTCAGACGAACAGTGGCCATTCCCTTCAGCTTTCGCCAGCGACCAGTCCCGTAGCGTCTCCGAAGCCGCGCAATATCGCGAATCGATGTCCCAATGGCGATTGGCTCGATACTCTCGATCTCTCCGATGATCTCGAAGTACATGCGTTTCCATATGCCACAAAACCGAACGCACGGCTAACGCAACACTCAGCCGGCGCTGTTGAGCGATCGGTCTGAAGCGGATAGTTAGGCCTAAAAATTCACAATCTCCCTTTCGTTACGCGGCGGCCTCCATTATGTGAAAAGAGGACTCGGTTTCGATTACACGAATGAGCTTCAATCCAGCTTGGTCGAAGAGCGTCTCGAATTCCTTTTGGCTGCGCTCTTGGCCGCCATGCTCTACCAGAACAGCAAGATCCACGAACAGCGCATAGGATGCTTCATTCGGTGGGCCGATTACTCTGTCTATCACCAGTAGTTTGCCTTTTTCTCCCATAGCAGCGCGACAATTGAGCAGGATGGTTACTGCTGGCTCGTCGGGCCAGTCATGAATAACAGATTTTAGTATGTAGAGATCTCCCCCTTCTGGGACCGCTTCGAAAAAATTGCCCGCGACTAATCGGCAACCGTGCAACTGCCCACCAGCGCCACCGCGTGCCAACTCGATCGTCGCTGCCTGGTCAAACAATATTGCGGATACATGCGGGCTCCGTTCTAATATGCCAGACAAGAGTGCCCCATTGCCGCCGCCGACATCGACGACTGTTTTAAATGCTGAGAAATCGTATGCTTTCAAAAGGGCCGCCGTATCTGCCTTGGTAATGGCTTTCATCCCCTCCTGAAAGCTCGCATTCGCCTCTTTATTTGATTTGAGATATTCGAATCGTGGTGCGCCAAACACGCGTTTAAAGGCGTTCTCTCCGGTGCGTACACTATGCACAAGCGCTCGGAATGCATCGTAATTCTCTTCACACCTGAAGATAACCGCATGGCGCAACGATTGCGGATGGTCGCTGCGAAGCAATTGCCCAGCAGGTGTGAGAGAGAAAAGCCGGCCTTCTTCCTCATGCAAGACACCGAAACCTGCCAGTGCTCGCATGACCCTGTACAAAACTTTTTCATCACCTCCGGCCGCAAGGGCGAGTTCCGCGACGCTCGACCGGCAGTCACCAATGACGTCGGCCACGCCGAGCTTGGCTACGGCGTAAAGCGCCTGCGAGAGGTAGTGCCCTTGAGACATTTTATGGATGAGCATGGCCGGTGATTGAGTGTTATCTGCCATCTTGTTTTCTCCGCTCTGTGCGCCGTGCCTCTGCTGCGGCATAACGTTAGGATGAGCGATGCGTTTTTCGTGTTCGCTCCATCCTTTTGTTAGCCCGGTCTCGCCTCCGCCCTTGTATATGAATAATTTGGGCGACGGCTCGCAAGGTTCTGTTCACAGCGTCACGATTCGGAAACTCGCGCGCTACGTCGGGATCAAGGACCACCACATTCGTACCCTCGGCATACCTGCGCGCATACTTTCCACGTATCCCGCCGCTAAAGTCATAATGAGCACGCATTTCGTCGTCTTTACGGGTTTCCTTCTTCATATTTCCTCCGTTCAAGCCGGTCTGCCCTCCTCGCACTGATAAGGCGGATCATTTCATTCTCCTCTGTATGTACCACGACAAGCAGCCGATGGCGATTCGACACACCTACAGTCACCCAACGCTCCTCGTCGTGGGAATGATCGGGATCCGGAATCGTGATCGAGAGGGTGTCAGCAAAAACCGTGGAAGCCTCGTTGAAATCGATCCGATGCTTTCGAAGATTGCGTCGGCTTTATCTGGATCCCAATCAAATTTGATCGACATTGACCTGGATTAAGACAGGAGCAACGCGCAGTCAAGGGTTAATGAATCAGGCTGACCGGACGAGGCCATCGAGCAAAGCAAGCAGGCTGACGATCCGGCTCAATCCGAAAGTTATGCTGCTCATACGTAAAGTCCCTCTTCAAAACGGTAAGCGATCTGGATCCAGTCATTTAGCGAGGCAAGCCTGTCAGTCCGTGACGGCGCAGGACGAGGTCGCGTCGGCGTGATCCGCGAAAGCAGTCCTTTCCGTGTCGGACGTTCCACGGAGGAATGGTGTCTTGGTATACGACGCCTCCACTAAGGCTCGGTTCGCAGCCCGCGAATAATCGACAAAGGCAGTAGCGATATCGCCCGATCCGGGCGCAGTAACGTCAAGCATCTTCATGGGCGTACGGCAAGAAAAGTCAAAGCTTGTCACTGTGAAGCGTCGAATCGCCTCGTTAATGTCGGTCCTAAAATAAACTTCGTTCGCGCCCAGATCGTACACGATGCTCCAGCGTGTGGTCCCCACGCGCGGAGATGCAGGCCCGGGGGACGCCACTGCAGTGAGGGCGGCGAAGCCGCGGGCAATCGGATCGCCGTCACCAGATACCAGCATGGCCCCACGCACGAAGCGGTCGAGCGAGCTTTGGGAGGTCGGTATCTCACCCGTTCTCTTCGCTGCCTCGAAAGCCGCGATTGAGTCGGCATAGGTTGAGTTAGCCAGAGCCCTGACCGGCAGGGTCTCACCGCGATAGACGACTAACTTGCCGTTAAGGAACTCGATCGCAGCCGCGTCTCCGCTCGCGTCAGCGAAGAGATAGTGAACCGGAAACGGGCTTGTCAACCGCACCGCCTCCGCCTTTGCCACAACCTCGGCGACGCTGGCGTGGTTGTCAAGCTGGTACTGAATCCACCTCAGGAGACCGATGACTGGGCGATGGTCGGCGGGTGGATAGCGGGTCTCGTCGAGCCACATGAGGGAAACCATCAACCCCTTTTCGTTCACGCCGCTGATAGGCTCGTCGCGGCCGAACTGGTTGAAAGTGATGCTTCCATATCTGGCTGTCCAGCTCGCCCCTTGCTCGGCGCGGCCCTTCTTGCTCGTACCTCGCTTGTTTACGAGCAACAGTCCTTCGGAAGCCCAAGCGTCATAGTTGTAAGCCACGAGCGCCCGGCCCTTCTCGAAAAGGCAGAGCGTCGTGCACGTGAATCCCGGTGTCGCGATGAGCACGGCGAAGATGCCGGCCGCGATGGTGGAGACGAAGCGTGTAGTCACGAGTCGTACCCTCCCTGCTTCACCTTCAGCTATCCCAGGAATGGATGTGATCGGCAGGCGCATAGTCGGCATAACGATAAGGGTGAGAGGCGCGGTCCGCCGTGTCATTCTCAACCCAATGGTTAGGCTTGGCCTCCACACTAGAGCTGATTCTGCAGGAAACTCAGAAGCCGCGGCGCCAAAAATCGCGTGTAGCTGGTCGGCTCATCGATGGGATCCGACATCCAGAAATGCGGCGCCCCTGCCACAATCACCGTCCGCACAAAAAAACCAGCCTGTTTGAGTGCCATCACAAACACCTCTGACTGCGAACGCGAATCAACAATATCATCTTCTCTGCCCCACACGACTAGAAACGCGGTATCGTTTTTGTCGATCGTGGTGTACGTGAGCGGCGACGCTTCATAGAAAATCTGCTTGCTTTCCATAGGGCTTTTCCCTAACCAGATCTCGGTTGCCTGATCGCGCGGTCGCGTCAATTGATCATGGTGCCACTGGGCCAGCAAATCATAGACTCCATAGACACCGACGACGATTTTAACTTTCGTACTCACACCAGCATACGGATCGCTCGGATAGGCTCCGGAGAACAGCGACGCGTCGCCCGTCAGCGCAACGAGCGATGCAAGATAGGCGCCTGCGGAGTCCCCAATGCACCCGATCCTGTCCGAATCCACCTTGAGTGTCGCCGCTTTGTTCCGCAGAAATTGCACGGCAGCACGGGTATCATGGACCGCTGCCGGATATTGGTTCTTGGTACCTCTTACCAAGCGATAGTTAATGGAAAACAACACATACCCGTGCTGGGCC
>DATGYM010000444.1:0-2417 GCA_035297925.1 Pyrinomonadaceae bacterium | reverse complement strand
CAAGTATGAGAAGCCAACTTTGGTGCTTTTCTCGGATGCCGTCCAGTCAGCCTGCGGCTTCGCCCAGGCCGCGTCAGGACCTTTTTACTGCGGCCCCGATCACAAAGTTTATATCGACCTCTCTTTCTATCGCGATCTGCGCCAGCGCTTCGATGCGCCCGGCGACTTCGCCCAGGCCTACGTAATCGCCCATGAAGTCGGCCATCACGTGCAAAATCTCCTCGGCATCATGAACAAAGTCCAGCTATCGCAGAGCCGCGCAACCAACCAGCAGCAGGCCAACGCATTGTCCGTGAGGCTCGAGCTGCAGGCGGATTGCCTTGCCGGCATCTGGGCAAACTATGCGAATCGCGAGCGCAACATCCTGGAGCCTGGCGATATGGAAGAGGGATTGAACGCGGCGGCCCAGATCGGTGACGATCGCATGCAAAAGCGCGCGCGGGGCTACGTGGTGCCGGAGGGCTTTACTCACGGCAGCGCAGAGCAGCGGGTACGATGGTTTCGACGCGGGATCGAAGGTGTTGACCTCAAGCAATGCGATACATTCGCTAGCGGTCCGATTTCATGACAGAAATAAATGAACCATTGGCTTTGCCGGAGGTCGCCGGAATGGCGACTCATTATGTAACGAGTTTCAGAATCGGGAGCCTAGCCAAAAAACAAAACTGCTACCATTTCATTTTGTATTTTCACGCATAGGAGGGATTTATGGCAAACAAGGCTATTTCACGCGGGGTAATGACAGGCATACTCATAGGAGTTTTTGCTCTGGGCTATTTTTGTGGATCGGTGAACCAACGACCGGCTGATGCCCAGATCGGAGGGCTGCTGGAACAAGCCGGCAAAAGCGGTGGCACGCTCGGTTCGGTAACTCAACTCGGTTCCTCGATCGTCGAGATGCAGGATCATGTCAACGGGCTACAGAAAAACCTTGAAACCCTAAGAAAGGTGCAGTCGGCGCTGGGCGGGAAGTAGCCGCTGGCAATAACATGCCAGCGAGCTGAGCTAACTCACATACAAAACGGCTCGGCTCCTAAACTTCCATCGTTCATTTGGCAAGCGCTTGGCATTTTGCCAAGGGCGAGTTGCCTAAGGTAAGAGAGGACACGGTGGAGGGCAAGCGTCCCGGCGATATTAATGCTCAAATCGGTTGGCCACGATTACGGCGTCGGGATGCGCAGTTTCTGTCCCGGATGGATCAGATCCGGATTTTTGATCTGATCGCGGTTCGCTTCAAAGATTTTCTGCCAGGTTACACCCTTGTATTTGCCGGCGATTTTGCTCAGCGAATCGCCGGCCACGACGGTGTAAAAAACTTCGCTCCCGGCGGCAACGTCCAGGTTCAAGACCACGTCACCCGACCGCATGTCGGGATCGAGACGGTTGTATTCATCCCACAATTTTTGCTTAACCGTCTCATCGGGCGCGGTTCCGTCTATGTGCAGCACGTTGTCCTGTTCCTGGACATTCAGGTTGGTGACGCCATTGCCTTCAGCCATGGCGATTAACGATTGGTATTTGTCTCTCAGCATGGGCCACCCCTTATTTGATAGTCAACTGATTAACGACTTTCTTCGGCTCGGCCTCGTTGGCTGCCTTCATTGCATCCTGCAGTTTCGCCCGGGGAATCTCACCCGTCAGCGTCACCTCACCATCGGTTACGTTGGCGGTGACACCCTTCACGTTATATTTAACTAAGTTCGCCTCAACCGCGCTCTTTATTTTCGGATCTTCGGAAACGACGATCGGCGGCTTGACGTTCAAATTGTTCACAACCGATTTGACGTCTGCGACGCCCTTCGCGGCCTGTTCCGCCTGACTCTTCGCGGAGTCGTTATCCACGGTGCCGTTCAGAGTAACCATTCCGTCTTTGGTCTCCACGTTGACCATCGACGCGAGGGCGGGACTTTGAGCCGCCAATTGTGATTTCACACTGGCCGTCAAGGTCGCGTCGTCAGGGCCTCTTTTACAAGCTCCCAACAACACAGCCAGGCAAACAGAGACGGCGACAGTTAAAAATTGCCGCGAGATTCTTGCCTGCATGAGTCTAAGCCTCCCTTCGATCCAGAAACACTTCAAAATATCATGAGATTAAAGATGGCTTCAGTCTAAAGCGATACACAACAAAAAAAGCAAATCAGAGCTTCCAGGCGACGCTGGATAGCAAGATTCTTGCCGCTCCGCGATACAAGCTTCTTGTTTCATTGAGCTAAGAGGGTCACGCAGGAATCTGGAATGTGAATTTGTTTCGTAACAGGTAGCGTTTTGCCTACCAGGCTTCTCTGCACAGACTTCTGTTACTCAAGAACAGACTCAGGCGCGCCCCCCTTAGCACTTCGTCCCGCTCGGCCACGTCAATTGCAAGTCTGATGGGCGAGCGGGATGACCCGATCTTGCGATCTTTAACTGTGCGATTG
>DATGYM010000443.1:0-45468 GCA_035297925.1 Pyrinomonadaceae bacterium | reverse complement strand
CTTGCCTCACACCGTGCCACAACGGTGGTTAGCTTATTCGACGTTCTTGTCCTGTCTTCCTTGTGTCGCAGTGCCTTTGTCGCGTTGATCCAGATCGCGTCCGCCCTGTCCTTCAGTATAGCCGCCGGGATTTGACTGATGTTGCCCGGTACCCTGCATGCCGCCGCCCTGTCCCGCAGTTTCATTCGGTTGAGAGCTGCGTCCGGCGTTCTGCCGATCCTGCTGTCCCTGATAACTGCCGCTGGCTCCAGCGCCCATCGCTTTACCCTTATCCTGTGCGTTTTCCTGATCCCGATTCCTGTCGTCTGCCATAACTTCCTCCCTGATTAATAAGTTCAACGTAACGAAGTCTGTAGTGCCCAACGGGGGTTCGTGCAACAACGGGACTATCAACGAGCGTGCCATTTACTTCGCTGGGAAAGTTTTAGTCAATGAGCGCCGGTAGTGCCCCTAAGACGTACACCGCGAAAACAATTGATACATCTTTTGAATCGCGCTGAGTTGTATCGCACCGAGTAGTGTCCAACCTTCAGCGCTTGTCTGAGCAGCCGCACGCTCGCCGCTTTGGCTTTGCGTGTT
The DNA here is from genome assembly GCA_035297925.1 of Pyrinomonadaceae bacterium. Taxonomy (GTDB): domain Bacteria; phylum Acidobacteriota; class Blastocatellia; order Pyrinomonadales; family Pyrinomonadaceae; genus PSRF01. The sequence continues at coordinate 44,889 of DATGYM010000443.1, read as the reverse complement.
ATAATTCGCACCCATTGAAACCAGCCGGAATTTACATTCACATACCATTTTGCCGTTCGCGCTGCTCGTATTGCGATTTCGCCACCGGAATGTATGAGGCTGAGATCGCGGAACGCTACGTCCACGCCGTGGTTGATGAAATTGCATCGTGGCGCGTAGTTGAGCAGCCCGGCGTCGTGGATACGATCTACTTCGGCGGCGGCACACCCTCATTACTCTCGCCGCGTCAACTGGAAACTCTTCTGAGCGCCGTGCGTGAACGGTTTCAGGTTTCCGCGAGCCCCGAAGTTACCCTGGAGATAAACCCCGGCAGTGTAACGCCGCAAATACTGAGCGACTTTCGCCGTCTCGGTGTCACTCGCGCCAGCTTTGGCGCGCAGACTTTTGACGACAGCGAGCTCGCTCGCCTCGGCCGCTCCCATACGTCCGACGACGCTCGCCGGACATTTCGTTATCTACGTGATGCGGGATTTGCTAACGTCAGCTTTGATCTGATCGCCGGATTACCCGGTCAAACGATGGAACGTTGGCAGCGGAATCTTGATGAAGCGTTTGCTTTGCGACCCGAACATCTCTCCTTCTATCTGTTGGAAGTTCATCAGGGCACTCCGCTCGCGAATCACATCAATAATGGCCTGCAGCCTAAGCCGGACGATGAACTTGCAGCCGCGATGTATGAAGTGATGCTCGACAAAGCAGACGAGGCCGGCTATCAACACTACGAGATCTCCAATCTTTGTTTGCCGGGATTCGCGTCGCGACATAACACAAAATACTGGACCGCGGCCCCGTACTATGGATTCGGCTGTTCGGCACATTCATACGATGGACAGTTAAGACGTTGGGCTAATGAACGAGACGTGGCGCGCTACCTGGAACTGATGGAAAAGGACCGCCGCGCGATTGTCGCGGAGACTCAACTGACCAATGTTGACCGCCAGGCAGAAGCTGTCTTTCTCGGATTGAGAATGATGCAGGGCTTCAGCTTCAAAGATTACGAGGAATCCTTTGGCGCCGACCTGCGCACGAAACACCAGGCGGATCTGGCCCGATTTCGCGAGGCCGGTTTGATCGACGACCGCGGAGATCTATTAAGGCTAACGCGGGCTGGCGCGCTGCTGTCGAACGAAGTCTTTGCCGCATTTGTCTGAAGGATACTCGCTTCGCTTGCAAGGACCTCGACCAGTTAAAGAGTTCAATCTTTAGGTTGTTCGCCAAAGGGGCACGGCATGCCGTGCCCTGCAGTGTAACCCTTAACTAATCGAACAAGCTGAAGCTTGAACTCTAAACCACTTGAGATCCAGGCCAACGGGAGATGAAGAAAAACCTGATTATCGCCATCGATGGGCCGTCCGGCGCGGGTAAGTCAACCCTGGGCCGCATGCTGGCGCGCGCCCTGAATTTGCTCTATTTCGACACGGGTTCAATGTATCGAGCGGTGGCGCTGGCAGTGATGGAATCGAGCATAAGCGCTAATGATGATGTCGCGGTTGGCTCGCTGGCGGGGCGAGTAGACATCGATCTGCAGGGCGATCCTGATTCGTTGCGGGTAACACTCGACGGCGTTGACGTGACGGAAGAGATTCGCAGTGAAGCAGTCACGCATCTGTCGTCAATCATATCGACAATCCCTGAGGTGCGTCGGGCAATGGTGGCGCGGCAACGTGAGATGGGCAAGCGGGGAGCGGTGCTCAATGGCCGCGACATTGGTACCGTTGTTTTCCCGGATGCTGACGTAAAGTTTTTCCTGACTGCCTTACCGCAAGCGCGGGCTGAAAGACGATACAAGGAAGAACGTGCACAGGATCCGAAAGTTGATTTTGAGGAAACCTTCGCCGACATGATTGAACGGGATCGCCGCGACTCGACACGCGCCGACTCGCCTCTCAAAAGCGCCGCCGATGCCGTTGTCGTTGATTCAACGGGATTGACTATCGATGAAGTGTTTCAGCGAATGATGGATGAGGTGGAGCGGAAGAGCGGCGGCTGAACAATTTCGAGATCCGAAATCCAAAGTCCGACAATTCTTATGTTTACTGGAATCATTGAAGAACTCGGTCATGTCCGCAGTGTTGACCAACGCGGTGAAGATGCCCGCCTCGTCATCGAAGCGCGACTCGTTACTCAGGATTCACACGACGGCGATTCGATTGCCGTCAACGGAGTTTGTCTGACGGCACTGGCTGTTCAGCAAGACTCTTTCGCCGCCGATGTTTCCCGCGAAACTCTAAATCGCTCGACGCTTGGCCGCCTGCAACCGGGCGCGCCCGTTAATCTCGAGCGCTCAGTCACGCCGGTGACGCGTCTCGGTGGACATTTGGTTCAGGGCCACGTGGATGCACGCGGCAAGTTTTTGGGCGCCGAAGCCCATGGCGGCTCCTGGACTGTGCGCATCGCATATCCGCCGGAGGTTAGCCGTTATCTTGTGTTCAAAGGCTCGGTCGCCGTTGAAGGAATTAGTCTTACCATAGCCGAACTGAGCGACGACCATTTCGCCATCGCCATCATTCCCAAGACCTGGGAAGTCACAAATTTTTCCCAACTGCGTCCCGGCGATGAGGTGAACCTTGAAGTTGACGTTATTGCAAAATACGTTGAGCGGCTGCTGCGTGGCTAGAAATGAACCGTTGCTGCTGAAAGGGAGTAACTTTATGAGCTACAAAAAACAGCTCGCGTGCATTTTGCTGCTGTTGTGTTCATTTATGGTAGTAAGCGCGCAGGATCCGCCTGCAAATGTCACTCAAAGCATCGCGCCGGAGAAGCTGGCTCTGATCCGGGAACTAATTGGACTAGTCAACTCGAAGCAGACCATTGACGCTATGCTCAAAGCACAGTCCGAACAAATGGAGCAGCAGTTGCCCGAGATTGTCTGGCAGGCCGTATCCCGCATGGAAGAATTAAAGTCGCTCACGCCCGCGCAAACTGAAACGCTCAGATTGCAGGTTCAGGCCAACTCAGCTCGCACCGGCCGAAGGATGTATGACCTGCTAATGGAAAAAATAGACTTCGACAAACTTATCGAGGACATATCCATTCCCCTGCATGACAAGTATTTTTCGGAAGGCGAACTCAGGGACCTGGTGGTCTTCTACAAGTCGCCCACTGGGAAAAAGGTGATCGACGTGATGCCGAATTTGATCGTCGAGTCCATGACACGCACTTCCGACCTCATCATGCCCAAAATCATGGAAATGATGACCGAGCTACAGAGGGAAGAGACGCAGTTGGTGACCAAAGAGATACAGGCGACAGTGAAGGAAAAGCAGATCGCCCCTAAATCCACCGGCAGAAGCAAATCACGCCGCGCGCGGCCCTGAGTCTCTCCGGCAGCACGTCCATCAAATCCCCGCGGGCGGTGCCTCAGTTTCATTTTCTTTATGCAGACCCGTGTGCTCTGTGAGTTTGTTGGTGATCAAACGTTAAGCAAATACCTATCACCGAGGCATACAGGTCACACAGAGACTGGCAAACCAGGGACACTATTTCGCCGCGTGCTGATTTGCGCTAATAAATAGGGGCTTGTAGCATTACGCTACTCCCAAATCATGGGTATGAACAGGTGGTAGGTCGGTTTGAAGTTAGCAACAGTCGAATGCTTTACAGAACCGAGCGCAGTAGCGCCCGGGTGCGGGAATCAGTCCGGTAACGGCGGTAGCCGTTGGTGTCCGCCGAACTATTGCATGTGGAGCAACCCGTTTAATCGGAAGTCGACTCCAGCACCCGGCGCTACTGCGCTCGGTTCTGTAAGAGCGCAAGCCTGCAGTCACTCCAAACTGGCTCATTAGCTATGAATAGCCCTATGCATTTCGCTTCCATTGAAGACGCCGCCGCCGAAATCCGGGACGGACGGATGATTATTATCGTCGACGACGAAGACCGGGAAAACGAGGGCGACCTCGTATGCGCGGCCGAGAAGGCGACGCCCGAAATTATTAACTTCATGGCCCGGCATGCGCGTGGGCTGATTTGTCTGCCGTTGACCGAAGAGCGTTGTGATGAATTGCATCTCACCACCCAGGTGGCCGACAACACGTCCTATCTGGGAACAGCGTTTACAGTCTCGATCGATGCGCGCAAAGGAGTGTCCACCGGAATCTCAGCAGCAGATCGCGCCACCACAATTCAGGTGGCAGTCGATCCACAAACTCGTCCACAGGACCTGGCGCGTCCCGGACATGTTTTTCCGCTGCGCGCCAAAAGCGGTGGAGTGCTGGTGCGTCCCGGCCAGACGGAAGCAAGTGTGGACATGGCGCGTATCGCCGGTCTCTATCCGGCCGGCGTGATCTGCGAAATCATGAACGAGGACGGCACGATGGCCCGCCTGCCTGAACTCAAGGAGTTTGCCCGGACTTACAATGTCAAAATGATCACGGTCGCTGACCTGGTCAGGTATCGCATCAGCAAAGAAACTCTGGTAAAGCGCGCCGTCGAGACCGACCTGCCGACGGTCTATGGCCGCTTTCGCGCCATCGCTTACGAAAACATAATCAACGGCGATGTGCATCTGGCGATGGTGATGGGTGACGTTCGCACCGAAGAGCCGGTCCTCGTTCGCGTCCATACAGAAAACGTTACTTGCGATATGTTTGGTTCGTTAATCGACGACACAGGGTTCCAGTTGCATGCGGCGTTGGAAAGAATTTCTGCCGCGGGCCAGGGTGTCGTGCTCTATTTGCGCCAGCGAGAGCACAGTCTCGACCTGGTCAACCAGTTGCGCACCTATGCTGTGATGCAGGAAAAAACCGTCGGTAAACGCGAGGCGAGTTTGGAAACAGGTTACGGAATTGACCGTGATTACGGAGTCGGCGCCCAGATACTTCATGACCTGGGGCTGCGTCGTATACAATTGCTGACGAACCATCCCCCCAAAGTCGCCGCTCTTGAAGGGTTCGAGCTTGAGGTTGTAGGCAATGTGCCGCTGGGGCAGCCTGCGCATCTCAAGGACTCGGCGGCGAGCAGCAAACAAAAACTTCCGGAGGAAAGAGAGCAACGAACCTGAGGCCCGAATCTGGAATCTCAGATTTCCGATCTCAGAGTTGAAACAGCGATCGCGAGCCACGGTCCTGAAGTCTCTCTAGTTTCACGGCTCGTTTTAGTTTTCGGGATTCCCTCTCCCATTTTGTGACCGCAATAACTCACCGCGCTTTGAACGCGGGAGAACCGGGTACAGCCATAATGGCACCTGCTTGTTATGAGTGTAGAGGATCACGATAACGATTCGAAGAAAGAGAGACCCGCACAGGATTCTTCCTCCGGCGAAGGGACTCCTCCGTCTCCCGGCGGCAGGAAGGCCATTCGCGATGCTCTTCGTTCCGAAACCGATGAGCCACTTCCGCCGCTCGCCGAAGCGATCGCCGAACGTGACGCCAAACGCAAACATCCGATAACGCCGCAGGGCCGGCGCCGCCGCTTCCTTAACCGTCGCAACATTACGATTGCCGCCATCGCCGCTGCGGTGGGCGTGGTTGCGTTGCTGTTGCTGATCGTTGGTCTCTACCGGCTTGGCTTCGTCGATCGTTACGTGGCTGGTCAAATAAAAGATACGTTTGCAAAGTATGGAATTCGCGCGGAGATTAGAGACTTCCATGCCGGCTTTCCACCGCAAACCGTGGAAATTTCGGGAGTCGAACTCTTCGACGCGCAAAGTGGCGAGCGGCTCGGCAAGATCGATCGTTTGCTGGCCACCGTGCGGATAGAAGACCTGTATGCCTTAAATCTCCAGCGGAACATCAACCTTAAGGACCTCAAGATTGAAGGCCTTGAGGCTTGGGTCATGTTTGATGAACAGGGCCGTTCGAACTTTCGCAACATCCACATTCCTCCCCCCGAACCTAACAAGCGTATCCTGTTTGCCTATTCAACGGCCCATATCGAGATTAAGAACGGCGTGATCCACTACGGTGATGCGCGCCACGAAATCTCGGGCGAAGGTCGCAATTTAAACGCCACCATCCAACCAGACGATCCTTCAGCTCCCGCGGAGAGCTGGATGAATACCGTCACGCTGGCGCTATCAAACTCAACTTTTGTTTACGACGGCCGACCAATCAACAACATCGAGGTTGAGGCACGCGGCCGCGTTAATCAGACGCGCGCTGAGATTCAGGAGCTGGTGCTGCGTTCGCCGGTGGCGGAAGCGCACCTGCAGGGAACAATGGACGACTGGCGCGCGCTGCATTACCAGATGAACATTACGTCTTCAGTCGACCTTACGCAGCTATCCGATGTGTTGCAGGCCAGCACCACCCTGCGGGGCACGGGCAAATTTGCAGGCGTAGTTTCAGGCGAGGGCGATAAATACAAAGTTGAAGGCAGTATCAATTCCGATGCGCTGGCCGCCGATAACCTGCGGCTTCAGGGTTTGAGCGTTACCGGTAGCGGCAGCGGCCAGGGCCGCACATATGACATAAACGGAAAAGCAGTTGCGGCGCTTCTTTCCGCCGGCGATTTTCAACTCAACAATGTCCAACTTGTCGGTGGCGTAATGGGAACCGGATCAGATTTTCGCTGGATCGGTGAGCTGCGTGCGGCGGCGGAGAGAAGTTACGGAACCACCATCGCCGGTTTGATTCTGCAGGACGCGCGCGCGGAAATGAACAATGGTGTGCTGACTGTCTCATCCGCAAAATTCACTGCTAACAGTCTAAGCGGATCGTCGGGGATGCGGGCGAATGGAGTCACCGCCTCAAACCTGCGCTTTCGCAACGAAAACAATGTAACCACCGGTAGCGTTGCCTCCGCTAAGGCCGGAACGATTACTGCCTCGGGAGCGAAAATAGACGGCGTGACGGCAAATAACATTGACGTTGTGAGTCGGGATGGTGTGACCAGTGTGGTTGTTAAAGATGTCCAGGTAGGCGCGACCAGCGGGGCGGGGGCGGAAATTGGCAGTCTTAACATTGCCGGAGTGCGCCTTTCCGTGCGCGATGGACGCATGCAGGGTTCGACCGCCGACATCGATGCCGGCACGGTGAAACTCGCAGACGGTCAAGTGGAAAACGTCAAGCTCACTAAACCCGTATTCGTCGTCGAACCTTCGGGCAGTTATCGCGCCAGCGCGGATTTGAGTCTTGGTGGCGGTGTGTTGGGCCAAATGAATATGGGTCAGGCGCGGGCGCAACTGGTAGCCACCAGCAGCGAAATTCAACTTAACAATTTCAGCGCGGAGATTTTCGAAGGGCGGGCCAACGGCAATGCGAGAATAGCAATTGGCAGAGGCGGCAGCTCGCGAATCGCCGCAACTTTCGATCAGGTTGAGGTCGCCGGCCCGCTGACAGCATTTGCAGGCGCTGCGGTTCCACTATCGGGCCGGGCAACCGGCAGGATTGATCTCGCGTTTCCCGGGACAGATTTCAAACAAGCCTCAGGCACCATCAGCTCAACTTTCACGGCTGAGAATCCCGAGGGGGGACGCGTCCCGCTTTCGGGTGTAGTGGAACTGCGAGCCGATCATGGCCTGTTCAATATTGGTCAGCTCGATCTGCAAACGACCGCCACCAAACTTAAAGCAACCGGCCAGTTTTCTTTTTCGGGTGACTCGAATTTGCAGGTCGATTTGAATTCGTCGGATGCTGCCGAGCTGCAGACCGTGCTCATTTCCTCTGGTTTGCTTCCCGATATCGAAGAGCAAATGCGAACTTATGGTCTGGAGCTCGCCGGTCAGTTGGCCTTTAACGGTACCCTCAGAGGAAAACTCAGTTCGCCGGACGTCGATGGGCGAGTTTCACTCGGTACCTTGCTGGTTAACGGCACCGATCTAGGGTCCCTGACGGCTTCGATTAAAACGACAGCCACCGAAATGCAAATCGCCGACGGCCGTTTGACCGAGAGAGACGGCGGGGGCATGCAGTTCACACTTTTCGCGCCGCGTGCCGGCAAAGACAACACTACATTTGAAGCAACGCTCGATCGCGTAAATGCGGGCAACTTGATAGCCGCTTTGCCATTAAGCAAGACCACCCGCGCCAAACTCGCAGACACACAAGCTGACGCTTCGGGCCAGATAAAGATCGCGGGTATACCAAACGCGATGAGCGGTAGCGGCGAACTGCGATTCGGTCCTGGCCGTCTGGCTGGAGAGCAACTCGAAAGCATGATTGCCCGCGCCACTTTTGCGGGTTCAAAAGTAAGCATCGAGACGGTTGATGCCCGTTTAGCTGCCGGTCACATCGTCGGCTCAGGTAGCTATGACACGACGACCAGGGCGTTTGATGTTCAGGGCCGCGCCGAAGGAGTGCAACTCAGCCGGCTGCTCGCCCTTGCCAGTCAGCCCGGGCTTTCCAATATCAGCGGTACAGCCGATTTCAATGCCCACATCGTGGGTAACTTATCCGAGTCGGATTTCTCGGCTTACCAGATTACCTTTGACGGTCAGGGACGCGACGTAGTTATCAATGGCCGGTCTGCAGGCACGCTCGCACTGGCCGGACAAACTGAGAACAAGCAACTAAACATAACGCTGACCACTGGTGTTTTCGGTTCCAACCCGCAGGTAATCGCAGCGCAAGTTAACCTTGGCACTGAGAAATTAGCAGCGACGGTGGAAACAACTCTCAACAATGCCGACCTTACTGGATTGTTGAAAATGCTGTTGCCGCAAGCCACAGTCAACATCTCGGGCCTCGCCACCGGCACGCTTAAAGCAAGCGGCAATCTGCTTGATGAAGACGGATACTTTTCTGCCGGCGGTTTACGTGGCACGGCCAATTTCACCAGTCTTAGCTTCCGTGTCGAAGACGTCCAACTCAATGCCACGTCACCCCTCGTCGTGCAATTCTCCCCGAGTGAAATAACTTTTGAGCAAACGCGATTCACCGGGCCAGGCACGAATATCGTTCTTGGCGGGACCCTGGCGCTGGGCCCGGACGGCCGTGAAAGCATGACGGCTGACGGACAACTCAATTTGCGGGTCTTGAATGGGCTCAGTCCGGATGCGTTTCTGTCAGGCATCGCAGAGGTTGCGGTAAGAGTAACCGGCACGTACGAACGTCCGCGCCTGAACGGAACCGCATCGGTCGCGTCGGGCTCTTTCTCTTTGCTGTTGGGAAATGAGCGCTGGACCATTGCCAATGTGAAAACACTCGTCAGATTCACTGCGAACCAGGCCCAAATCGATTCGATGACGGGCACGCTGGGTGGCGGCCATATTTCCGCCACTGGCGGCGCGTTGCTCGAAGGCTTCACACTCGCTCGCTTTTTGTTCAATGTTCACGGCGACAATGTCACCGCGCCTTACCCCACGAACTTCCGTACCACCGCTGATCTCGATCTGGAAATCAAGGGCACTTCGCGCGAACAACTGATTAGTGGGGTAGTGAATGTTAAGCGGAGTGAATACACCGAGGACATCGAGCTGGCCGATTTGATCAATTTCAGGCAGGTGGAATCTATCGAAGAAGGCAACGAGATCGAAATTACGCGCACAGCTCTGTTCAGCGACTTACGCGTGGAAGGTCGCAACGCACTGGTGGTAAGAAACAATCTCGCCGATATGGTCGGCTCGATATCGCTGCTGGTAAATGGTCCCGTAAAGGACCCGCTCCTGTCAGGAAGAATAACTGCCACCAGCGGCACTCTCAATTTCCGTAACGACCGCTACGAGATAACCCGCGCTTTGGTGGACTTGCCACCGCAGCGACAAGCCGATCCGATAATAAATGTTCAGGGCGAATCGCAGATTCGCGGTTATCGGGTAACGGTCGGCCTCACCGGTCCGCTGTCGCAACCGCAGGCCGTTATCAGTTCGGAGCCAGCGCTGCCGCAAGCGGATGTTGTTTCGCTGATTACTACGGGGCAGCTCGCATCGGGAGACACAAGTACTTCGATACTTTCGCAGTCGGGGTTGGGAACGGCTACCAGTCTCCTGACCGACGCCCTCATTAATGCTCCGGCACAACGCGCGACGAGCAAACTTTTCGGCCTTAGCCGGTTCGAGATAAATCCCGTTATCGGTGGGACCGGCTCGACTCCGGCAGCGCGTCTGACGGTTGGAAAAAGAATTAATAAAGACCTGTCGGTAACCTACTCGACCAACGTTACTTCGGATCCAAATCAAATACTGGCTGTCGAGTACCGGGTGTCTGACCGCCTCTTTTTTATCGCGCAGTATGAGCAGGCTTCGACCCGGCGGCTCACTACGCGTAACAACAACTTCAATTTTGAGATCAGATTCAGAAGACGATTTTAAGGCGGGTGCGGGTGCAACGGTTTCTTTCGACAGTGTTTCTTACGGCCACGGTGCTCGTTGCTTTCGTTAGCGCGCAGGCCGGCTCAAACTTTGATGAATACCAGGGTCGGCTGGTCAGCACGGTTGAGATCACCCTGGAAGGTTCACCCGCTGATCCAGCCGCCGAAGCCGAATTTCTATCAATCGTCAGAGTCCTTCCCAACACCGAATTCTCGGCAGTGGCCATTCGCGACTCGCTGCAGGCGTTATTTGATTCTGAGAGAGTTGCGAATGCGCGAGTGGAAGTGTTTGAGCAGTCGCCGGCAAAAACGGGTGCTATCCGCCTGCGTTTTGTGATCCAGCGACAGGTTCAGATTGGCGACGTCAACTTTGAATTGACCGCTGCGAACGGAACGCCGGTTACTGAAGACGAGCTGCGCGCTCGTGTAAATCTCACGCAACCGGGCACACGTCTCTCCAAACAGATCGTGCTGCGCAACTCGGAAGAACTTCAGGTCTATCTGCGGGATCGCGGCTACTTTAATGCGACCGTTGAATCGCGCGAGCAACTCGATCCCAGCGGCACGCGCGCGACAGTCACTTATCACATCGTAACGGGCGAACAGGCCCGCGTTGAATCCTTCAACATCAGCATCAGCGGTTTTGATGCGGCCGCGGTAAAGTCAACGCTGCAGCTTCAGCCCGGCGCGCCTTTCACGCGCGAAGCCCTGGGCGCCGATACAACCAGGATCAGGCAGGCACTGATCGATCAGGGATTCCTTGCCCCTTTGCTCGAGGATGCGCGGGTAGAGCGCGACCCTGAGCGCAACACGATTACGATCAACCTGACGGGTACGGTGGGACCAAAGGTTACCGTGATCGTCCCGGATTACCCGATGAGTGAAAAAACAGCGCGCGAGCTGTTGCCTGTAAAGCGCGAAGGAAATATCGACATCTCTGCAATCGTCGAAGGTGGCCGCCGTCTGCGGAACAAGCTGCAGGAGCAGGGTTATTTTTTCACAGAGGTCACGCCTGTCTGTAGCGTCACGCCGCCCACACCCGATCTGGGTCCCAATGGCGCAGCGTCAACCTGTGAAACTTTGAATCCTGAAACCTTAACCGGCCATGCTGTGGAGATCCGCTACGACATCGAGCGCGGCCGTCGTTTTAAGTTGACCGACATTAGAATCACCGGCACAAACAAACTCACCTACGCCGACGTGGCCGCCGACCTCAGGACGCAGAAAGCGAGCGCGCTGGGATTGATTCCGCTGCTTGGCTATGGCCGGGGCTATACCAGTCTGACCCTGCTCGAGCAGGATAAGAGGACAATTCGAAACTACATGCGTGACCTCGGTTACCGTCGCGCGGAAGTGGACGTTCTCCAGGGCGTATCGATAAGCGGCGAAAGCCTGATCATCACGTTCCAGGTGACGGAAGGACCATTAACACGGATCGCCGGCGTCGAAGTGCGGGGGAACAGGATCTATACCGATCAACGTCTGCGCGACGAATTGAAGACGGTGATTGGCGCGCCTTATTCGCGCTCTCAGGCGCGCGCCGACGGCGAACGCATGCTGGCTCTGTATGCGCGCGAAGGTTATGGAAATGTGCAGATGGAATACTCGATAGTTGAGCTGCCAAAGAAAAATGATGAAGAGCAGGTCAGGCTTATCTACTCCATTACCAACGAAGGCGACAAAGTTTTCATTAATCAAATTGTTATCAATGGCGTTACCGGCAGTGCGGAAACGCAAAGCACCAAACGAGCGGCAATCCTGAAAGTAATTCCAATTTCTGAAGGCGATGTGCTGCGCTCGGACCGAATAGCCGACAGCGAGCGGGAACTCTATCTGACGGATGCGTACCGCCAGGTGATTATCCGCACGGAGCCCGCGGGAGAAACGGCCTCGGGCTTCAAACGCAAGGACGTGATTATTGACCTGGAAGAGAAGAAGCCGCGCGTGATGGACTACGGCGGCGGCTTCTCGACGGATACTGGCCCGCTTGGTCTGCTGGAATTAAGCAACGTCAATTTCATGAACAAGCTGCGCCAGAGCGCGATGCGCTTGCGCGTGAGCAGCCAGCAACAACGCGTGAGACTGGAATACCTCGATCCGCGTTTCAAGCGCTACGGCGAAAACAGCTTTGCGCCACTGGGCATTTCTCTTGAATACCAGCGCGATTCGACGGTGACGCGGTTTTTCCGTTCCGCGATTGATCGCGGCACCATGGGCATCGTTCAACGACTTGACGAGAAAGGCAACGCGCTCGATGACTTTCTCATGCGGGTCAAGGAACCAACCATCAACCGCTTTACAGCCGCCATCGAAACGCAGCGCGTGCTTGATGCGAAGACACATTCCGCTGTCTTCGCTCGTTACAGTTATGAAGACGTGCGGCTTTTTAACCTGCAGAGCTTGCTGATAAAGCCCGTGCTGCAACCGGATCGGGCTGTGCGCCTCTCGCGTTTCGGCACTTCATTCGTTCGCGACACGCGCGAACGGTGCGAGCGGGGATTGTTGGGCATGGTGCGCAATCCCGAAGAGGAAACGGGCACGCCCGGCGAAATCTGTCGCTACAATCAACTGGACGCCACGCGCGGCGCCTTCTTCAATATTGACTACGCGATTGCTTTGCGACAGTTGGGCGGCAACCTTTCCTTCAATCGGCTGCAGGCAAGTTATCGCCGCTATTACAAAATGAACGCCATGCGCGGAACTGTCTTTGCAGCGAACGCAACGCTTGGACTTGCTAATATTTTCAACCCGCGCGACCGGGATGACAACGGCACCATAGACGAAATCGATCTTACGCTGCCCATCAGCGAAAGATTTTTTTCCGGCGGCTCTACTACACTCCGGGGATTCAATTTTGAGGAGGCAGGTCCGCGGCAGGTCATCATTCCCAAGGGGCGTTTCATCGACCAAAACAAAAAAGAGGTCGTGTTGAATCCGTTCACTGTGCCGGTGGGCGGCAACGCGCTGGCGATCGTCAATCTAGAAGCGCGCATACCTTTAACCAGAGCGCTTCAGGCGGTTCCTTTTTACGATGGTGGCAACGTGTTCAGGCGCATCGGGGATTTGTTTGGCAAGCACGACAACACACCAGTGCCGGCGGGAGATGTGGTGGCGGCGATAAACGCTGCGAACCTGCGCGCGCATTGGAGTAACACGGTGGGACTGGGCTTTAGAATACAAACCCCATTCGGCGGCGCGCTCGCCGTGGACTATGGCTTTTTGCTCAACCCGCCTCGGTTCCTGATTCCACAGCGCGGGCCCAGTGCCGATCCCGACGACTTTACCGGGACGCCGGCAGTTTATCGTTTGAAGCGGACGCAATTGCATTTCAGATTCACGCAAACGTTCTAGGAGAGCGAGCGGTGAGCAGTGAGCAGAGTTAGACAATGATAATTAGGAGACAGAGATCAATGGTCAATTTGCGGCGGTCAGTGATCCGCGGTGTGTGGTCCGCCTTCCAACGTCTGCTTCCTGTCATCTTACTGCTCACTGCTCACGGCTCACTGCTCACTCGCACGGTGCGCGCACAGCAGGTCGTCGACAAAATGGTGGAGACGGTAAACGCCGGGGTCATCCCGGATTGCCGCCAAATCTGTCTGGTAACTTACTCGGATTTGCTTTGGCAGTTGGCGCTGCAACCAAACACGCCGCTGGACAGTCCGACGTCAGTTGATCTCAATCGGGCCCTGCGTTTGGTCACCGACCAGCGATTGATCCTGCAGGAAGCGGAGAAGTTGCCGTCCATAGCTCCCACGGCGGAGGAACTCAAAAGCGCTCGCGATGAATTGGTGAAGGCCTTTGCTTCCCCCCCAGAGTTTCAGCAACGGCTGCAACGCGTGGGACTCACTGCCGACAAACTGGATGAGATTCTGCTGCAGCGAGTAAGAATAGAAAAATATCTCGACTTTCGCTTTCGCAACTTTGTTGTAATCACCCAAAAAGAGATTGCTGATTACTACAAAGACGTCTACGTGCCGCGCTTAAAGGCACGGGCACCGGGTCAGATTGTGCCTACGCTGGACGAAGCTCGCGGTGAGATTGAACGAACTTTGACTGAGGCGAAAATAGAGTCGGATACCGACGCCTTTCTCGACAGCGCCCGCGAACGCGCCGAGATCGTGATACTTAATCCGGTCTAAAAACGCGTACCGTGTCCCACGTCCGCCAGGTTCAGCATTCAAGCTTCAACTTGCCTAATTCCAGCAGCAGGCTGCAGCTTGAGCGCTGTCTGCTTGAACCATAACTTGCGACTTTGCAGTCTTCATTCACGCCGGCCGGCGCAGGTAGGTACGCAGTTGCGGTGGTGTGGCCTTTCGCAGCAGCGCGCTCTTGGCCTTCCATTCCATAGTGCGGCTTAGCTCGACCAGAAAACGCGTCTCACCAGATTCCAAAACTGTAATCGGCTCGCCGTTGCTGTACAGAATGCGATTTGAAGTGTGCGCGGTAACGCGACCGCCAGGAGTGATGATGCCAACCAGATTTAGCGGATCGGCGGCGCTTACCGAAATCAGGCTTTCCGTTTCCGCGCTCATGAAATCCGGTTGGGCCCCAACCGCAAGCGAACCCGCCTCTGTTCCCTGAGCCCGCGAACGGAAACCAAAATCCATCGTACCAGTACGCGTGCGGCGAATTGCTCGCAACATCCCAACTGCTTCCGGCAGCGCAAACTGCTCGCCTGATATTCCTGCAACAAAGCGTCCCCCGCGAATCTCGCCCCGCGCTTCCAGTCGATGATAGATCCGCAGCAGAATGCGCCAGGGCAAGGTTATGCCTTCCCGTTCCAGTAACCGCTTGAAGACCACGCCATAGCGATTAAGCAAAATACGGGCAATAGACTCTGCGGCTTCAGGATCGATGGAGCCCTCCCTCACGGTCGGGCTACTGCCCCGGGCGGTCGTGCTACTGCCCCGAGCGGTCGGGCTACTGCCCCGGGCGGCTGATGCATCAGTACTGCCGTTATCTCTTTTCAACAACGACCAGCGCCCTGCGCTCGACATTTCGTATACAGGTTGCCGGTGTTTTCGTCTGGCCGCCGCGTGCGTCTTGCGGCTCGACGGAGTTAACAAAGCACGCAAACCTGCGAAGCTGTCAGAGATGACCAAACCATTTGCGACCAACTCGGCGAGTGCTTCCTCGACCTGGGCGCGCAAAAGTTTTGTGCCTTCAACGATGTCGGTAAAAAAAGAAGCGCCACGCGTTGCCAGATAATCGTGTACTGCTTCTGTAGTCGTCGAAAACTCGAGTTCGCTTACCGAAGGCTGTGGAAACACGGCATTCCAAACAGCAAAGTTCTTGCGTCGTAACAGAGCGATGGGAGTATTGCGCACCGGAGCCGCCCCACGTGTGCGTTCATTGCCCGGCTCAACTGAAGCAGGGCGCGTCGAAGTTGGCGGAGTCAACCTTGCCCACACCACTTCACCGGAAAGACAAAGAGCATCGAGCCAGGCCGGATCGTACTCTGCCAAACGACTGGGAAACAGTTCGCCTTCCCAGGCCGCAGCCGGCGCCTCGAAACCTTCTAGTTGTTCAATGATGGCGCGCAGGCTCTCCGGCCCTTCCATTTGGTGATCAGGCGCCACCTTTTGCCAGGCGAGCAGATAACGCATGAAATCGGCAGTGGCAACGGGCTCGATCTCCTGCCGCAAACGATTGAGTGTGTAACTGTGAATGCGCGCGAGCAAGCGCCGCGCACACCACTCAGTTTCGCTGCCGCCCGGCGTAAACTGTCCGCGAATAACAAACCCTTCGGCCTCCAACCTCAGCAGTCCGGTTTCAATATCATTCGTGCTTAGCCCTGATGACCCTGCCAAACCTTGCACTGTCACCGGTCCCAGGCCTTCGAGGCGCCCACGCAGAAGCTCGACCAGCGCAGTTTCAAAATCCCAGGGTGTCTGAGCGAAACTTTCGGGAGCGACGATGGGCGGCTTGAACAACGCCCCCCGATATACAGCATTTAGCTGTGGCAGCCGTTCCGCAGCAACCCACAACTTTATTATTGGGACCGCAGGCGTCCCGTCCGCATCCGTGGCATTGGCAGACGGCACCGTGGTATCAGGCCCTTCGCGCTGGGCGCTCATTGCGGGCGGGACGCCCGCGGTCCCGGTACCAGGTTGCATTACTGCCGCACGTCGATCGTTCCTGAGCTCCGTAAAAAACTCCTGCCACTCTGCGCCTTCGTCCGTGGTAATAAAACCCAGCTCCACCAGCGCATCATGGAGTTCATCTGCATTCTCGACTCGTGGCCAGGCTTCATCGCGTACCCGGTCGATGGCGGCCTGATCCAGTTTGCCCATGTCTTTGGCCGTTTGCGGATCCAACCAACGCCGCTGCTGCACAGCGCGAGTGCGCCTTTCTTCAAGCGGAGCATCATCGAGGTAGGCGTAGGGCCGAGCGTTCAAAATCTCCTGCGCCAGCGGGGAAGCTTCGATCACGTCGCGCGCAAAGAGATTTTTTTCATTGCGCTCGATTGCCTGCAACAGCCTTTCGAGACTGTTAATGTCCATCGCTTCTTCCAAACAGTCCTTGACCGTCTGATCTACGAGCGGGTGGACCGGAATCTCGCGTTCGCCGCCGCCGAGGTTTTCCTGACAGGCGACCTGATCGGGAAAGATGGCAGTTAACAAGTCCTCAGCGTCCATCCGCTGGAGCTGGGCAGGAATTTTCTTGCCGCCCCGGCGACGCAACACTGCGAGGGATCGCGTCACGTTCCAGCGCCAGCGAATGTTCCACATCGGTGCGTCCAACAGAGCCTGGCACAAAAGCTGGCGCACGGTTTTAGAATTGAGGTAATGGAACACTTCTTCGAGCGGAAAACTGTGTGTAGGGCCGAGGGAGAGAACCACCGCGTCTTCCGTGGCCGCAGCCTGCAACTCAAAATTAAACTTGCGGCAAAAACGCTTCCGCAGCGCCAGTCCCCAGGCGCGATTCAGACGGCTGCCAAACGGTGAATGAACCACCAGCTGCATGCTGCCGCTATCGTCAAAGAAGCGTTCCAGAACAAGATCGTCTTGTGAAGGCATTACGCCAAGAACCATTCGGGCGCCGGCGAGATAGTCGACGATCTGCTCGGCAGCGGCGCGCGAGATGCACACTTCGTCCACCAAATAGTTAATCGACGGCTCGATGTTAATCGAGGGCCCCTGATCGTCGCCTGGCTGTTCAGAAGCTGAGGCATCATCAATGACGTCCACGTTTTTGTAGTCAGCAATGATCTCGATCCTCTTCGCTACCTCTGTCCGCAGACGCGACACCGAGACGGAAAGCTCATGAGTACGCGCGGGAGCTTCACCTAACCAGAAAGGAATAGATGGTGGTTGTCCATGCGCATCTTCGACGCGCACCTTCCCCTGCTCGACGCGCAGTACCCGCCAGGAAGTGTTTCCCAGTTGAAAGATATCCCCCTGCAGACTCTCGATGGCAAAGTCTTCATTGACGGAGCCGATTACCAGATCGCTCGGCTCAAGTACAACCGCATAGTCGGCCGTATCCGGGATAGCGCCGCCGGAAGTGATTGCTGAAATGCGCGCATTCCTTCGCCCGCGAATGCGATGATTGACGGCGTCGTGATGCAGATACGCGGAGCGCTTGCCGCGCTTGGTGGAAAAGCCTTCGGCCAGCATGCGGAGGACGGAATCAAATTGTTCGCGAGTCAGGTTCCGGTAGGGATAGGCGCGCCGGATCATATGAAAGAGATTGTCTTCCGTCCATTCTTCGGCAGCAGAAGCGGCAACTATCTGCTGCGCGAGAATATCCAGCGGCAACTCCGGCAGTTCCAGGCGGTCTAATTCGCCGCGCCGTACCGAGTCTATGATCGCCGCACACTCCACCAGTTCATCACGCGAAAGAGGGAAAATTCTGCCCTTGGGAAACCCGGCCACGGTGTGATTTGAGCGTCCCACGCGTTGCAGAAAGCTGGCGATGGAACGCGTCGAACCGAGTTGGCAGACAAGGTTTACATCGCCAATATCTATGCCGAGCTCAAGCGAAGCCGTCGCCACCAGCGCGCTCAGTTCGCCGGCTTTCAACCGCTGCTCGGCGGCTAACCGTTGTTCGCGTGCCAGACTGCCATGATGCGCGGCGATATTCTCATCGCCGAGACGTTCGCCCAGATGGCGGGAAACACGTTCCGCCAATCTTCGGGTGTTCACGAAGACAAGCGTCGTATTGTGCTGCCGGATTAGCTCTGCAAGCCGATCGTAAACTTCTTCCCAAACTTCGCCGGACATCACAGCCTGCAAAGGCGACTCAGGAAGCTCGATCGCCAGATCAAGCCGGCGCGCGTGCCCGCTATCGATGATCGTGCACTCGGGCGTTCCGTCGGACTTGAGGTTATCGGTGCCCACCAGAAACCGTGCCACCTCTTCAATGGGACGTTGAGTCGCCGACAAGCCGATGCGAACCAGTTTCGCTTTCCGGATTTCGCGTTGTGAGTTTTCCGACTCGTGTTGCCTGACCAGTTGTTCCAGACGCTCAATTGAAAGTGCCAAATGAGAGCCACGCTTATCGCCGACCACCGCGTGAATTTCGTCCAGGATGATCGTGCGCGTCGTCTGCAGCATGCGGCGTCCGCCTTCGCTGGTCAGCAGGATGTAAAGCGATTCCGGAGTGGTTACGACAATGTGAGGAGGCCGCTTGGTCATCGCGGTGCGCTCGCCAGCGGGAGTATCTCCGGTCCTGACAAAAGTGCGGATGTTGACTGCGGGGAGACCGAGCGCGCCAAGTTCTTCCTGAATGCCGGCGAGCGGGATTTGTAAATTGCGTTGAATGTCGTTGCTTAGCGCTTTGAGCGGAGATACGTAGACGACATGCGTGGTGTCGTCGAGCTTTCCGTCAACGCCGAGCCTGACCAGGTCGTCGATGGTCGAGAGAAATGCTGCAAGGGTTTTACCTGAACCGGTAGGGGCGGCGATCAGAGTGTTCTGCTGCGCTTTGATGGCCGGCCAGGCTTGTTTCTGTGGCGGCGTTGCGGCAGCAAAGGTCTTCGCAAACCAGCGCGCCACCGCCGGATGAAATATTTCGAGATTCATAGGGAAGGGGATTATAACTCAGCCGGCCGTGGTTTGCATACATGAAACACTGGCCTAGAGGTGCAATTGAAAGACCATGCTATCCACAGAGTACGCAGATGACGCAGGTTAAAAAGTAGGCAGAACAGTCAGAAATGAGAATGGTTCGAACTGCCCTGGCTATGTCTGTTTAAATCTGTGTAATAAGCGAAATCTGCTTACGCTCCGCCTAATCCGGATGGTTACTCGAACTGCTTTTTGAAGCCTTCAAACTGCACGCGAAGTGTTTCAACCTGCGTCTTAAGGGTTTGCACTTCGCTTTCCAGTTTTGCAACCCGATCCGATTGGCTGGAACGAACAACCGTATCTCGCGGCCGTTCTTCGCTCGGCATCTCGCCCGAAATCTCGCCCGCAAGCAGATGGGCAAAGCGCGCTTCTTTCTGTCCCGGCTGACGCGGCAGGCGAATAACCAAGGGGTCCGGCTCCCGGGAAATTAATGAACTGAGAGTGGACTCAACTTCTTCGAGACCGGAAAACTCGTGAAGCCGAAACGCGCGCGTTGCCAGTTCGCCGGTCGTCTGCGGCCCCCGCAGCATGAGGACGCACATCAACGCGAGCTCCGGGGGGCTCAAATGCATAACTTCCGGCAGGACGTGCTTGTATTTCGGCACGCGACTCGTGCTGCCATAGAACACATACGCCAGGTTCTTCTCCCGGAGACTTTCAAGCGCTTGCGCCACTTCGGCTTCGTCGTACGACGTTACCGGTGTGCGGTTATTTTTCTGGTTGCAAGCGAGCGTTAGGGAGTTAAGTGTAAGCGGATAGTATTCGGGTGTGGTCACTTGCTTCTCAACAAGCGAACCGAGCACGCGAACTTCGATATCGTTCAGTATTGTTGACAATGGAGTGGCTGTGCTATCGCGTTTGCGTTACATCTTTCGCGCAGCGGAAGCCAGAGGTCATCCAGCGCTCGTGCGCGTGAAAGAAGTTCCTGTAAGTCGAGCGGATATGCGTTTGCGGCGTGGCGAATGAACCGCCACGCAAGACTTTCTGATTAACAAACCATTTGTCGTTGTATTCGTCGAACTCGGATTTGAAGCCCGGGTAGGGAACATAGTCTGAGGTCGTCCATTCCCAAACGTCGCCGATCATCTGGTGACAGCCATAACCGCTCAGGCCCTCGGGAAATGAACCGATGGCGGCTGGCGCCCATAGTCCATTTTCAAACAAATTAGCTTTGGATAAGCCGGGCGCATCGTTGCCCCAGGGGAAATTCTGACGTGCGCCATCAGGATTAAAGGCCGCGGTCTTTTCCCACTCGGCCTCTGTTGGCAGACGCTTTCCAGCCCATTTGGCGAATGCGGAAGCTTCGTAGTAGCTGACGTGACAAACAGGTTCATTTGCTTTATCCGCAGCAGAATGCAAACCCGCAAAATCGCGAATCGCCCAGTTGCCATCATGCAATTCCCAGTAAAGCGGCGCACCCCATTGCTCCCGGTTCACAACTTCCCACCCCTCTGAGAACCACCAACGAAAGTTTTGGTAACCGCCGTCCTGAATAAACTCGAGGAAGTCGCCATTACTGACGAGCGCGCGATCAATCGCAAAGTCCTGCATGAAGACCTGATGAGCAGGCTTTTCATTGTCGAATGCAAACTCATCGAGGCTGAAGCCGGATGAGTCCTCCTTGACAGTCGGGCTACCGGCCCACGTTCCGTGGCCCAACCAAAAGAGCCCCCCTTCAATTTCCGCCATGCCTTCGACTTTCAAGGTCGTTGTCGGAGCCGGCTTGATTGGCGCGGCAAATTGATCACAAAGCAGATGCTTGATGTCGTAAACGAGCAACTCCTGGTGTTGCATTTCATGCTCAAGTCCGAGCCTGACCAACTCGAACACCGTTTTCGAAGTCAGGTGATCATCGAGAGACTCGAGTAGTCTGAGCATGTGCTCGTCGATGTGCTGGCGATAAACGACGGTGTCCTTAACTGTAGGGCGAGACTTTGTTCCGCGCTTGGGCCGCTGGATTCGCGCCCCAAATCCTTCATAGTAGGAGTTGAAATAGAATAAGTAATCTTCAGAAAAAATCCTGTATTCGGGTTGGTACGCTTGCAACAGCGTCTCAAAGAACCAGGATGTATGGCCGATATGCCAGCGCGGCGGGCTCATAAACTCAGCCGTCTGAATAACGTAGTCTTCCGTCTCCAGCGGCGCTACGATTTGCATCGTGCGCGCGCGTACGGACCGGTAGAGATCGATAATTGGGAGCTTAGCTGGTTCAGAGGCCTTTAGGGTGGAAACCATAACTGGATTTACAGACAAAAAATTCAGGGCAGAACCCGAGTTGAAATTAAAGCATACCTGCCAAGCGACATTCTCTCAAATCCATGATATTCATCGACCACGCCATCTTCGATAGCTCTTTGATGACTTCCTGGCGCGATGACCAGTTTCGTTTCCGGATTTAATACCGCGGCGTAAGTGTTATCGATTCTTAACCTCAATGGAATGCGCAGTTCGTGCATGCACGCTGCCGATTAGGTTCGCCTGCAAATAATTTTCCCGGAGGCGCGCCAGCAATTTGTCCGCTCGATCAGCCGGTACCGAAATCAACATCCCGCCCGCTGTCTGCGGGTCATAGAGCAACTTGACCAGGTTTTTGTCCACTGTCTCGCTGATTTCAATATCGGCTCCAATGTATTCGCGGTTGCTCTTATCGCCGCTCGTCAGCATCCCCGCGGCTGCCAGTTCCAGCGCGCCTGCGAGCAACGGCACCTTACCGGGTTCGATGCGGATCGTAACGTTGCTGGCCTTCGCCATCTCCCATGCGTGCCCCAGCAGCGCAAAGCCGGTGACATCAGTTGCGCCTTTTACGTCGAACTCCCGCATCGCCTCAGCGGCATATCTGCCCGGCGTCAGCATTGTAGAGACGGAAGCTGCGGCAATTTCGGGAGCCGTTTTTTCAAACTTGATACCGGTCGAGATCACGCCAGTGCCGACTGGTTTTGTCAAAATAATTACGTCGCCCGGTCGCGCGCCGGCGTTAGTGGCGATCTTGCCGGGATCGATTACGCCCGTTACCGCATAGCCAAACATAATTTGCTCATTGTCTACGCTATGACCGCCAATCAGCGTAACGCCATGGTAATTCAATGTCTCCAGCCCGCCCCGCATAATTTCGCCGAGTATCGCGGGATCTACACCCTTCTTGGGAAAACAGGTAATTGCCAGTGCCGTTAGTGGGGTTCCGGCCATCGCCCAGACATCGTTAATGGAATTGAGCGCGGCGATTTGGCCATAAACAAAGGGGTCGTCCACGATTGGCGTGAAAAAATCGACAGTCTGCACAATCGCGAGGTCGTCGCGCAGCAGATACACTCCGGCGTCGTCGGCCGTGCTAAAGCCGACCAAAACATTTTCATTACTGGGCTGTGTTGGTAGCCCGCTCAACACCTGAGCGAGTAAGCTCGGTGACAGCTTAGCCGCTCAACCAGAGCACGAAACCATTTCGGTAAGACGCATCGTGGACCTCCTTTCCTGGCGTTGTTCGCATTTGTTTATACCATCGATCTTCCAGAGTCGCATCGCGAGCGCAATTAAAGCAAAATAGTCGACTGAACTATGCACGTGGTTTTTACTTCCTGATTCAACCAGAAGCTTTCACGGCGACAATGGTCCGCATTCCGCCGCGGCAACGCAATGACTAACAAAATCCGCATCGGACCTGCCGGTTGGGCTTATAAAGACTGGGAAGGCATAGTTTACCCGCAAAAGCCAGGCGCAAAGTTTGACCCGCTCGAATATCTGGCGCAATTTTTCGACACCATTGAAATCAATAGCAGTTTTTACAGGCCTTTCTCAATCTCCACCGCAGAAGCTTGGGTGCGTCGCGTTGGTGGCGCGCCCGACTTCATGTTCACGGCAAAACTCAACCGCGTTTTCACACACGAACGCGGCAAAGCGACTGCCGCGGATGAAAAACAAGTGCGCGAAGGGATGGATGCTTTGCAGAGCGCCGGAAAGCTTGGCGCACTGCTGCTGCAGTTTCCATGGTCATTTAAGAATACAGATGACGATCGAGTTTATCTGGCGAAGCTATTGGAGAAATTCAGCGAATACCCGTTGGTGCTTGAAATCAGGCATTCGTCCTGGAACAACCCACAAATCTACGAATGGTTGGAGCAATTGGGCGTGGGAATATGCAACGTCGATCAACCGCTGTTCGCAAAATCGATCAAGCCTGCCGGCCTGGCGACATCACAGATCGGCTACGTACGGCTGCATGGCAGGAATTACCAGGACTGGTTCCGAGAAAAGGCGCCGCGCGATGATCGTTACAACTATCTTTATTCGCTTGACGAGTTGGAGCCGTGGATTGCGCGCATTAAGCAGATTGCGGCGAAAACGAAGGAGTCCTACGTAATTACGAACAACCATTTTCGCGGTCAGGCAGTAGTCAATGCGCTCGAAATAAAGGCCACTATCGAGGAAGAGCGAGTATTCGCGCCCATGCCGTTAATTGAAAAGTATCCTGAACTGGCGGAATCCGTGGTACCGAAACCCGCGCAAGTCGAGCCAGGGCTGTTCGACTGACTGCGAAATCAGTTTTAGATCGTCGCTGATTTGGCAATCGTCTCGGCAAACGCGATCGGCAAACCATCAGGATCGATGCACACTGCCAATTTGATGCCCTCGCCTTCTCTCTGTGTTGGCGGCATAACAAACCGGATTCCTTTTGCCTGCAGCTCCAGGTGGGTTTTCTCGACATCATCCACGTTAAAGCCAATCGAACAACTGCCGGCCACCTTTGTTGGATCGCCGGCAGGAGGCGTGGCTGAAACGACACCACCGCCGTGTAACGCGAGGGTTGTCGACCCGGTTTGAAATTCGGTCCATTCTGGCGTTTGAAACTTTAGCGGGATGCCAAGCTTATCGCGATAAAACTCTACTGAGCGCTGCATGTCTGAAACGACTACCATTGTGTAGTCGAGCTGCTTAAACATTTCTTGCCTCCAATGCTGGCGCGACCGCCACTAAATGCGACGTTTATCCCTTTTTTCTGGTCTTGCCTTCTCCCGTCGCGACAATAATGTCAAATTCGTCTTTCGTCAGCGACATCACGGATAGTTGTGATTGCCTAATAAGCGGCAACTGGCTTAGCCGCTTGTCGTAGCGAATCGCAGCCAGCGGCACCGGGTTTTTGAGGGCCTTGATCGGTTTAAGATCGACGGCCAGCCACTGCACGTCTTCCGCGGTCGGGTCAGAGTAAGCGCTTTTAGCGACCTCTGCCAAACCGACTACGGCTTTTTCTTTTCCTGAATGATAAAACAAAACCCGATCGCCCGTCTTCATTTCCCGGAGGTTGTTGCGGGCCTGATAATTTCTGACTCCAGTCCAATCCGTGCGCCCGTCTTTGACAAAATCGCTCCAGGAATAAGTTTCCGGCTCCTGCTTGACCATCCAATAACTTCCTTTTGTTTTGTTTTTCATGACCGTACCTAACGATTGTTGCCCGTGGTGAGGACACTGGCTTAACATGTGCGCATTCGACGATTCTGAATCAAGGTAAGCCATTTCTCGGCCAAGGGAGTAACGCGAATGCTTAAAGAAGGAACTGTTGCGCCCACGTTCTCAGCAAAAGACGCAAACGGTGAGACCGTCAAGCTCAAAGATCTGCGCGGCCAGAGAGTTGTCCTCTACTTTTACCCGAAAGACGACACGCCGGGATGTACCAAAGAAGCCTGTTCGTTTCGCGATGCGTTCGCTGCTTTTAAGAAGCGGGACATCAAGGTGCTTGGTGTTTCCGTGGACAGTGAGGCGTCTCACAAGAAGTTTGCTGCCAAATATAAACTCCCTTTCACTCTATTGGCCGACACCGACCATGCAATCGCAGACGCTTACGGAGTTTATGGCGAGAAGAAATTCATGGGCCGCACGTATTTGGGTGTGAAACGGATGACTTTTCTTATCGATGAAAAGGGCCGCGTCAAAAAAGTTTTTGAAAAGGTCAAACCCGACGAGCACGCCCAGGAAGTGCTTCAAGCTTTCGAACCATAAGTCGCATGAGAGGCGGCTAGGCTGCCACCCAGCCGCCGATTTTTTCGGGTTCTTCTCCCTCAGGATTTCTGCCCGGCATTAAGCCCTGAATCGCGCTAAAAGAACTCGGCACGTCACCTTTGCGTTCTGGAAGGTTTAGCGCTTCTTCCCTGATAGCCACTCCGGCGGACTCATTAATGAAGTACAGCCGGATGTTATCCACTACCTGCGTTTTTATTTCACGTGTCCACAGCAACAAATTGGCAATCGCATCGCCAATTTCGTCTTTTCCCAGACGCGTCTCCTGCGCGATCTCTCGCTGCGTGCGCGCGCCTTTCCTGATCGCTTCTTTCACACGCTCAACTGGAGAAAGTTTGCTCAAGAGTCGCGTATACGGTAACGAAGGCGATTCTCCATCAGTTTGAGACGGCCATGAGGTGCCGGGAAGGGGTTGACTGACATAGCGCTTTCGCGCCGATCTGTATTCCTTAAGTGCGCGCCGGCTATCAGTCACTTTCTTGCGGATGCAACTCTTACAATAGAGATTTCTGCCGTCTTTTCGCGCGCGGCAAACTCCAAATTCGGATAAGGGCAGATCAAGGGAACAAATAGGACAATTCTTGCGGGAAACCGCGGCTTCTTCCATCATTTTCAGCGCTCCAATCAAACTGTACTCAGGAGATTCTTCGCTGGAAGAAACAGATGTCCTTGCCGGGGTCAGAAATTGATTCCCGGTCGCAGATGGGCGTTGAATGGATTGTTCTCGAAGGGCCCTATTCTTATAGGGAAATCTTCTTGGATTGCCTTGAGCTTCTTCAAAAAGGATGAAGGGGGGGCTCACAAAACCCGATTAGAATCGCGTAGCAGGTTGGCGGGGGGCCATCAAAAATTTATAAGAGCTATTAACCCGCAAACACAATCTAAACCAGGTCCGACTCAACGCTTCATTTCCTAGCAATCATCGCTTCCAACGAGGGAGTCGCATTATAGTGATCGCAAAACTTTTTGCAACCCCTAATTCGATCTTTCTTGGTCCATCATCTACGCCACTCAAAATCGATGCGTTTTGATGTGAAGCAGCAACGATTTGTAAAATGCAAACAACTCTGTTGCGAGAGGATACGTGATCACATGAAGGAAGTTCTTAATCGTCGATTAACTCTCGTGCTCGCAACTTTTCTCTTCTGCAGGTTGCAAATTCACCTTGAAAATTGAATCGTTTCTTTTTCCGAGAAACCGTTCGCCCCTTGTTTCACGCAATACTTTCCACTCGGCCTCACGTGGTCCTACCATAACTAGTCTTCAAGTTGAAGGTCGCTGGTTTGAGAACAAAAGCAAAAGCGGATCGCAAAAGAAAAACTTTGCGTTGTGCTTTTTCGCACTGTGCGCAACTTTCGCTGCCAATTAATTTCTGTAACTGTGAATGATCACAATTGCACAACGTGCGTACAACACTGCTACTTCGTTAGTCGGCGCGGAGGATCGTTAAAGACGAATGAGCTACTTGCGATCGGCAAGACGATAAACAAACTTTAGTCCGGACCATACTTCGTTTACCGCGCAAACTTTCACGTCGACGAGGCCGGCGCGTAAGCCAATTTCACGAACTTCATTCTCCGAAAGGTCAGTCGAAACTCCGGACGCTTTTTTTGGCCAGGCGATCCAAAGCATTCCGCTCTTTGCGATCTTGCGGGCGAAGTTTGGAAATGACTTTCTGAGCATTTGCCGTGAATCCGCAAACAACACTATTAAATCCAGTTGTTTAGTTAACTTGCTGATGCTGATTTTGACGTTTGGAGGCAGTTCACCGAGTTCGCTTTGAAATCCTTTCGGCGGATTTACAAAACCCACGCGATAGCCTTCTTTGAAACCGAGCTTTTTTGCCAGAGGTGTTCCGGAGTAGCCTGCCATATTGGTTCAGTTCCGAAATCAGGGATCCGTGGGTGTCAGGTTTCTATTCACCTTACTATTCTTGATCGGGGATTCTTTAAACCTGTTTGTAGTTTGCTGTTTACTTCTCTGACAACGCGCGGCGCCAGTTCATTCGAATGTTCTGCCAGGAATTTGCGAACGGATTGTGCATCTCGCTTTGAGAGTTCGCGGAGCGCCCACGATAAAGCCTTTACCACCATGTCGTCACGGTCATGGATTAGCTTTTCGCAAATCAATAACGTGCGCCTGGCATCACCTCTGCCTCCCCGTGCTTTGTTATTTAGAGCTATGGTACTAGCCAGGGAAGTGCGTCGCCACCAACGGTCTTGTGAACAAGCCCAGCGCTCGATCAGACTGTCGGAGACCTGTCGCTCGCGCCATACAGGCCCCGCCAGGTAACATGCGAACGAATCGACCTCTCCCCAACTGGAGTTGCCCTGACCTAACTTACTCAGCGATTTGGAATTCAGGCTGCGCAGGGCTTGAGGGTGATGCTGAATCAACTCGTAGGCGAAGAATTTTGGAACAGTCTCAGAATCCCGAGCCAGTCTCAGCGCCAAAGCGATAACTAAAGCCGGTGGCCTCTCAGCCAGCAGCCTGGAAAAGTCCTTTCGTACGCTTCGAATGTCTGCGGTACGATGCCCAGCGAGCACCGCCAGCCGAGCGACAATGTCCTTTTCAAGCTCACTGACTTCTTTGGCTCTAACCTTATTCGGTTGAGTTTGATGCAAGCTTTTCGTTGTTGACATTTTCTTCACCACAACTTCAAGAGTTTCCACCAGGTGAAACCGAAAATCACCCAGATGGGAATTGTTATGAGCGAAACTATAAGCCCCAAGATCCACCATGTTCGTTGCGTGACATAACCCGCGCCAAAATAAATGGGTGCAGGCGTGGTTCCGAAGTGAGTTAGCGATGCGTCCAGATTCGAAAAATACGCCAGCGACAGGACCGCGAGGTATGGCGGGGCGCCGGCGGCGAGAATTACCACGAGAAACGGAATATACATTGCCGTCGCGTGCGCGGTGATGCTCGCGAATCCATAGTGGGCGTAAAAATAGACAAGCAAGAGGAGGGCGAGCGCTGCCCACCACTTCCAACCGACCGTAAAGCTGGCAGCACTTTCAGCGAACCGCCTGGTGATTCCTGTTTCCCCCAGCGCTCCGGCCATTCTGACCAACCCCCCATACCAAATAAAGACATCCCATGCCCCTCTTTCGCTAATGAGGTCTTGCCAATTCAGGACGCCAGACAATAGAAGTAGGCAAATACCCAACAGGGCAACCGCTGCGTAATTGATTTCGTGAAGCGCACTTGTCATCCATAAACCCGCCACCAGGGCGAAGACCACCAGCATTAACTTTTCTGCAGCCTTCATGCTACCCATTCGCTGCAGTTCGCTTTGCGCAAAAGTAGCCGCTGCGGGTGTGTGTTTCACCTCCGGCGGAAAGATACGATAAAGCACCAGGGGAACAATTATGAGCGATAGCAGGCCCGGAACAATCGCGGCAATCGCCCAGCGTGCGTAGGACAGTTCAATTCCCGTGACTTGTTTTGCAAACTTTGCAATCAATACATTTGACGCTTGCCCGGTAAGGAACATCGCGCAAACAATCACATCGCATTGGTAAATCAAAGTCATCAGAAACGCGCCGAGCCGCCGGGCGGTTTCTCCGGGTTTTGAGTCATATGCGTCCGCCAGACTTCTCGCTACCGGAAAAATGATTCCGCCGGCGCGCGCGGCATTTGAAGGAATGACCATGGCGAGCAACATATCGGTGGAGACCAGCGCATACCCGAGTCCCAGCGAGTGCCGACCCAGAGCGCGGATAAATAGAAGGGCAATTCGCCGACCCAGTCCGGTCTTAATCATCCCTCGCGACATGAAAAACGCTGCGAGCACCAGCCAAACAATGGGATCGCTGTAGCCTGCCAGTGCCTCTTCGATTGTCATTGTGTTGGTCAGCGCCAACGCCGCAACGCCCAATAGCACCATGGCTCCTCCCGGCACCGGCCGCACGATTGAACCGACAATTGTGGCGACGAAGATTGCCAGCAGGTGCCAGGATTGCCGTGTAATGCCGTTGGGCAGGGGGATCAACAGAATGATTAGGCCGGCCAACAATACAACCGCCCAACGAATCACACGGGCTCGCAATGGGAATTCGCTGGCTGTAGCCGGCCGCGGTTGGCTGGGGGGTTGTGGCTGCGGAACTTCTTCCAAACGTGAATCCTTTTGAGGCTACGCCGCCTCTAAAATTATGGGTTTGTGGCCGCAGTGGAAGGCGGAGCCGGAGTGGGCGATACTATTACGTCAAAAGTTGGGTTAACTCAAGGTTTTTACTTTGGGAAAATTCCTGAAGATCCCTAAGAGCACTCGGCTAACGTCGACGGGGCCGACAAACCGTTTAGTGCTTCGGGTTCGTAGATAAGAGCGGCGGGAATAGAGTTTATGCTTATCAGGAAGGCCAGTAATATCAGGTCCAGTGAGATCACGGACAAAAAGCACTATCTAAATCGCCGTTCGTTCATACGGGGGGCTGCAATAGTTACTACCTCCGCCGCGACCGGCCTTCTCTATCGCAAGCTCAACCCGCCGCCCGTAGAAAAGCCGAAAGGCACGATTCTGGCAACGGTGTCGAATTCGACCTCAGACAACGGAGCGCGCAACGGCTTTACAACTACTGAAAAGCTCACCGATCTCGAAGATATAACCAACTACAATAATTTTTACGAGTTTTCCACAAGCAAGCAGGGCGTCGCCATCGAGGCCGCCGGCTTCGTTACAAAGCCGTGGGATGTTTCCGTTACAGGTCTGGTCAATAAGCCAGCGACATTTGGCCTGGAAGAGCTTTTGAAGTTTCCTTTGGAGGAACGTACCTATCGATTGCGTTGTGTTGAACGATGGTCAATGGTCATTCCCTGGATTGGGTTTCCGCTGTCCAGATTGCTGGAAAAAGTTGAGCCCACCTCCCAGGCAAAATACGTTGCCTTCCAGACGCTCTACGATCCCAAACGTATGCCCAATCAATCAACCGGCGTACTCGATTGGCCTTACGTTGAGGGCCTTCGGCTTGATGAGGCTATGCATCCCCTGACCATTCTGGCTACGGGGCTCTACGGCGAGACTCTGCCGCCGCAAGACGGTGCTCCCATCCGATTAGTGGTTCCGTGGAAATATGGCTACAAGAGTATCAAGTCGATTGTGAAGATAACGCTCGTGGCTGAAGAGCCGCCGACGACCTGGAATATTCAAGCGCCCAACGAATATGGCTTTTATTCGAACGTAAATCCAAACGTGTCGCATCCGCGTTGGAGTCAGGCCGAAGAGCATCGCATTGGCGACTCGGCGTTCAGTTCTCGAGATACGCTCCTTTTTAATGGATATGCGGAGCAGGTAGCACATTTGTACGAGGGCATGGACTTGCGGAAGTATTACTAAGTGATGAAAGACGTGCGCTTCGCAAAATTTGTAATCATCACAAACGGGCTTGTGCCGCTCGGCTTGCTGCTATGGGACGTCTACCACAGACATGTAGGCCCCAATCCGGCCGAATTCATGACGCGCACGACCGGAATGCTAACGTTGATTTTCCTGACGATCACGCTTGCAGTAACGCCGTTGCGAAAGATTACGGGTTTGAATTGGCTCGTAAAGTTTCGCCGCATGCTCGGCCTTTTTGCATTCTTCTACGGATTTCTTCATCTCCTCACCTATGTCGGGTTTGATCGATATTTCAATCTCAGGAGCATACCCGGCGACGTACTTTCGCGGCCATTTATCGCCTTTGGGATGACGGCGTTTCTACTCATGGTTCCGCTGGCCATCACTTCGACCGCCAAAATGGTGAAACGGCTTGGAGGAAAACGCTGGAGCAAATTGCACACACTCGTTTATGCTGCTGGAATCTCAGCCGCGGTGCATTTCTGGCTCTTTGTCAAATCAGACACGCGTCTGCCCTTAACGTTCGGATTCATCCTTCTGCTGCTTTTGGGACATCGCATATTTGTGAAGTTTTATCCACCGGGCACTCCTGTTTCAACACACAATCTAATTCCGCGCGATTGAGTTCGTGTCGAAGTATCCGCGTCACATCGATGCCGTCGGCATTCCGGGGCGATTGGGCTAGAATTCGGTCATGGACGATTCGATAACCCGCTTTTCAAACCGCGCTGAGAATTACGCGAGATACCGGCCAAATTATCCTGCCGGCGTTATCAACCTTCTCGAATCCGAATGTGGACTGGTGAAAACTTCTTTGATCGCCGATGTGGGTTCCGGCACCGGCATATTGTCAGAACTCTTTTTGAGAAACGGCAACGTAGTTTTTGGCATTGAGCCTAATGCTGCCATGCGCAAGAGAGCAGAAGAACTGCTGCGAACCTGGCCGAAGTTCGTGAGTATTGACGCTACTGCGGAGGCGACCACCCTTGATGCGAAGAGCGTGGATTTTATTACCGCCGCGCAGGCCTTTCACTGGTTTGACCGCCCGCTGGCCAAAAAGGAATTCACGCGCATCCTGAAGCCTGTCGGATGGGTCGTACTGATTTGGAATGAGCGCCGGCTGGATTCAACTGTTTTTCTGCAAGAGTACGAGACTCTTTTGCTTCGGTTTGGAACCGACTACGCAAAAGTCAGGCACGAGAACGTGACCGGCGAAGTTGCGGAGTTTTTCCTGCCCGCAGGTTTTGAGCTAAGAGTTCTGGAAAACGTCCAACACTTCGACCTTGAGTCGCTAAAAGGGAGGGTTTTGTCCTCGTCGTACATGCCCGATCAAAGTCATCCCAACTTCAAAAGCATGGTCACAGAACTGGAGAGGTTGTTTTATGCCCAGCAGAAAGACGGCATCGTTACCTTTGAATATGAAACGCGAATCTACTACGGACATCTCCAGCGTTAGTGTTTGTTCAGGACCAGGTTTGCATCAGAAGTTGACTTTGGTATCTTTGCCGATACTTTTGCTGGCCGGGAGCCGTCAAGAGTGGTCACGCGCGCAGGGAAATGAGTTTAACCAAAACAGCTCAACACTACGGTGGCATGATTGAACTCGCGCTGCAGAGGACCCGTTATTCTCTGCGGGGCAGGTTTTCGCATGCTAATGAGCAACAGATCCTCGCCAATTACATAAAACAACTGCTGCCGCCTGACTGGCCGCGAACGGTCGTTGATATTGGCGCCGGCAATGGCGTGCGCTGGTCAAATAGTTACGCGCTCTTGCTGGCAAGCTGGCGAACGCTCGGTATCGAGGCCGATCCACAGAAATACGCTTTGCTGGCGAAGGTTTATAACAAGTTTCCACATGCTCAGGCGCGCAGTTTCCTGGTGGATTCGGAGAACATCGGGCCAGCATTGCGAGATTTCGATATTGACAAGAAGTTCGGTGTCCTTTGCTTGGATATTGACGGAAACGATTACTGGGTTTTAGACGCCATTTTGTCCAACTTTAGGCCAGGCCTTGTAGTCACTGAGATCAATGAAAATATTCCGCCGCCTATCAGATTCGTGGTGAGGTTTGATCCTAATTTTCGACTGCGCTATCACTTTTATGGTTACTCCATCGCCGCTCTTGAAGATCTTTGCGCCAATTACGACTACGGCATACTGGAATTGGAGTATAACAACGCGTTCCTCGCGCCCCGGGAGCTAGGTGCGAATCGATTTCGCGATGCGGCAATTGCCTACCGGCTGGGTTACCTCGATAGGCCGGAACGGAAAGAGCGGTTTGCGTCTAACCTCGACATGGAGCAACTCCATTCGTTGAGTCCCGAAGAAGGAATTCGATTCTTGCGCGACTTTTATGTGGGAGATGCGGGAAACTATTTGATGGCGGCCGATAAAGAGTCGTTTGCTGAACTTGTGCCGCAAACTGCTGGTCTGAGCCTGCCCTGACAACCAGCAAGCGGGGCTAAAAAATGCGTCTTGCGTTCCGGGGGAACCAAATGCCTGAAGATCGACGAAGTTACAAGCGCGTTTCAACCAATCTGCCGGCTAAGTGGGGTGGTGTGACTGGCGACCATGAAGGCCGCATCGAAGATATTAGTATGGGCGGGTGCTTCGTCAATACGACCGGCAGGGCTGATGTGGGAGAAATCGTCGGCGTAGAGATGAAGCTGCCCTCAGGAGAGTGGCTTCAGTTACGCGGCAAAGTTACTTCTTTTCAAGGTGGCATCGGGTTCGGCGTCTTGTTTACGTTCTTAACCCAAGACGAAGAAGAAAGATTGCGCGAGCTAATAATGGCCTAGCGGCCAAAGGCACTTAGGGTTGTATCGCTCGTCTTTGAATGACCACATTTCGCGCGAGCCAGGTCTGCTCGAGTGAAATTGCCCTGTGGGCGAAACGCGCTGTCAGTCACATGCGAGATTCGTGGGCAGGTTGGGAGGACACGAGCTTCAGGACACACTTCCACCTGCCGCGTCGTAACCGGCCGCACATCGCGAGAGCAGGAGTGCCCAATCGGGCCATGCCAGGTGAGCGGTCGTTATGCGCTGATGTGACTTACGGCTGGAGAAGATCTGAACGATCAGCTAATCCGATTGTCCCCCGGTGGCAACGAAAGAATTAGGAAGATGAGGCTCATTACCAGAAAAACGACGCCGGCAATAAGCACAATCGTCTGATGAATAAAGATGCCGACAAGGATTAGGATAATTCCCAGGATGAGGCCTGCGATCCAGGCAAGGCGTCCGCTGGCGCTTGGCATGGTCCGTTCCTCCTCTTGAAGCGTTGAGTTTTGGGCTGAGTCGGCTAGTTGCTCCGGAATGCATGAGGCAGCTCGTGAGATTCAGTCAGTAGAGGTTTCTAAAGAAACTGCGAGGCGGGCGAGAAGATGTGCCAACTCTTTCCAGGACTCAAATGTTTTCATGTGCTGAGGAGCATTGCCCACTCTGCCACAGTGCCGGTAGCAGGCTCAAAGCGATGCGTTTGAAATTTCCGGGCACACGCTATTCGTCTTTCTTGCGGGCTTTCACGTCCGTCATGACGATGGTAATAACCAGCGCCAATCCCGCGATTGCAGCGAGCAGAAAAAAGATCATTGCGAAGGCGGGGTAGCCCATTATCTTGAAAGTAGTGTCGACTCGCATCAGCATCGAAGCGCCAACAATGAGGGCCGCAAGCACGAGTCCCAGCGAGATCCGGTTAGCGACTTTCTGTAGTCCCTCGAGCACCACTTTTTCGTCGATTGCATTGACGTCAACTTTGAACTCGTTATTACCGATCGTGTCCAGGATTTTATTAACGCGACCCGGCAACTTTTCGGCAAACTCCTTAAGCTCTACGACGCCGCCCATCAAATTCCCCGGCGCCAAGCTCTTCAGTAGGTTGCGCTGCAGGATTTCCATCGCCCGTTGGCGAATGATCGCCGTTGGTTCAAAACTGGGGTCGAGCGTAAACACAGCACGATCGAGGTTCAGCAGCGCTTTGGCCACCATCGTAAATTCCGCCGGCAGGCGAAACCAGCAATCGGCAGAAATTTTTGTGATCTCCAAAACCACCTGTCCTGAGTTGAGTCGGCTCAAACTAGCGCTTGCATGCTCTGCGACAAGTTGGCCAATGCGCGTAGTGAATTCCTCCTGATTGAAACGAGGTTTCGGCTCGCCCATGCGAATCGTAATCTCGGCGGCTTCTTCGCCTCGCCCTTCGCTAATCGCCAGCAAGAGGCGCAGGACGTTATCGCGAAGACTGGGCAGCAGGCGTCCCACCATTCCCAGATCCAATAGGGCAATGCGATCGTCATCGGTAAGGAATACATTGCCCGGGTGAGGATCTGCATGAAAGAAGCCATCGATCAGGATCTGTTTAAGGTAGGCGCGAAATAACTCTCGAGCGAGACCTGCCCCATCTATCTCCATCAGACGCAGCGGACTCAATTCCGTAATCTTCTTACCCGCTATGTATTCCATCGTCAGGACGCGTGAGGTACAAAAATCCTCGATGGGTTCAGGGATTACCAAACGCTCAAACTCTCTCAAGTTTTCACTGAACGCGACCAGGTTGCTGGCCTCGAGTTTGAAGTCCAGCTCGCGAAGCAAACTGGCGCGCAAACCCTGCAGCATGTTCGCAAAGTCGTAGCGCTTGCCCAGTTCGGTGTGCGAGTCGAGGAACTGCGCCATCTCACCAAGAGCTTCCAGGTCCTCGACAATCTGTTCCCGAATATTGGGCCGTTGGACTTTCACCACGACCGCTCGCCCGTCGCGCATGTGTGCTCGATGAACCTGGGCCAGAGACGCCGCAGCAAGCGGCACGGGATCGAAGTCGCCGAAGGCTTTCGATATGCGCACGCCCAGTTCGCCCGAAACGATACGATCTACTTCCTCGTAGGGGAACGGTTCGATTTGGTCCTGCAAACGGGACAAAGCTTCGAGGTAAGCGGGCGGCAACAGGTCGGCACGCGTTGAGAGTAGTTGACCCAGTTTGATGAAGGTTGGGCCAAGCTTTTCGAGATCGAGGGCCAACTCCTCTGCCTTCGGAGTTGTTTCCTCGCTAACTTCATCAAGATCGACATGGTCTGCCAGTCCGGCCTGCTTCACCAAATCCGAGCGTCCGTATTTGACGAGCAACAGCGCGACGTCTTTGTATCGTTTCAGGCGTTCTGGTTTTAGTGAGACCATTCGGGGTTCCTTACTCTGCTGTGGCTTTATTTGAAGCCCTGATTGTACTAGAACTTGCTCCTCAGCGCTTCAGGGGTTATGCTGCGGTCGATTCTATTAAAGTGTTTGTCGTGAGAAGGACGGAAGTCTTACGTAACAATCACACCCTCGCGCTTACGTTCTACGCACAAACGTTGATAGGGAACTAGCGCTTGAATTCCCAGGGAGAGGTATCTGCGAAATGATGAAGAGATTCGCACCCATGTTGCTGTTGTTGGTCGTTATTGCGTTGACAGGATTCGGTCAGCAACCCACGGTCTCGCCGGCGAAGCAAGCTGTCGCGCAACAACCGGAGCCGCCTAAAACGCATTTGAAAGTTGGCCAGCCTGCCCCTGACTTTACGCTAACCGATACCGAAGGTAAGGAAGTCAGCCTCCACGATTTCAAGGGCAAGAAAAATGTGGTGCTCGCCTTCTATGTGCTGGCCTTTACTGGTGGTTGAACGAAAGAGCTCAAGGCGTATCAGGCTGATATCGCTAAATTCGAAGAGACTAACACTCAGGTTTTGGG
This sequence comes from Pyrinomonadaceae bacterium, assembly GCA_035297925.1. Lineage (GTDB taxonomy): Bacteria > Acidobacteriota > Blastocatellia > Pyrinomonadales > Pyrinomonadaceae > PSRF01. Next base: position 8,575 of record DATGYM010000443.1, on the reverse strand, counting down.
GATTAGTATGGACAGCTCTCCAGCCAATCGCCGCTTTGCAGAGGACATTGGCGTGAAGTTTCCTTTACTCAGCGACTGGAGACGGAAAGCCGTTAAAGATTACGGCGTCTACAACGAACAGTCAGGCTACGGCAACCGCGCGACTTTCGTGATTGACCAAAACGGCATTATCAAACACATCGAGGAAGGGCGGAGCGCCGTGGATCCGACTGGCGCTTACCAGGCGTGCAATTTGTTTGATAAGAAGCAGACCAACTGAACGAATTATTTCGTGGAGACCTTAGGCGCCGCGCCGGCGGCCGCGAGGCCACGATCAATCAAGGCGCGCAGGGCATCGCTGCTCATCTCTCTCAGGGCGATGCCGTTCACAAAGATCGCCGGCGTGCTATCGACACCATAGATTTCGCCGTCTTCCATGTCGTGCTTTACCTCGGCAGCATATTTGCCGCCATCAAGCGCGGCGTCGAAACGAGCACGGTCCAATCCCAGTTCACTCGCGTATTTTTTTAATGAGGGAACGTCGAGGGCGTTCTGCCGCTTGAAAAGCAAAGCAGTGTATTCAAAAAACTTTCCCTGAGCGTTAGCCGCATTTGCGGCCTCGGCGGCCTTGCGCGCGTTCGCGTGCATTGTCAGGGGAAAATCCCGCACCACCAACCTCACCTTGCTGCCATAGGATTTCAGCACCTCTTCCAGGATGGGCAGCATGGCGGCGCAGGAAGGACATTGAAAATCTGTAAATTCGACGATCGTGACCGGAGCGTTCACGTCACCGCGAAACGGATCATCATCGACGCTAATCGATTGAATGGGGAGGGGTGGTTCGGAAATTAAAACGCGAATGTTCGCGCCCGCGCGAAGTCTGGTCGACAGTTCTTTTTCAAGACGCTGACGGTCCTGCTCCTGCAGGTAAGAAGCGATCTGGCTGCTGACCTCGGACAGTTCGCTCGGGATGCGGGCTTTGTTCTCAGAATAAAACCTGGCGATTTCCGCTTCGTTTGGAGTGTGGACCTTCTCGGTTATTTCCTTACGCACGATGTCTTCCGGCGGGACGTTACGGCGATTAGCTTCGGCGAGTAACAGCAAATCGTTGATAGTTACATCAAGCGCCTGTACGGCAAGTTCATAAGTATTAAGCCGTAGTTTGTAATTGATCGGTTTCAGTCGCTCATCGATAGCTGCTGCAGTTACCGGCCGTCCGCCAACCGTCGCAACCACTGTGGCAGGCGCAAGGTTGGTGGCGTCTGCCTTTGCAAGATTCACAACGGGATAACCAACGCGCAGCCGTTTGATGAAATCATCGGTCAAGCGGGACTCGCGATCGGCTCTCAAATAGGCCACCACTTGTTGCCGGGTGGCGGCCGGATCGCCCTGATCAATTTGGTCGCGATTGTCCTGAATGAACTTATCTATCTCGGCCGCCGCCGGATCGGTGATCTTCCCGCCGATTTCCAGTTCGTATAGTTGCTGCGGAGTCATCCGCCTTTTTGCGGCCTCGTTTTCCAGTAACATCGTGTTGATCTGCAGGTCCAGAACCTGCCTGCGTGCCTCGGCCAAACGTTCGTCCAATGCTTCTACTTCCTGGCGCACCTTCGGATCAATGTCCGCGGACGTGATGCTTTGACCGTTTACAGTAGCCAGCGGCACCGCCGCACGCGGAGTCGCCGGCACGTCGGCCGCCGGTGTGGGCTGAGGCTGCGAAACCGCTGAAACGTTGGCAGGCTTTGACACGACCGGCCGCCGGCCGCGACGTGGCGCAGTTTGTGCTGAAGTCTCAGCAACAACAAGGAAGAGAAGCAGAGCTATGATCGAAAGTTTTAGAGTGTCCATCAATAACTTTCCGAGAAATTAGACTTGTTTGCAGCGAACATTAGAGCCCAAACGGGCCAACGAAGTTGCCCTGGCCCTACTGGATGACACCATTAAGAGCAGGCGGGACTAAAAGACTGGCTGTCTGATTCAATGATAGCGGATGATGCTTCGTCGGCGCGGCTTCGCTGGTTTCCGAGACGACAGTAAATTCTTTTGCCGGCCATTTAGAATAAAGGCGAGCCCCTGATGAGTTATCCCCAGCATTCGCGCGGCGCGGGTCACACTACCGTCTGACGCCTGCAGCGCCCGGCTGATCAGTTCAGCCTCATAGCGGAGCACCTGCTCCTCGAGCGTGCCAGACGCAACCGATTCTGTCGTTGCAGTTGTCGAAGTGTGCGGCTCATCGGTGAGCAGTGTGCGAGCGCATTCACCGAGACGGTATCGAACTGCCGCGCGTTGTGAATGTTTCAACGCGGACTCCGCACGCAGGTAATAGTTTTTCGATTCGGCTGGCGATAGCGAGGACGAGAGTTCTTCAACAATGGCCAGAAAAGCTATTCCAGCACCTTCGGGATCTCCCGCCTGTGAGGCTACGGTGGCGGCTTCCTTAAAGTTTGCAAGCGCCTCATCAGTTCGGCCCAGCTTGGCCAATGCGGTTGCTCCGGTGATAAGCGCTTCCGCCAGAAGCACTTGCTCGTCACCATCTCGCAATGCTCTCACCGCAGAACTGGCAATTTTTTCGCCCAGATCATAGAGTCCCTGGGCGATGAAGGCTCTCGCTCGCGTATCTTCAACTTGCGCGCGCAGGCCACGGTCATTTAGCTGACGAGACTTTGCCAGCGCGCGTTCAAGATGATGGTGGGCCTCTTCAAACCTGCCGAGGTGAATAAATAGAAAGCCGAGATTGTTTTCAACCGAAGCAAGACCGCGGTCAAGGCCGGCCTGCTCGAGTTCCACACTGGCGGCCGTGTATTGCATCAAAGATCTATCAATGTAGTCTTCGCGCCGTTCTGCCAAACCTAAATTCTTCAGAACCGTACCAAACTCGTTATGAAATTTGCCGCGCAAGGCATGATTGCTGCTGAGTTCAAACAATGGTTCCGAGGCGGAAAGAATGCGCAGGGCTTCTTTGGGGCGGGATGAGACCTCCTCGATCAAAGCCTTGTTCAGGAGTGCGCGAAGTCGTTGCGTGCTTTCCAGATCCCCAAGCTGTTGCAGGGCTGCATCAAATGTTATCCGCGCTTCGTCCAGGGCGCCTGCGCGCCAATAACAAATCCCGAGATCGACATGAGCCTCGGCCGCCTTTTCCTTGAGGCCGAGCTTTTCAAATATTGCGGAGCTTTCCGAGATCAAGTCTTTCGCGGTTTCCTGGGCGCCTGGGATCTGTTTGGCGCTGCCCAGCCAGCCTGACAAGGTACCAACGCGTAGAAGTAATTCCGCTCGAACCGGCTCGCTGAGGCCGTCGAGCTTTGGACGGTCTCCAATGCGCTGCCAGAACTCGCCTAGAACTGACCTGGCCTCCTCAAATTTCCCCAGTTCTTCCAGGTCTGCCGCCCGGGCGCAAAGCACACTAGCCTGTTCTCTGATTGTGGTCGTCATAGCTTCAAATTCAAGCGATTCAACGTGTTTCATTTTCATGTGAGGACACCCTTTTCATAACAGTGCAAGAAACCTTGCAAGAGAATTACCAGACGGCTATTATGCGCCACGTTAAACCCAAGTAGTAGTTGGCTTCCCTTCTTGGCGCAACTGTATTTACCACACCCCGAACAACTGGAGAGAAAAAAAATGAAAATGATCAAAGCAATGTGCGCAGCGCTAGTTCTCGCTTTTGCCCTATGCCTTCCGGTGTATGCAGACGAGGTCCCAGGCGATATTCACACTCCCGGTGTTACGACACCCGTAGCCAGTGAATTCGATACAGCTCTGGCATCGGCAGACAGTACCTTGACAGGATCATCGACGGTCGATGGCAGTACCGATTTGCCGACTTTCGAAGACCTTTTTTGGGCTCTGACTTTGATATACTGAGCCGAGAAACACCGTACAAGTTCAAATTTCAAATTTCGTGACTGGGTCACGCCACCGCCTAAGTTAGTGTGTGGCTTGCCGGTTAATACTTTTTGGATGTCCGGCAATAGGCGTTGACACGCCGCATGCTACCTTCATATTGCACGGGAAGGCAAGAGCCAATTAACGGAGTCGACCTGCCCGGAACTCTGGCTCCTGGCGCAAGGGGTTCTTTCTGTCTTTGCGTGTGGCGATTTGAGACGTGAACTCAGGCAGTGTTGGCCGCGACGAGCTTTTGAACTGTCTCAAGTGTATCGATCTCGCCCACTTTCTTGTCGGGCCGCAGCCTGAGAATTCTGGGGAATCGCAGCGCGTAACCGCTTTTGTGCCGTTTGGATTCCTGGACCCGATCAAACGTGACTTCGACGACGATCGCGGGCTCTACAATTCTGACGCGACCGTGAGCGAATTCTGTGACCGTATGTTTTGTAAACCAGGCGGTCATCTCAGTGAGTTCGGCATCGGTCAACCCGGAGTAGGCTTTACCTATATTCAGGAGCTCTTCGTCCTCCTCTGAGCGCCGGACCGCAAAGGTATAGTCGGAGAGAAGATTTCGACGCTTGCCGTGTCCCACTTCGACCGCTGTTACGACGACGTCGAGGGTTGCAATGGCGCGCTTGAGCTTCAGCCACTCTCGTCCGCGTCTGCCGGGCTTGTAGAGAGATGCCGGACTCTTGACCATGAGCCCTTCATTGCCGCGGGCTCGCGCCTCTTCGAACTCCCGATCGAGCGGGCCAACGGCCTCAAACCGCTTTGCCACCGACACGCGAACAGTTCCTTTCGCCGGAATTACTTGCTCCAGAAGCTTGCGACGTTCGCGGAGGGACTCATCGGTTAACACCCGGCCGGCTGCGTACAAGAGATCATAGGCTACAAGAACCACGGGAACGCTGCGCAACAAGTCCTCACCAATTGTTTTCCTGCCCAGCCTCTTTTGCAGTTCGCTGAACGGCATTATCTGCTCGTCGCGGGCAGGCACAACTTCACCATCGATCACAGCGTCGACTCCGAGCTCTATAAGCGGTGCGATGAGTTCGGGAAAACGGTGTGTGATTTCATCCATGGTCCGCGAATAAATTGCTACACGAGCTTCTTTTATGTGGGCCTGCGCGCGGATGCCGTCAAATTTGTCCTCCACAAAAAACTCACTCGGCATGGTGCGCGCGATGTCGGCGAGATCAGCCGCCGGCGTCGCCAGCATAAATTTGATGGGATGAAAAAGACGCATGGCGACATCGTCAAGCTGATTGGCCCGGGCGCGTACAGCGGTTTCGCCCAGATCTCCAAGCAGCATGTTTACCTGCGCCACCTTTGCCAGTGGGCGGTCAAATGCTCGAGCGATTGCGTCTTCGACCAATCCTTCTCGCAAGCCGATTCTCAGATCACCGGCCAGAAGCTTGATAAGGTATTTGGCTTCAAGCGGCGTAGCGCGACTCAGGATGGTTGTCAGGATGCGCGTCTTGTTTTTGATTCCGCGAGTCTCGCTAAGGCTCGAAATGATCGACTCTGTTTCCGCAAGACTTAAGGTTGGCCCATGAAATCGCTTTGCCTCGTGAACAGCTTCGTGCGCCGTTTCACCCGCATCTCCCAGCCGAACATAAATAGGCGCAAGCTGCTGCCGACTGAAACCCGTGGCTTCGCTGAGCGCCGTGCTGATGATGCTGCCACCGACGTTTGTTGTGCGGGCGTCGTTCTGAGCAAACTGGTGGCCGGCAAAATAACGAGCAGCGCGTTCGAGATCTGCATCGGTTAATTCGTTCAGATAGTTTCCGACCAGAGCAGCTTTCTCGAGCTTCTTGGTAGTAGCTGCTACTTGCTCGGCCACTTCGGCGAATCGCTGAAGGCCCGTGCTTGATTCTTTGGTCGCCGCAAAATTGGTTTCGCTTGCCATGAAGCTGCCTGAATTATTGTGAACTTCCGGGGGAGATCTATAACCGGAACAAAAGCGTGCGTGAGTGACAGAGGGTTGTCAAGCAACCGGATTTGAGAACGCGAGATGTTGACTGGGACGGCTTGAACTGTGGTAGTGGCTTGATCTCGATTTCTCGGCGCCGTCTCGGCGACCTTTGCGCCTCTGGGGTGAATCGCCAGCGAAAATACGCTCACCGCACAGACGCCGAGATCGCCGAGAACACGCAGAGAGTTGCAAATCCCAAACGTAAGTACACTACCCGAACTGCTTGCTGCTTCTGGTTTGTCAGGCCAGGGGTTACAATCTTACATCTCGCGGAGTTTTCCCGAACGAAAGTAGTTGAGAGGTATTTCAGACCGTGGTTTTACTGATTCTCGAATCCCTCGGTAGCACCGAATTGGTTTTTATTCTGGTGATGGCGCTGGTTTTTTTTGGGCCTCGTAAGCTGCCGCAAATCAGCCGGTCATTGGGAAAAAACCTGGCAGAGTTTCGGCGCGCGTCAGAAGATTTTAAACGGACGTGGGACAGAGAAGTGAATCTGGAAGATGTGGTCGCTAACAGCGGGTCGCTCCCCGCACAGAATGCTATTCCGGATTCTGAAACAACACCCGGCACCCTGGCGCCGCCCAAAATTGCCGCAGTAGCCCCAGACCAGGTAATTGCTCGTCACACGATTGATGCCGCACCGCTTCATGCTTCCGGCCAGATGGATTCGGTCTCCACCACCAACGATTCCGAAGCGGTTGCTGATGCACCTCCACACTCGCCAAAGAACGATTGGATTTAGTTAGTCGGCGCAGATAAAGATTAATGTCAACATTTCAAAGAGCGCTCGGAACAGGTAAGGCGAGGGAAGAGGAACTCGGCGGCCAGATGTCTTTTCTGGAGCACCTGGACGAGCTTCGCAGCCGCTTGATTCGTTCAATCGTTTTTGTCTTCCTGGCGGCGACCCTTTGCTGGTTCGTGTCCGACCGAATTTACGCCTTCCTGGCTGTGCCCATCGAGCACGCGCTGGCGGAGGCTCAAAGGCGTCAGGTGCCCATCAACGGCTTAACGGGAAACGAGCGAATCCTGCCCCTGAATGCAGTCAAGGAAAATGATCTGGGGCGTTATATCTTTCCTGAAGAAACAAAAATTGGTACCAGCGTGATACCGGCAGGCGCTTCAGTAATGGCGCGCGCCGCAAAGGATAATCTCGGCCAACTGGCGTTGTTCACAGAAGAGCCCTTGTATGCTGGAAACACGATCATTCCCAAGGGCGTGCGTCTTCCTGTCGATTTTAGAGCTCTGCCTGAAGAATACGCCGGCATCAGTGACAAGTTAATCGTAAACAGCCTGATAGATCCTTTTTCGCTGTATGTGAAGGTATCGCTTTACGCAGCGTTGTGTCTGTCGGTCCCATTTCTGCTCTGGCAAATCTGGGCTTTTGTTTCGCCCGGGTTATATCCGCACGAGCGTGCTTACGTCACCCCGTTCGTTGCCCTTTCGTCAATTTCATTTGTGCTGGGGGCGGCGTTTGCTTACAAGATAATTTTTCCGCCCGCAGCTAAGTATCTTCTCGGACTGGGTCAGGACTTTCGACTTTTGCTGAAGGCTGATGACTACTTTGATTTCATTATTATCGTGATGTTGGGTATGGGGATAGTTTTTCAGATGCCGGCCATCACTTATGTGCTGGCGCGTATCGGACTCGTCACAGCACGCTTCCTGGTGAGGATTTGGAAGACGGCTTTGATAGTGATTCTCATTGCCGCGGCTGTCCTTTCGCCAACCAACGACATTCCCAACATGCTTTTATTTGCGGCGCCCATGATCGCGCTCTACATAGTTTCAATATTCATCGCCTGGATTTTTTCGCGCCCAAGAAGCGCGACCTGAGAACTGGAAAAGGCAACTTAAGGCCGCTTTTCCAGCATCTTGACTGTGTTTCGGGGTGAGACCTAGAATCCTTTAGTTTCCGCACTCAAGTCAGGTTCATGACCGTGTCGTGTTCAGTGCCATTTAACTTTTTGTTCAGACTTATCAGGAGTTTAGTTATGTCTTATCAGAGTGCCACTCTTCGACTGGCCATCTTCTCGGTTGTTTTGGCCGGCGCGAGCCTGCCCGGGTGGGCGCAGGATTCAACCAAACAGGACCCGATGGACAAGCCTCGCAATGTTAAGCCGGAACTCAAAAAGGCCTATAAAGACTGGCTGGAAAAGGACGTAACCTACGTCATCACGGACGAGGAAAGGAAAGCCTTCAAAAAACTGGCCACTGATGACGAGCGGGAACGGTTTATCGAAGAATTCTGGCGCCGGCGCGATCCCGATCCCGACACAGACGAAAACGAGTTCAAAGAGGAGTATTACGAGCGCATTGCCTACGCGAACGAGCACTTCGCTTCCGGTATACCCGGTTGGAAATCCGACCGTGGCCGCATCTGGATCATGTATGGCAAGCCGGATGAACGCGAGACTCACCCGATGGGTGGCAATTACGAGCGTCCCTCATACGAGGGTGGCGGCAGCACGACCACCTATCCTTTTGAGGTTTGGTTTTACCGCTATTTGCCTGGGGTAGGTTCCGGCGTGGAGATCGAGTTTGTTGACCCGACCGGCAGCGGCGAATATCGCATCGCCCGGAATCCCAACGAGAAAGACGCGCTCTTAATGGTCCCCGGCGGCGGGTTAACGCTCTCAGAACAACTGGGCCTCTCAGATAAGGCGGATCGAATCAGCGGCATCGGCTCCGTCGGCAACAGCGCCTACCAGCGCGAACAGGACAGTCCATTCTCGCGTTTAC
>DATGYM010000442.1:0-3089 GCA_035297925.1 Pyrinomonadaceae bacterium | reverse complement strand
AGCCCAGCGATAAAAAATGAATAGTCCTCGAGGTAGCCGTTCAGTTTTGCCTGACCGTCTTTATAGGTCCTCAACAGCAGCCGATCTCGGCGCAGATTGTCGATTACGAACCGAGCATTTTTCCTTGCTGTTGCCAAATAGTCGGCACGGTTAAGGACGGCCGCGGCCTCCGCAAAACTCGCCAGCATCAGACCATTCCAGGCCGTCAAGATCTTTTCATCGCGCGCGGGCTTCACCCTTTTCTCTCGAGCTGCAAACAAGATTTGCCGAGCCCGGGTAAGCGTTTCGCTGAGTTGGGCGATTGTCACGTTTTGCGCGGCTGCGACTTCATCCAGGTCGCGCGTGACGTTAAGAATGTTTTCACCCTCGAAGTTGCCATCTTTTGTTACGTTGTAGTAAGCGCCGAAAAGTCCCGCCTCTTGCTCACCCAGGAGTTCTTCAATTTCCTTTTCACTCCAGACGAAAAACTTCCCCTCGACCCCTTCGGAATCTGCGTCCTGGGTGGAATAGAAGCCGCCGTTTTGGTCGGTCATTTCCCGAACCACGTAATCCAGGATTCCTTCAACGACTATTCGCGCCTGCGTATCCTGGCTAACCTGAAAATAGTGTAGATAGAGGCGCGAAAGCAGCGCATTGTCATACAACATCTTTTCGAAGTGCGGGACGAGCCAGCGCGTATCGGTGGCGTAGCGGTGAAACCCGCCGGCGAGATGGTCGTAAATGCCGCCTTCCGCCATCTTGCGGCAAGTGTTTCGGGTTAGTTCGAGCGCTTGTTCGTTGCCGGTCCGATAAAAAGTATGAAGCAGAAACTCAAGGGTCATTGCCGGGGGAAATTTTGGTGCGCCCCCGAAACCACCATTGGTCGCATCGTAATTTCGGACGATGCCTCGGAACGCACCGTCCAGCAGTTCTCTTGTCATCAACTGGTCTGACTCAACGGCGGTTGCCGCCCGTTTCAATTCGGCAAGCACCGATGCGGCGGTTTGCTGGATGTCATCGGGGCGTTCACGATAAGCGCCGGCAACGCTGATCAATACCCGGGGAAAGCCCGGCATGTTGTAGCGATCCTCCGGAGGAAAATAAGTCCCCGCGTAGAAAGGCACACCTTCGGGCGTGAGAAAGACAGTCATCGGCCAGCCACCGTGCTGCGTCATCATCTGGACGGCGTTCATGTAGATATGGTCCAGATCCGGCCGCTCTTCGCGATCGACTTTGATGTTGATGAAATTTTCATTCATCAGGCGCGCAATGGCCTCGCTCTCAAATGATTCGTGTTCCATCACGTGACACCAGTGACAGGCCGAATAGCCGATGCTCAGGAGAATAGGCTTTTGCTCGCGACGCGCGATTTCCAGCGCTTCTTCGCCCCAGGGAAACCAGTCCACCGGGTTGTGGGCGTGCTGCAAAAGATATGGACTGGTCTCGTTGATAAGCCGGTTTGTAAAAGCGTGTTCGCTCACTCAATTCACTCTCTACTGATTCTGGATTTATTTTCATTCTACAGATCCGATCTGGAAACAGCGACCGCTGCCCTCTGTGGTGAAGTGTTGAAATGGGCTCACCGCAAAACGCCGAGCTGGCGGAGGATGCACTGAGATTTCAAATCACAAACTGGGGCAGTACTGGCGGTCTCTCCAGTTTTCATGAGTCAGGTGCCATTTGCTATACTCCAAAACTGAATCGTCATTCATTTTGGTCGTGGTTTTTACAGGAGCTGGATGGAACGCGAAACTCTGGAAATGGACGTGGTTTTTGTTGGGGCGGGACCGGCAAATCTCAGCGGTGCGCTTCATCTTGCCAGTTTGATTAAAGCGCATAATGAAGCAGTCGCGAATGGTGAGCGACAGGGGAAACCGCTCGGCGAAGTAGAAATCGGTGTGATTGAGAAGGGCGCCGCGGTCGGCGCGCACATCCTATCGGGCGCGGTAATGGACCCGCGCGCGTTACGAGAGTTGATCCCGGATTTTGTCGAACAGGGCGCTCCGCTCGAAGCCACGGTCAACGAAGATTATTTTCTTTACCTCACGAAGAATCATGCCATTCGTTCACCCGTGACGCCTCCGCCACTTAAGAACCATGGTTATTACATCGTATCACTCAACCGTCTCACTGCCTGGTTAGGCGAAAAATGTGAAGAGGCCGGCATCAACATCTTTCCCGAGTTTCCCGGCGCCGAGATGCTTTACGATGACAACGACAAAGTGATTGGCGTGCGTACAGGAGATAAGGGCATTGATAAGGAAGGGAAGCGCAAGCCTAACTTTGAACCTGGCGTGGATCTACTGGCGAAGGTCACTGTGCTGGGCGAAGGCCCACGTGGTTCGTTAACCAAGCAATTGGTGCAGCGTCTTGGCCTCGCGGCCGGTCGCGAGCCGCAGGTATACAGCATTGGAGTCAAGGAACTTTGGGAGTTGCCGGACGATCGATACCCCGCCGGTCGCGTGACGCATACACTCGGTTTTCCGTCTGATTCGCAAACCTACGGCGGCGGTTGGATCTACGGCATGCAGAACAGAATCCTCAACCTCGGCTATGTTACCGGCCTCGACTATAAGGATCCACTGCTTGATCCACATGCCGAGTTTCAGCGTTTCAAGCAACATCCGTTTCTGCGGCGGCTGCTTGAGGGCGGCAAGATGATTCGCTACGGGGCCAAGACGATCACCGCCGGTGGCTACTTTGCAATGCCGCAAATTTATGCAGACGGTGTTTTACTGGTTGGCGATTGCGCAGGCTTTCTCAATTCGCAACGGCTGAAGGGAATTCACTCGGCCATCAAAAGCGGCATGCTGGCAGCGGAAACAATTTTTGCAGCCCTGCTGGCCGGTGATTACTCCGCAAAACAATTGCAGCGTTACGAAGTGCTGGTCAACGAGAGCTGGATAATTCCCGAGCTACGCAAGGTTAGAAACTTTCACGCCGGTTTCAAGAACGGTCGCTGGCTGGGGCTGGTGAACACGGGCCTGCAGTTCATAGCGGGCGGCAGAGCCTGGGGCTTATTCGATCGCAGCAAAGCGGAGCCGGGCCATGAGGAAATGAAGAAACTTTCAGCCTACGGTTACCGGGGCGACAACATCGAGCAGCGCTAC
>DATGYM010000441.1:0-20408 GCA_035297925.1 Pyrinomonadaceae bacterium | reverse complement strand
TAAATAATAACCCTCTAACGCTCGCATGGATTCCGGCAACTCCTCTTAACTTGTTTGTCTCGGAAGGTACCAATGAATAAAGTAAATAGAAGTCTGACTGTTTTACTCACCCTTTTTGTCACTCTCACAAAAAGGCTGGATCAGGCTGGGATCCGCCACCATGATTGGCAACAGCTCAGTAGACATAACTAATCTCAAGCTGCCGGCAGCGCCGAAGAAAGCTGCAATTTGCGCCTTAAATGACGTGCTGGCGGCAAATATTCAAAACGGGAAGTAGCAAAATCTTTTGCGGCTTGTTGGGTACCGGACGGCTAGCGGATAAGGAGACACGAAAAGTCCCTGTGGCTGCAGCTTTCGTGTGATAAGTTGCTCAGCACTCAAGATGTTTCGCCCGGCATGTTCGTACCGCCACTCCCGGCCAGGGACGACGTTTGCTCCCACATTTGTACCAATCGGTTAATCCAGGGGAACTACAGCAATCAATCGGAGGGCCGACTTGCTTGAGCGTACCCGAGAAACCAATGTCCACGAAGGAGCAAACGCGTCACAATGGCAAGCCAAACGGATGGCAAGCCTTCAAGGGGTTTGCCAGGGTCTGGCGTGGGAGAATTTTTTTGTAACGAGATTTTTTTGTAGACGTGCCCAGCACTACCTCGCAGCATTACATTTACATTGCAAAGGTAGACACCGAAAGCTGTGTTTGTCTATTATGGGGTTCCCCGCTGCTGGGCGGTTGGACTAATCAGCGCAGTCGTGAGACTGACCATTCCACAATAAGAAGGCACGCGCGTCGTTTCGTTACTTACCGTCTCCGATGGCACTTGTGACTTAATCCCCGCGGCCCCCAAAACAACGGAGGTTTACTAAATGCTTAGGATAGGAAAGAACCCGAAGGACTCGGTTGAGAACGAGACTTCGCCTGAAAAACCCGACGTGTCAGCCTACACTACCCCGCGTACATTCAATTCGTATCAGGCACCAACCACGGAAGCCAAACCTCAGCCCGAATATACGCCCGCTTCTCCAAAAGCGTTAACGGAAAGTGAGTCTCTGGCTCGCGAAATCAAGGAAGGCAATCTCAGTGGCTTTGTAGGCAGCGGGACGATGGTTACCGGTGAGGCCAACTTTAAGGCCATGATGAGGGTTGACGGCCATTTGTCGGGCCGGGTCACTTCAAGCAGCGGGACGCTTATCGTGGGCGCCAATGGTAAAGTCGATGCCAATATCGAAGTGGCGATCGCCGTCATTCACGGCACCGTCAACGGCGACATCATCGCCTCGCAACGACTTGAGCTGGGCCGCGCGGCAAAACTAAACGGCAACATTCAGACTGCTTCATTGATGATCGAGCCGGGCGCACTTTTCGAAGGCAGCTGCAAGATGATCAAGATGAACGCCGTCACCAGCAAGGGTAAAACGAACGGGCGTGAGGATCAGCCGTTAGATACTACTAAAATCAAGACCATTAACGCCGACGCCACACCACAGACTACCGAGATCGACAACGTCTCGAGCGTCGCAAGCTAGTTCCGAAGCTAAGAGATTTATTCGGCGCCTCGCCCTTGCAAAAGGACGAGGCGCTTTTGTTTGGGGGACGATAGGCAGGACATGTCTCCCTGTACCTTCATCCTGAGAACCCGACTTTTGTACAAAACGATGAGCGCAGATGATGACGGCCGGCACGCGCAGATAGCGCTACCTTGACATTACTGAGCGGCTGCCGATACATAGATAGCGAATCCCCCACTCCGGCCGCCGAAACGATGCATCGTCTATTCCCCCGACTTTCTATGAAAAGCTACAACTATCCAACGTTCAGGACTGTTCGCTTCCCGTTTCTGATTGCTCGCGGGTTAACGGCCTGCGCCCTAATCTGTTTTTCTTGTGCGATTACATTACCGCAGCGCCGCGCTGAGAAATTGCAGAACCCGACCTCGGGCGACCCGGTTTCGAAAATCCTTTTGTTACGCATTGTTCGAGCGGAGGACGAACGTCGTTGGGATGACGATCTGCGCAGCTTGCTTTCTGCGCGCAATGCCGCGGTGCGCGAGCGAGCTGCGCTGGCCGCTGGACGCATCGGCGATGAGGCTGCCGTCGCTGGGCTTGTGCAATTACTACAAAAGGACGATGAACCTGACGTGCGCGCAATGGCCGCGTTCGCACTCGGCGAGATCGAGTCGTCGCAAGGCGCTGACGCCTTGATTGCTGTTTTGAAAGACAACCGGGATTTCCAGCCGCGCGCACGTGCAGTTGAAGCGCTGGGAAAAATCGCAGCCGCTCTACCCAAAGAACAAGAGGCGCGCGCACATGAGCTGGCGGCTGTGATTTTGGACGCTTTAAACTTCGAAGCTCACCGACGTTCCGCTCCTGACACCTCGACGATCTTGCCGGCATTGACGGCAACCTTGAGGGCAAAACCTGCCAACGCCGGCCCCACCATAGCTGAGTTTCTGCACTACTCTGAACCGCGTATTCGTGCCGACGCTGCCAATACCCTTGCCCGGCTCAAACTGAAAGACGGCAATGGGGAACTGCGAAAACTTCTGCCAAGCGATTCAGATCCCATCGTGCGCGCCAATGCAGCGCGCGCACTGGGTGCCACGGAAGACAAACCAGCGTTTGATGTGCTGCTGGATCGCGCCTCCAAAGATAAGGATTCGCGCGTACGCGTCAGTGCGATACGGGCGCTCGCCGCGTTAAAGGACACTCGGGCCGTCAAGCCATTGCTGGCAGCTTATCCAATTGGAAATCGTCGGCTCAATCCTAATGTTAACGAATTGCTCGAAGTGGCAACCACTCTCGGCAGAATCAATCAAGGCGTTGCCGATGCTGAGGTGTGGCGCTGGCTTTGGGCCCTGGCGGAAATGGTGGGTCACGCGGCACCTGAGGTCGAGATATCCCTGGCAAGAGTGTCGCCCGCCAATTATTTGAGCGAGTTAAGTAAAAATGAATCCGCGCAGCGCTCGGCGCAGAAAACTCTATTGACGAACTGGCGCGCTGCCTCGAGTTTGGCACAGGGACTCGGGGAAATGGCAATTCTTCCTGATTCCCTTGGTGCAAACAAAGCGCTTCGCAGGCAAGCGGAGGAAATTCTGGCTGCGATGCTCGACTACCGTAATTCCGGCATCAACATCAACACCTTTGTCGCCGTTCATTCTGAATATGCAATTCCTGACGTGCTGCGCGCCTACGCCGCATTCAAGCCGCATGAGGTGGATGATTCGCTGCGTAAACAACTAAAGGAGTCGGATGTGATCATTCGCGCCACCGCAGCCGAACTGCTGGGCGAACTGCCTCCGGGAGAAACGAACGCGCGCGCGCTTATTGACGCCCTGCCCGTCGCCCTCGCGGACAGCGCTTTGAACGACGCGGCTCTGGCAATTCTCGATTCCCTCGCCAAGCAAAAAAGAAACAACGCCAATGACGCAATCAAGACGGCCCTGGAATCCTCAGACTACCTCATTCGCCGGAAGGCTGTGGCTGTCCTGAGAGCTAATGGCGCTGGTGACTTCTCATCGCGTATCGGTACAGTGAAAAGTCGCAACTCCGCCGCCGACTATGAACGGGCGCTCGCGCGCAGGGGTAAACGCTTTAGCGCGATTGTGCGAACTTCCCGTGGTTCGTTCACCATCGAGTTGCTTCCAGAAGACGCGCCGTTAAATGTTGACAACTTTATTACGCTCGCCCAGCGCGGCTACTTCGGCGGGATAACAATTCATCGCGTAGTTCCAAACTTCGTGATTCAAGACGGCGACCCACGCGGTGATGGAAATGGCGGTCCGGGCTATCAAATTCGTTGCGAGATAAACGAAGTGCCTTACGACCGTGGCGCCGTCGGAATGGCCCTGTCAGGCAAGGACACTGGCGGGTCGCAGTGGTTTGTTACGCATTCACCCCAACCGCATCTTGACGGCGGCTACACGGTTTTCGGCAAGGTCGTCGCGGGCATGGAAGTGGTTGACAACACCGCGCGCGGCGACGTTATACGTTCTATTGTGATAAAGGAATATCCTCGGCGCGGGGCAATCGGGCGCCACTGAAACATGCGAGTAGCTGCTTCGTATTAAGGGGTCCTAGCATGGCCACCTCTCAGATTGAACAACAGCAATACCGGGCCGTCACGGCGCGCGGTTCTGACTTTGCCTCATCGGGCGATCACTTGCATGGTGGGATTGCAGGGTTTTGCCTGATTCTCCTGTTGCTTCCGGTTGTCAATGTCGCCCAGGCGCAGGCGCCGTCAAGCACGGACAACAACCGGTCTCGTTATCAAATTGAACTTAAAATTGATTTCGATGGTCTCGCTTATACTGGTTCTGAACGCGTGCTTTGGGTGAATCGCGGTGAGCACGCCAGCAATCTACTCTACTTCCATCTCTATCCGAATCTCCGGATCGAACAGAACGCAACCTCAGCCGCTGCCGGTCAGTCTTCCGAGACAGAAGACCCGCGCATTGAAGTCACGGCCGTTTACGCCGGTGATGCGGCGCCGCTCACTTACTCGATCGATGATCAAGGCACTACGTTGCGCGTTTACCTGCGGGAACAGGTTGCGCCGGGAAATTCTACTGAGGTTGTAGTTGGCTTTAAGGGAACGGTTCCGGAAGTGGATCCGGATGAAACCGGTTTGACCTCGCATGTAGTGAAACAGGTTAGTGCGGCATTGCGCGGCGATCGCGAGGTGCGACGGCCTCGCGATCTGAACTTCCGCTGTCGTGGCATCATGCTGCTGGGAACTGCCTTTCCAGTCCTGGCGGTTCATGATGGCGATGAATGGCTCAGGAAAATTGAGCCCAGCGTCGGCGACATTGTTTTCAATGAAGCCGCTGATTACGAAGTGAGGATAACTACTCGTGCGGGCGTGGCCGTTTTCACTTCCGCCGGAGGAGCAAATTCCGTTAACGAGACGACATCTCTATTCTCGGCGCAGGGGCTGCGCGACTTCGCAATTATCGCCGGCCGCAATCTGCGTTCTGAAGAGGCCCAGGTTGGCGACGTCACTGTTCGGTCAATCTTTGTTCCCGAACACGAGCGGATTGGAAAACGCGTGCTGGCAATGGCACAAAACTCTTTGCGAATCTTCAGCGCCAAGTTTGGGCCGCTGCCGTCAAAGACGATAAACATAACCGAAGCGCCGCTGGTCGCAGGGTTGGGAAGTAACGAGTTTGCCGGCCTCGAGGTGATCGCCAGCGCTTTTTATGTCGACTTTGATTCGCCCGGGATGCGCACCCTGCCTGAAATTATTCGCGAGCAACGACCTTCGGTAGAAGAAAGCCTGGAGTGGAGCGTCGCCCATTTGATTGCACACGAGTGGTGGGGCGGGGCAGTAGGTAATGATCCCGCAAAAGAACCCGTGCTGGACGAAGCGATGGCCAGTTGGTCGGCACTGCTATATTTCCGGGAAACTTATGGCGAGCTAAAAGGGGCGGCCGTCCTTGAAGATCAGTTACAAGGAGTCTACCGGCTCTATCGAACTTTTGGCGGCGAGGACATGGATGCAAACCGGCCTGCGCGCGATTATCGCAACACCTTTCAGTATGCCGCTGTAGTTGCGACCAAAGGCGCGCTGATGTTTGTTGAATTGCAGCGCTTACTGGGCGAAGAAAAACTGCTGGCGGCCTTTAGAAACTACTACCGGGCGAACCTGCTGGAGATTGCTGAGCTCGACGATCTCCGTGGCGCGCTGATCGCCGAAGCTCCTTTGGAGAAAAGGCGGAGCGTCGCGCGCACCTTCAATCGTTGGCTCGCAAGCAAACGTGGCGATGAAGATATCGCGAAACCCGATCAGGAACTGGCGAATTCCCTCGGCCTGCCCCGGAAATCAAATCAGCAGAAGGGCGGCGATCGCAATCCCCTGAATGCTTTTGCGCGCGTGGGAAAATTTTTCTGGCAACAGGTGACGAGGATTCGCTGAAGTAGGACAGGCATCCTGCCGGTCCTCACTGACTGACCTAATGAAAAACCACAGATGGGAATGTCTGTGCTACTTTAATTCTATGGGGAACGATGAAGGCTTATAAACTTGAGAATGAAGTCGACCGCCGACAAACATCCGCTCAATTGGAACGAGGAGTAAGGGTTGACGAGAGTCTTGAGCAATTGAGCTGGTTGCTTGACGACCTGATCAGGATTCCTGGATTAGGTTGGCGTTTTGGCCTCGACGCGCTCGTTGGACTGATTCCAGGTTTTGGCGATACCGCGACATCGCTCGCGTCTTTTTACATTCTCGCTTCAGCAGTTCGTTACGGCGTGCCGAAAATCACCATTCTGCGAATGGGAATGAACATCGGCATTGATTATATCGTCGGCTCGTTTCCGCTGGTAGGTGATCTCTTCGATGCCTGGTGGAAATCGAACCGCATGAACCTTGAACTCCTGCGCAGGCGTGCTACTGTTTCGCGCGATGAAGCACGCCAGGGCAAGGTAAGTGACTGGTTATTTGTGGGATTAGTAATTCTCGTGCTGGCCGGCCTGGCCGTTGGCGCGGCGGCATTGAGTATCTACCTGCTGTGGCTGATCGCGGGCCAGTTCTCTAAAGCATGGGGGTAGTGGCTTCGCTACGACGTTTGCACCACTTCGCTCAGTTTGTTATGTGCAGCCAAAACTCGTTCGAGATTTGACTTAAGCAAGTCCAAACCTCGTTCGCCGGCTGCAAAGCTGCGCAATTTTCCTTCGCCATCGAAAAGGTAATAAGCCGGCACGTAACCCTGATCGTTTTGAAACGCGTCCTTCAGTTTGTGCTCGTTATCGATAGCGCACGGCTCAGTGATTGAGTTTGTTGCAATCGCTTCGCGAACAGCTTCCACATCCGTATCCGACTCGTAACGCGGCATATGTACAGCCACAACGCGGAGCCCGCGCTCTTTCAAGGTGTCGCGCCATTCGGCAACCCGCGGCATGTTGTCTTTGCAAATGCCGCAACTGACCGACCAAAAGTGAACCAGCGTCGGTTGACCCTTGGCTTCAGTTTCAGCGTGCGCTTGCGTGCCGCCAAACCATTCTGTCGCGCCGTCAAGCGGCGGCATTTCTGTCCCAATTCTCATTCCCATAAGGATTCCTAACTGACGGCTGACCGTCGAACGCAGACCGCCGACCGAAGCTGGCAATCCTTCACTCGGTCGACGGTCAACAGTCGTCGGTCGACGGTCGTGTTTAAGCGTTAAGTGTTTTTTGCCCGGGCTTCCACTCTGCCTGGCACAGGCCACCAGTTTGCAATGCCTGGATCACTCGTAGCGTTTCTTCAGCCGACCTCCCGATGTTGAGATCGTGCACTACCTTGTAACGCAGAGTTCCCTCTGGATCGATGATGAACAATCCGCGCAGCGCGATGCCGCGGTCTTCTATGAGCACGCCATAATCCCGCGCGACGTTCTTGGTTGCGTCTGAGGCCAGAGGATATACCAAACCTTCTACGCCGCCTTTGTCGCGCGGTGTCTTGATCCACGCACGATGAGAGAAGACTGAGTCGGTAGAAACACCAATAATGTCTGCGCCGATACCCTGAAATTCCTCATAGCGATCGCTGAATGCCGTTAATTCCGTCGGACAAACAAAGGTGAAGTCCAACGGGTAGAACAGGAGGACGAGCCAACGTCCCTTGTAGTCTGCAAGTTTCACGTTTTCGTTCAACTTCTCAATGTTTTTGGTTGAGGCCATATCGAAATCAGGCGCGGGCTGGCCCACCATCGCCTTCTCGGTTGCTGTTGCTGTCGCTGCTGTCATGAATCCTCCAAGTGTAAGTTTTATTATTTTCCTGTCTTTAGACCGTCGATCCTGGTGCCTTAAGACTTGCGGCAGTCAGGACAAATACCTCTTAGCGTCAGTTGAACTGACGCCGCTTGAAATTTCGATTTGCGCGCGGCCGCCTGGATTAGGTCGGCTGCCTGCGGGAGATCGAAATCCACCAGCTTCCCGCACTTGTTGCAAATGGCATGATCGTGTCGATCAATCTCGCGATCGTAACGACTGGCGCCGTCGCCAAACTTGATTTCATGCACTAATCCCGCTTCCTTTAGAAATCTCAGCGAGTTGTAGACGGTGGCATAACTGATTGTTGGCAACTGTAGGCGCGCAGCCTGAAAAATCTCATTCGCCGTCGGATGGTCTTCGCGCGAACGGATAACCTGCAATACCGCGTCGCGTTGACGCGTCAGCTTCTCCTCAGTCTTAGCATGTCCGGTTCTTGTCGCCATTGAATGGATTTAGACTAATTCTAAAGTGGAGAGTTGTCAAGTCACGCCGCGACCGCCGCCTAGGGGCACGGCATGCCATGCCCTTTGTGATTACCTGGGGCGCGTGATTATGTCCCTTAGCGCAGTTGAGCTCATGGCCGGTCGCTACCCGCTCCCGGCTTCACAAGTTAGGATGATTGCGAACGTAATCAACGATCGTCTGAACATAACTATCAAAGGGCGGACAGGCGATACCGTGGGGTTCCAATAAGGCAGTCGCCTGGGACGTATCGTACGTTTGCCTGATGAAAAAGTAAGGAACTGCGGAATGCGGCAGGGCCGTGATCCTTGGCGCCAGGGGCAGCATTAACGACGTGTGAACCAAAGAAGCGGGAATGGTGACGCGCGATTCCCTACCACTAATTGCTCGCGCAATCGAATTGAAGAGTTGGCGCGTCGTCAACGGTTCGGGATCGGCCAGTTGCAGGGTCTTGCCGATGCTTGACGCATCCCTTGCCAGGGCTGCCATTGAAGCCGTGACAAAGTCAACCGGCACCAGGTTCAGCGCGACGTCGTTGTTGCCTATATTAAAAGTCGACAAGACCGCGGGCCACTTGAGCAGGTAGCGGATCAAATAATAAATGCCATCATATTTTGCGGTTTCACCTGAATGGGAATCACCGCAAACCACTGCGGGACGATGAATCGTGACTGGCAGCTCAGTTTTAAGGTTTTCCACTTCCAGCTCTGCCACATACTTTGTCTCTTCATAGAAATTTCGAAAGCCCGCCTGATGTTGGAGCTCATTCTCAAGTATCCGGCCGGTGCGTTTGCCTGCTACGTAGCACGTAGACACATAATGGTATTGGCGCAACCGTGACACCGAGCGCGCAAACGCATTCATATTTCGCGTGCCCTCAACGTTGACCTGAAATGCGAGCTCACGCGCTACAGCCAGATCATAGATTGCCGCAAGGTGAAAAATAATCATCGTCTCGGTGCGAGCCCGCTCCAAATATCCTACTGACAATCCCAGATTTGGTTCTGTAATATCCCCGGGCAGGACGACAAAATCAGCCGCGGATCTACCGGCCTGCTGCACGACTCTCTGCAGTTCCTTTTCAGCTTGCGCGGCAAAGGAGGGTTGCACCAGCAACAGAAAACGCCTATCGCTCGCGGCGAGTCGCCGCAACAATTGAGAAGCGATAAATCCGGGGAAGCCGGTTAAAAAAATTGTTTCGTCGCCTGGCATACGATTCAGCTATCGTAAAACTGTGTAATCCTAGCGCTTTCGCTTCGCGTTAACGGGCCGAGTATAATTCAGCGTCTTGACCTCAGCATACCCACAGATTTCGCGCCGCTGTACCAACACGTCAGGAACCAAACGTGCGGCCCTGGGGTCGCGCTCTTAATTGAAAATGAATTGGGGACAAAAATGCGAATGACCAGCTGGGCGCCGCGCCGGATTGCGCTGACGATTATCATAGTTTTTGCTTTTATCGCATCGCCCAATGCGCAGCAAAAGCCCGATTGCACGGTTCGCGTCACGCTATTGCAGGTAAATGATGTCTATCAATTCGCTCCGGTAGATCAAGGGACGCGGGGCGGCCTGGCTCGAGTTCTGACCCTTAAGAAAGAGATCGAGAAAGAGTCGCCCCACACTATTTTTCTCCTCTCTGGCGACACCATCTCACCTTCAGTCGAATCGATCACATATAAAGGCGCGCAGATGATTGACGCCTGGAATACACTTGGCCTTGACTATTCGACCTTTGGCAATCATGAGTTCGACTTCGGACCTGACGTGCTGCGCCAGCGCATGAAGGAATCCAAATTCAAATGGATTGCGGCAAACGTGATCGACACAAAAACCGGCAAGCCATTCGGTGACGCCGCCGCGTATGTGGTGCGCGAGTTTGATGGCGTAAAGGTAGGGATTTTTGGGCTCACGCTGGAGGAAACGAAAATTACGTCACGGCCGGGCGCCGATGTAGAGTTTCTCAATCCCTGTGAAACGGCGCGCAAGATGGTTGCCGAAATTCATGCTCGCGGCATCAAGACGGTCGTTGCCTTGACACACTTGTCAATGAGCGAGGACAAGGAAGTTGCGCGCTGTTCCGGTGTGGACGTCATCATTGGTGGTCACGAACACACGCTGCTGGAATCTGCCTCCGGGGGCGCTCCGATTTTTAAGATGACCGCCGATGCGCGCGAACTGGGACAGATCGACTTAAACATCTCAAAAACCAGCGGCGCCGTTGAGAGCATCGATTGGAAAGTGATTCCGGTCACGGACAAAACGCCCGATGACAAACAGTTCGCCGCCATCAATCGGAAATATGGGGCACTGATAAAAGAGCTTTCTCAGCTCATCGGCCGCACGAGCGTTGAACTTGACGCCAGAAGCGCCGTAGGCCGAACTCAGGAAACCAACGTCGGCGACTTTATTGCAGACTCTTTTCGCGCGGCGACGAGAGCTGATGTCGGTTTAATGAATGGTGGCTCCATACGCGCCGATGAGATAATCCGCCCCGGAGCGTTAACAAAGCGAGACGTGCTTTCGATCCTGCCATTCAAGAACCGGGTGGTAAAAGTGGAATTGAGCGGAGCAACTTTACGCGCCGGACTGGAGCATGGCGTGGCGCGCAGCTCCGAGGACGCAGAGCCTGGCCGATTCCCCCAGGTTTCCGGTGTAAGGTTCACTTTTGACGGTCGCCGGCCGGCTGGCTCACGCATCGTCGACCTAAGCATCAACGGCAACCCCCTGGACGCAAAGAAAATTTACACGCTGGCGACCAGCGACTACGTGGCGCTCGATGGCGGTGACGGCTATGAGATGTTGAAAGCGGCGCGTGTGCTGATTCCGCGGGAGCGAGCACAGTTTGATTCGGATATTTTACGCGCCGCGATAATCGCGAAAAAAGTTATCGCCCCAAAAACCGATGGCCGCATCAAACGTCTCGACCAAAATCAAAAACCCAGGACCGACTGCAATTAAGAACTATGAATAAAGACGTTTACGAGGACGACGCTTCTCCGGCCGCAAAATATGAGGCACGGCAGCTCTTTCATGAGGCTTATCAGGCACAAATGGCAGAAAACTTTGACGAGGCGATAGAGCTTTACAAGCGGTCGATCGAAACCTATCCAACGGCCGAAGCTCATACTTTTCTCGGTTGGGTTTATAGTTTCCAGAACCGCTACGACGAGGCTATTGAAGAGTGTCTGGAAGCGATCCGTGTCGATGAGACACTGGGCAATCCTTACAACGATATCGGCAGTTATCTCTTAGCCAAGGGCGACGCTTATAGCAGCGTGCGCTGGTTCAAGCGCGCGCTTTACGCGCCTCGCTACGAATCGTATGCGTTCCCACATTTCAACCTGGGGCGCACTTACGAAACACGAAAGAAGTATCTCGAGGCCGCCAGACACTATGGCAAGGCATTAGAACAGCAGCCCGGCTTCACCGAGGCTGCCGCCGGACTTCATCGCATGCAAGCGCTGCTGAATTAGGGAAGCAGTGGTCAGTGACCAGTGATCACCGTTTTCTGCCGGTTCTCGTCCACAGCCACATAAACAACTTCCGCCTCGGTTACGCGCACAACCTCTGACTGTGAAACAACTCTTTCCGTCTCGACGATCACACGGATCGTTATTGAAGTGTTTCCTATCTTTAACGTCTCAGCGTAAAAGCTGACCAGGTCACCAACGAAAACCGGCTTGTGAAAAATGACTTCACGCATTGCGACAGTGACGAAGCGGTCCATGCCGGTTCGCCGCTGCGCTTCAATGGCGCCGGCCATGTCGATGTAACTGAGTATGACGCCGCCAAAGATTGTGCCGGCAGAATTCGTATCACGCGGTAGTAGAGTAATTCTTATGGCGGGATCGCGATAAGTATTCATTGAGTTCCTTGTCCAGGCTTGGCGTGTTTGGGACAACTATTTTCAGAGTTGCCGGGCGCGCGTTTTTAGGGACTCTTGGGCAGGTCTATTTTCCAGTCGTTGCCTTCCTTTACAAACTCCATTGAAACCCACTTGCCCTTCTCATTGAGGTACTCAAGCGAGGCCCGGTTGCCGTTTATCTTCTCATTACGTGTTTCTGCCGTCGCGGCTTGCGGTCTTTCTGCCAACTCTCTTAATTGATCATCAAGAGTTTTGTGCTCGTCTTTACCGATCTCAGTCAAAAATTCCCGAGCATCGCTCGACAGCACTCGCTTCAAAGCCGGTAGATCCTTCTTTTGTCGTGCATTGTAGCCCGCCTTATAGGCTTCAGTCGGCGTAGCCAACGAACCGGCGGTCGAGGGAGCACTCGGTTCCGTTTTGGCGGGTTCAGATTGCTTGCTATTAGTGGACGTCTGGGGAGCGGGGTTACTTACCGCAGCGTTGACTTTGCCGCCTGAGGTTTCCTTTTTGGTCTGACAGCCGCTTATCGCCACCAGAATGGCAAGTGTGACCCCTATCAATGCCGCACCGTTGGTGTTTGCTTTCACTGAACACTCCTTCGCCATGTCTGAGCGATCGTCTGGGCTTCGCAGAGCGGCGTGGATTTTATATTTGGGTTTGACGCCGGTCAATCAATGTCGGGGCCACTCGCAGGGGTTCGGTGGTCATCCAAAGCGGGAATGAGCAACCTACCGTCGCAGTTCATTTCGATCATCGCATGCGAAAGCGTTGCGGAGTTGCCGAAGGCTCACCCGTGATTTGTTTTCCTCACTGACTCGGTCGCGCTTGTTTAATCAGTGGGTCGAATTCGGCGTGCAAACTGGAATCCATTTGAAAACCTTTTTCCAGGTCTTGCTGACCTGTCTTCTCGTCCCCGAGCTTCAGGCGAAGCACGCCGCGCAACAAGTAAGCGCGGCCAAATTTAGGGTTCACATCGATGGCGCGATCATAGTCGGCCAGCGCCAGGGAGTTTCGATTGGTCTGTTGGTAGGCGATACCGCGGTTGGTATAGCCTTCAGCCGAGGGCCTGAGCTTTATGCCGGCGGTAAAATCCGCGATTGCCTCTTCAGTCTTCTGTTGTGAAAAGAGAATGTTGCCCCTGTTGTTGTAGGCCGCATCCGAAGGCTCGAGCTCGATGCTGCGGGTAAAGTCGAGCAGGGCAGCGGAAAAGTCTTTCTGAATCAGGTAAGCGACGCCGCGATTGTTATAGGCATCGGCATATTTCCGATCAAGTTCGATGGCGCGGGTATAAGCTGCAATCGCGCCGGCCACATCGCCTGCTTGCGAGCGTTCCAGCCCGCGATTGTATTGCGCAGTAGCTTCTTTGGAGGTGCGACCTTCCGCCCTGAATTTGTATTCCTCGAATCGCGGCTCGCCCGCAAGCTCTTTCGTTTTGAGAAAGTCCCACGCCGTCTGATTAATCTGCGGCGCCAAATCATAGTACCAATGATTATGACCTTGAATCTCTATCAGTTGCGTGTCGAAGCCGCTATTGTACAGGCGGTCACGAGTGGCCCTTACTACCTTAAGAGGAAAATACTCATCAGAAGTACCTACCTGAATCTGCATAGGCGTTTTTCTTTTGGCGAGGTCGATTAAGAACTCTGCCTCAGCGTAAAGAGCGCCCGCATGTATCGCGGTGGCCGCAAAGTATTCCGACTCGTAAAGAGACATGAGTAGAGCAAAGACCGCTCCGCCAGAATGGCCAAAGAGGTAGACCCTCTTTGCATTGATGGGATATTTGGTCTTTGTCGATTCCACCAGCTCATGAATAAATCCCGGCCCGTCGTTTGGCACGGACCAACGTGAGGAATCAATTGAATCAGGAGCGACAACAATGATTCCCTCTTTTTCTGCCAGCTTGTCCCACTTTTCTGCCAGCGAAAGGCCAACATGATTTGAGCCGTGCAACAAAACAACCAGTGGGACCGGCGACGACGGCTGCACGTTTTTCGGAACGTAGATATAGTAAGTCCGCTTTTTGCCTTCGGAGACAATTGTTTCCTTCGTAATCTTTTGAGCTAAGGCGCCGGTGGGCGCAAAGATCACAAACAGAGCAAGAATAAACAACCTGCAGCTAACCATGTCCATTGAACCTAATTCTTTAAGCGCCGCGTTGTCCAGTCAGTTATTGCCACTTTCAATTCGTCCAGGTGGCCTTCAAAAAAATGATCTGAATCTTTGATCACCTGCAATTCCACCTCTCGATTGTGTTGCCTGATCAGGTCCAGCAATTCATGGAGATGAGCCACACTGCCGAATTCATCACGATCACCGTGAACAAACAGGATCGGCTTGCGGCAGGCCGCCAGAAAACTAAAGTCGTATTTGTCCACAGGCGTTCCAACGCTGATTAGATCTACAACGCGCGCATCCGACATTCCAACTTCCATGCCGACCCGCGCGCCAAACGAGAAGCCGCAAACCGTAATCCGTTGTTGCGGAAAGGTCGCCTGCAGATAGTCCAGTCCCGCGCGCACATCTTCGACTTCACCGCGTCCCTCGTCGTGTTCTCCGGTGCTTTGTCCTACGCCGCGAAAATTTATTCGCAACGTCACCAGCCCCGCATCGTTCAGAGCGCTGGCGGCGCGAAACACAACCTTGTTATGCATTGTTCCACCCCCGAGCGGATGTGGATGCAGCACCAGGGCAACACCTTTGGGCGCGCTGCGCGGCTCCTTGATAATGCCCTCAAGACGGCCGTGTTCTGCCGGAATGAAAAGATTGCCTGCTGGATACATTGGCCAAACGTAACACAAGATTTGAAAGAAGTTTGACTTCGAAAGCGTGAAAGTTTAGCTTACGCTCGTTGGCCCGCAAACTCTGCCAATATCATTTCTCTTTGCAAGCCTGCAGCGAGTTGTTCAAGGGGTAGTGCAAATGGTACGAGACAATTCGCTGACTAAAGCGGCCGAAGCTTCGCACATCACACCATTGGATGCTCTCGAAAGCTCGCGAATCGTCGCCGACACGGCTTCCGACGCGATCATCACTATCAACGAAGACAGCAAGATTCTTTTTGTTAATCGCGCGGCCGCGAGGATCTTTGGTTATACGGAGCAGGAAATGCTCGGCGGCGATCTGACAATGTTGATGCCTGAGTATCTCCGCCATCTTCATCGGGAAGGGTTGAAAAGTTACGTCGCCACCGGCGAGCGACACATATCGTGGGAAGCCGTAGAGCTGCCCGGAAGACACAAGAGTGGCAATGAACTTTCGTTGGAGCTGTCGTTCGGCGAGTTTAAAAAAGGTGGCCGGCGCTTTTTTACCGGCATCGCGCGCGATGTCACCAGAAGAAAACAGGATGAACAATTGCTGGCCGCCTTGCAAAAGATTACCGATTCGGCGCTGTCGAGATTGTCCATTGACGAGTTGCTGGCCGAGTCGCTCAAGCGGATCCGCGATGTGTTAGCGGTCGATACCGTGGCGATTCTGTTGTTGCGCAGTGAAGGGGACGAGCTGGTTGCCTGGGCCGCGCAGGGGCTGGAAGAAGAGGTTGAGTATGGCGTGCGCATTCCCGTGGGCAGAGGCTTTGCGGGCAGTATAGTCGCCCAGGGCCAGCCTCTGATTATTGAGGACATTGATCGTGCCGACGTGTTTAATGTCCTGCTGCGCGAAAAAGGCATCAAGTCGTTGTTGGGCGTGCCCCTGCTTGTTGAAGGCCGACCGACAGGTGTCCTTCATGTCGGCAAATTTGAAATTACAAAGTTCAATGACGAAAAAGTGCGCCTACTGCAATTGGCAGCGGACCGCATCGCGCTGGCGATCGAGAACCAACGCCTGTACCAGGTGGAAAAAACTGCTCGTGCTGAAGCTGAAGCAGCGAATCGCGCCAAGGACGAGTTTCTCACGATTCTTTCTCACGAACTGCGAACGCCATTAACTCCCATCATCGGCTGGACTCACATGATGCAGAGCGGCATCGTGTCGGAGGGCGACTTCGAAAAGGGTTTATCGATAGTCAGTCGCAATGCTCACGGCCTTAAGTATTTGATCAACGATCTTTTGGATATGTCGGCAATCTTGAGCGGCAAGATACGCCTCAACGAATCCTACATATCACTGGAAAAGGTTTTAGCGGAAGCGGTGGAAACCATGCGCTCCTATGCGAGCGAGACACTAGTTCGTTTAGTGCTTGAGATTGAACCGGCAGGAGAAGATGCTTTCATGGTAAAGGGCGACCGCGCCCGGTTGAACCAATGTTTCTGTAACGTCCTGCATAACGCAGTAAAATTTTCTCCTCCCGGAAGTGAAACACGGATTCAGTGCGAGGCCAGCGAGTCTCAAGTTGCAGTTACTATCTCTGACCAGGGCCAGGGCATACCGCCAGAGTTTTTGCCACACGTTTTTGAGCGGTTTCGGCAGGCCGACGCGTCGCGCACGCGCGCCTATGGAGGTCTGGGCCTCGGTCTCGCTTTAGTTAAGAGCTTCGTTTCTGCGCACGGCGGAACAATTGAAGCTAACAGCGGAGGCAAAGGCAAAGGAAGCACGTTTGTTATGCACTTTCCGCACGCTGCCCTCGCAGGAATCGAAAACGCCGGCGCTAAACAATTGCAGGACTCTGGAAAGAAACTAGGGTGCACCCGTCTTCTGATAGTGGAAGATCAATCTGACACGCTTGAAATGTTGTGCGAGCAATTTCGCAGTCGAGGTTATGAAACCGTTCCCTGCACTTCAGCTACCGAAGCGCTCAACCTCGCCGGCCACGAACGATTTGATCTGCTAATTTCCGACATTGCAATGCCCGGGATGGACGGGTTCGAGTTAATCAAAGCTCTACGTAAGGAAAAACAACTGGAAAAATTTCCAGCGATCGCCCTGACGGGATATGCTTCGCCCAGGGACGCGGAGGCCGCGATTGCCGCCGGTTTCAATTTGCACTTATCGAAACCTATCGAGCCGACTGAGCTTTTCGCCGCGGTTGAATCGCTGCTGCATCCCGATTAACCCGATCGCAAGCCGGTCGCTACTGCTCTCGGCGCTGAATCTGTTGATGACAGTACACCGGTAAGAGCGTAGTGATGCAATTGAGGCTGCGGTTCAGAGTTCAACCTTCAGGTTGCTGATTTCGCGAGCACATTGACATGCAAGCTAAAGCTTGAACTCGAACTGCATCAGCAGCCGTAATAGGAACTCCTGGACAGGACGGGTTCTTTCGGCTAAATTAAATTCCCCCCTGAGCTTGATGTCTGACAGATTCAATCGATCAACTGCGGAGGGTGCCGATGACTGAGCTAAACTTTGTTCCGACTGCATCGAGTGATTTATGCGCCCTCTTACAACTTTCGACTCAATTTCAACCTTCTCCGGGACCGGGGTCCTCGAGAGAAACTCCAGGTAAACATCCGGCTAGTGGCGAATCAGAAAATCGACGCTGGGCTTTGGTCGTTGACGATGTTTCCGACGTCACGGAAATGTTGTCCGTGTTAATGACGCACGCCGGCTATGAGGTTTCGACTGCTTCATCGGCGCAGGACGCAATCGCTCTGGCGCGCGAGCACCACTTCGACGTCGTCATTTCCGACATCGGCATGCCCGAGATGAATGGATACGAACTGGCTAAGACACTTCGTTTGCTGCCGGGCTATGACACGGTGCCGTTGGTTGCGGTTACCGGCTATTCAATGTTCGATGATCGCACTCGCTCGCTGACGGCCGGCTTTAACGAGCATGTGACCAAGCCGATCGATCCGCGCGCCTTTCTCGAACTTATCGAGCAACTGTGAGATTGAGCTGCATGCATCAGCAAGCAGTTTGCCGATAGATGAAAACCTCCCTCCATCTCCCGGAAGCTTTGCAAACTGAATCTGCTTTGCGAGTGGCGCAATTCACAGCCGCCGCGATCGCGATTGGCCTGATATTCTGGCAACTTCAATTCTCAACTTCGGCGATTTGTTGTGGAGATTTCGACGGTTACTATCACGTCAGATGGAGCCGCATGCTCTGGGAATCGCTCCGCAATCATAGTTTTCCCCCGAGGTTTACCTGGCTGCCGCTGACGACACTTGATCCCAACCACTACGTGGATCATCACCTGCTCTTTCATTTTTTTCAGATGCCGTTTACCTGGTTCGGTGATCTGAGGCTGGGCGCGAAGATTGCTTCCGCTATTTTTGCCGGCGTAGCCGTCTTCTCCTGCTACTGGTTGCTGGTGCGTTACCGGATTCGTTACTCGCTCATCTGGCTGCTCGCTTTGCTTGCCTGTTCAGCTCCGTTCCTCTACCGGCTAAACATGGCCAAGGCGCCGCCGTTTGCCATCATTTATCTCGTCATTGGAATTCACCTGCTGTTCTCGAAAAAGTACTGGCCGCTGCTGCCGCTGAGTTTCATATTTGCTCTCACTTACGACATGTTTGTGTTGCTGGTGGTGGCAGCGTTCATTTGGACTGCTGTTATCGGCTGGACGGAGCGTCGTTTTGATTGGCAACCAATAGTCTGGGTTTTGTTGGGAACCACCGCCGGTTTGATTATCAACCCCTATTTCCCCACCAACCTGCACCTTCTCTATGAGCACTTGAAGGTCAAAGTTACCGCCTCTGACTTTTCCACTAGTGTCGGCAAGGAATGGTATCCCTACGATTCGTGGGAATTTTTGGGAAACTCAGTGGTCGCCTGCGCGGCAATGATCGTCGGTTATCTGGCTTTCGATCCAGCAGATCGCAAGCGCGCACACCATCCTCTGTTCCTTCTGGTGTTCGCTACCGCCTTAATGATAATGACTGCACGCTGGCGAAGAATTGCTGAGTATTGGCCGCCGTTCGCCGTGATCTTTTCTGCTTTCGCCTTACAGCCATGGTTGCAAGGCACGCGCTCGACGTTAACACGTCTCTCAAACGACATACTTGACGAACTCCAACCGTTTCTTGATCGGCCACACACAACCAAGGCTGACGATGACGCCGAGCTGCACGCGCTCTGGCGAACTATCGCATTTGCGGTAGTGGCGGTCTGCCTGGGCGTAGTTTTGTTTCTCAATCTGCGCGCCACCGTCAAAGACATTGCGGCAAGTGAGCCGCACGAGTATTACCGCAGCGGGGCCGAGTGGATGCGCGCTAATCTGGCGCCGGGGCAAATGATTTTTAACACCGACTGGGACGATTTTCCTCGCCTGTTTTATTACGATCCGAATCACTCATACGTTTCCGGTCTTGATCCCACGTATCTCTATGACCGGGACCCAGCGCTGTCGGGCCTTTACGATCACATCACCCTGGGCAAAGAGCAGGATCCGGGCCCTTTAATTCGCGACCGTTTCGGAGCGCGCTATGTCTTTACAGACAACTCGCACGATGACTTTTTTGACAATGCGGAGGCGAGTGGTTGGTTCGAAATAGTCTACGAAGATGATACATGCACGATACTCCACATTCGGGATCAGAAACTGGAACCGGAACCTGAAGAGTCGGAGACGACGGGCACTGAGGGCGATCAGCCGGCACCGGAAAGCCGACCGTAGCTGATTGCTGGGGCGGATGTAGTGACATGACTGTCACTACGGCTCACCGTGATAACTCTGATTGCTTTTCCAACTTCATCAGGCCTGGAATTTCGCCGCGCCGAGAATTCCTAACCATCATTTTTTCGATTAATATCTGAGACGCCATGCCATACAAGTTGATTAAATCGAATCTCGTTATTATCGCGACGTTGCTGGTCGCAGCTTTGTTCGCTTCGTGTAATCGCACCAGTACAAATACGGAGTCGCCTGTCGTTCCTGATACACAAGCGTCTCCCGGGCCATCGCCAAAAACGGGATTTGAAGCAGACCTGGAGTACGTGCGCAAAGGTCAGTACACCTATGTTTGGGTTTTTTCTCGTAAGGACGGCAAACCGCTGGATAAAAACGACGCTGCCTACTTGAGGACAAATGCGCCGCAGGTGGTTGACTGGGTTACAAGTGAAGAAGGCAAACGGGTGATAGCAGGAACAAATTTTGATCTGGCTCAGGGCAATCTTGCCTTACTGAAAAGACGATTCAACGTTGAGGACTACACAGGGAAAGAGTGAAAGAGAGTGAAAAGTGAAGAGTGAAAAGTGAAGAGTGAAGAGTGAAGAGAGCAGGTGAAGGGTGAAGAGTGAGGGGTGAAAAGTAGTTAGAGATCTTGGGTGGGTTGTGCTTCCCGCGGGTCATTAACTAAACCATGCTCTTCACTTTTCACTCTTCACTTTTCACTCTTCACTCTTCACTTTTCACTTTTCACTTTCACTCTTCACTTTTCACTCTCTTTCACTCTTTCCCTGTGTAGTCCTCAACGTTGAATCGTCTTTTCAGTAAGGCAAGATTGCCCTGAGCCAG
>DATGYM010000440.1:0-43120 GCA_035297925.1 Pyrinomonadaceae bacterium | reverse complement strand
GCTGCGGTCGCGCGTGCCATCGTAAGTGCCACGCTGGAAGGTATAGCCAAGCCCGAGTGTATGCTGGCCCCACATCGAGTGGGTCTTGGAGAGATTAAAGTCAGCACGTTTGCTCTTGCTCTCTGTCGGCTCAACGAAGCCCAAGCCGATGGCGGTAAAGTTTCCTCGTGCCGGAAGCTGGCCAGTTACAGCTTCAATGGTAAGTTGGTCTGAGCCGCGTCTGTCGGCTATCTGGTTGAAGTTGTCAAACCCGGTTTCATTGAAGCGCGACTTGCCAAAACCAAGCGACGCATTCAACGTTAGAGTTGGAGACAACGTGCCGTTGTATCTGAACGACATATTGCGAGTTCCGTAGTCGAGGACGCTGTCTGCCGTTGTATTGTCAATGGCCAAGGTCCTGAACGAAGACTTATTTGTCTTCGAAGGATCGCCAAAGATTGAGAAGGTAATCTGATGATTTGGATTGATTAACCACTCGGCTTTGGCTGCGTAGTTGTAGGTGCGTGTACGAAGGGCAAATTCAGGACCCCGGATAATCCTCAAGCCAGAGTCAGTAGTGCTCAGCGCGTTTGCTTCCGCCCCACGCGCAAGGTCCCGTCTGACGCTCGGGTTGAAGGATCCGAAGAAGAACAGGTTGTTGCGCGCTCCTGGCACATAACCGCCCAAGTCGGCACCAAAGTCGTACGCTTCCTGGTGTAAAAGCTTGCCAGCTGTGTTTCGACGGGGAGCATCGTCCGCCTGTTTTCTCGTCGCCTCAAACGCCTTTGGAGTTGCAAACCCATAAACGGCACCATGGTATTCGTTGCTGCCGGATTGCGTAATGATGTTAACGATGCCGCCTTGCGACTGACCATACTGTGGTTCGAAACCGGCGGTCTTAACCTGAACTTCTTTGATGAAGGCGGTGTTGATACCTGTTCCGAGCGCGCCATAGGAGCGCGAGAACGTACCGATGCCGCCGAAGGCCGAGTCGGTGATGTTTACACCGTCAGCGACGTACAAGTTGTCGAGAGCGGAACCGCCCGAGATTGACGGATTGTCACGACCGCCACCGAGACTGTCCGTTGTGCCCGGCGCCAGATAAAACAGGCCCGAGACGCCTCGCTGAACTGGGATATTCGAAAAAAGCTGGTCGTTCAAGTTTGAGCTCGTTGCCGTGCTCCCTTGATCGATTCCCTCACCCCCGCCGGTGACTGTAACAACTTCCGAGATGTTTCCAGCCTGCAAGGTAACGTTAGTGCTCGTAGTTTTACCGACTAATACGATTACATCCGTTACTTCAGCAGATTTGAAACCCGCTTTCTCAATTCTTACTTTATATATCGAGCCCGGAACGAGATTAGCAAACTCAAACCGTCCCGCGTCGTTGGTAGTAGCCGTGCGCTCGCCCGTCGGCGTTGTCAGTTTCACCGTGGCGCCCGGGACTACACCACCATTCGAGTCGACTACGTCACCCGAGATCGACCCGGTGGTTAAGGTATCCTGCGCAAAGGCCGCCGTACCGGCTAAAGCGATGCACAGGACCATAAACAACCTTAAAACATTCTTCATTGTTTCCTGTCCTTTCTTGATGCTGAAAGTGTGCCGCCAGGGGAGATTCCCTTTGTTCTTTTATCTTCTTTAAGCTTTGCGGCACTTAAAAAATTCCGAGACTAACTGCGTAAAAAATCTCTTGGCAGCCAGTTTCGCAATTCTTATGCCCGCAACGGTTCACTCCTCTATGGTCTGGATAATCAGACACTTAGCTGGGCTAAATCACGGCCGCACACACCCAAAAAATCCAAAATATTGGGAACAATCCATAAATCACAACCGGCGCTGACAATGCCGCAATGGCCTACGGATTTACGGATGT
Organism: Pyrinomonadaceae bacterium; assembly: GCA_035297925.1. Classification (GTDB taxonomy): domain Bacteria; phylum Acidobacteriota; class Blastocatellia; order Pyrinomonadales; family Pyrinomonadaceae; genus PSRF01. The sequence goes on along the minus strand of DATGYM010000440.1, from coordinate 41,265 downwards.
TTTCTGACCCGGGCCGCCAAAAAAAGCGAGCGAGAAAGGATCCCTTACTTGGGTCAGCGGTCATCTCGCGGCCGGTTACTGACGCAGAAAGGCCAAGAAGAAAGCGGGTTACGACCTACATCCAAAGTAGTAGGGAATCTTGCTAAGGGTACGCAGCGAACAGTGGCTTTGAACGCTTCTGCTGCCTTGGTTTTCAGAGCGACTGGAAGTCGTCGCTCGTTCGTCGATTGCCTTTCAACTAGTTTGCGGGTATTAACAAACCGCCGAAATGTCTGAACGAATCTATCGCGATCCAGTTCACAACATCATTCGCCTTCGCACCGACAATAGCGAGGGTGAGTTGATGATGCGCCTGATTGACACGGTTGAGTTTCAACGCCTGCGGCGCATCAAACAACTCGGGCTCGGCCTTTACACTTACCAGGGCGCGGAGCACTCTCGTTTCACACACTCCCTGGGGGCCTTCCACCTCATGAGTAGAGTGCTCGATCGCCTCAGCGAGAAACATGAAATCAGTGAACAGGACCACACCGCTGCACGTGCAGCGGCATTGCTTCACGACGTGGGCCACGGCTCCTTTTCGCACGTCATGGAAAAAGTGCTTGGGCTCCATCATGAGAAGTGGACCGTGGAAGTAGTGCTCAGTGAAGCAACCGAAATCGGCCAGTTGCTTCGCTCATATTCGGCAGACTTGCCACGCAAGGTGGCAGCAATTGTTGAGGGCCGATTCCAACCAGCGGCTCTGGCCCAACTGGTTTCGTCACAACTCGATGTTGATCGTATGGACTACCTGCTGCGCGACTCGTTGATGACCGGCGCCAAGTATGGAATCTACGATTTGGAATGGATCATCAACGCGTTGGCTATCGATGAAGAGCACGATCGAATTTACGTGGCCGCGCGTGGTCTATACGCAGTCGAGGAATACCTGCAGGCACGTTACTACATGTTTCGCCAGGTCTATTTTCATCGCACCCTGCGCTCGGCCGAGGCGGTACTGCGAGCAATCCTGCGGCGCGCTTTGAACCTGCTGAAATCCGGAGCGCCTATCTGGCACTCGCCTGGCACTGCATTCGAAAAGGTGTTACGGAGAGATGGCCTGACGATTACCGAATATCTCGAGGTTGATGACTCTGACGTCCTGTTTCACGTAAAGCAGTGGCAACGTTCGTCTGATCCTATCCTTGCCGACCTGAGCAAACGCTTCACCGCGCGAAAACTTTTCAAGGCGATCGATCTCGATATGCCCGAGGCCGAACGCCCGCAGTTTTTGTCGAGGGCGCGAGAGTGCGTGGTTGAGGCCGGCTATGATCCCGAGTACTACTTTATCGAAGATCGGGCCACCGATGTGCCTTACTACAACTATTACACAGCCGAAGGCGCCGAACCGAAAAGCCGGATTTACGTAGAGGATGGTTACGCAAGGCCAGCCATACGCGAGATTACGGAGGTTAGCGAGGTAGTCAGGGGGTTGCAGCGCGGCTATGAGTTGCACCGAGTTTGTTTCCCGGCGGAAATAAAAGCAGAGGTCTACAAGCTCTATCACGACTCAACCCCGGCAGAAAGTTCAGCCCGAGTTACCGGCTGATTTAAATGTTTTGGAGATTGCTGTGATGGCCAGAGTAGCAGACGTGTCTTTGGAACTTGCCGATAATTACACCAAAAATGTTCTTAACGCTCAGGCGAAAGAATGGGGTAATCCTTTACTTAATCACCTCGTATATGCGCGACGTCCCTCAATTTTCAGGGGTGCGCGGGCTATGTGGACAGGCATCGAAGCATCCGGGTTAATAGATTCAGCACTGCGGGCGTTGATCAATCGCCGCGTAGCCTTCTTAAACGGATGCGAGTTTTGACAAGACATCAATGCTGCCGTGAGCAGCCAGTTCGGCGTCTCAACCGATAAGATCGATGCGCTCTCTGACTATCCGACGAGCGATCTCTACGACGAGCGTGAGCGCCTGGCGCTAGCGTATGCCGATGCTATTACCATTACAGATCGCGACGTCAGTGATGAACTCTTTGCACGACTGCAGGCATTTTATAACGACGATGCCCTGGTAGAATTGACGGCCGTCATCGCCTGGGAAAATGCTTCAAGTAAATTCAATCACGCCTTGCGTGTGCCGTCTCAGCATTTGTGGAAGAGATCCTAGTTCTGCGCAGAACCTTTGTCGGCGTGGAAGATCTTTCTTAAAATAAAAAAACTTTCCGGTTTGCGGGGCAGACATCCTCGTCTGTCGCATTGATTGTTAGATAGACGGCGAAGAATGCCTGCCAAATGATGCAGTATCTCCAACTGAGAGCACTCTTACTGTCATGCTTGCGGCGCCGAGATTGTCATCGGGCCAGGTATTTTCTGACCGGCGTTGCCTTGTTGCTGGTCATTCCGGTTATGACTCTCGCGCGTTACGAGAGCGGGGCCGGGCTCCAGGAGATTTCGAGTCCCGGCGATCGGAAGCTGACTGTGGCAGTCCTGGATTTCGGCGATTCTTCAGCAGGTCGAGTGGCGGCCGATGCTGTGGCCGCTAATCTGGGTCGCGACTTGACTGTTTTGGATCGTGATGCAACACGAGCTGCGGCGCGGGGAGTCGGATACGGCGGCTCGATCAATCTGTCGTTGAGTGAATCTCGCGACCTCGGCGCAGCTATCGGCTGTGACTTTTTTATCACCGGAGATGCGCAGACTCTAAGACGCTCGCCTTCGACTGGCGCCGTTTATTTTGAAGCGTATGCCTCTATTTTTTTAGTAAGCGCGCGAACGGGCAGGCTTATTCGTTGGGAGCGCCCTGCGTTCCAGCGAGACACACCGGCGGCCGCAGAACAGTCATTGCTCTCCGAGCTGTCCGGCCCTGCAATACGTCAGCACCTGGGCCGGGATACGCAACGCGCGTTCGTAGATGAACGAGGGGAGCGTGAACTAAAGCCGACAGGTCAGCAGGTTGCGATCATCGAAGCAGCTCCGGATGACGATAAGATAGCTGCAGCCGAAGGCCTGCGTTTGCCTCGTCCTTACCGACGATTAATGCCGGCGTATCCTGAGGAAGCCGCGCGCGCCGAGGCAGAGGCGACGGTTGATGTGTTGGTGGATCTTGACGCCAGTGGTGAAGTGACTCGGGTTGAGGTTGCGCGCTGGGCCGGCTTTGGACTTGATGAGGCAACAATTGAGACTGTTCACCATTTGCATTTTTTCCCAGCAATGCGCAATGGAGTGGCGCAGCCGATTCGAGTGTTGTTGCGTTACAACTTTCGCAAGCCGCCCAGGTAGTGAACGGCGAAAAAGGGAAATGGGTAAGGTTAAAGGTAAAGAGATGAACCGATGAAAGGCAAACTGAGATGAGTAAAGGGAAAAGGAAGAAATGCGTTATTCGGGTAATCGCTTTCCTGAGCGCGCTCTCGTTTTACCCATTCCCCTTTACGCCTTGCCCTTTTCCTCCGACAACTCACGCCGCGCACCTTGATTCTGCCCCCGTTTCCACGGTTACACGTGAAGGAAGGCTGGCTGTGTTCGATGATGCCTGGGCCAGGATAAATGAGCGGTACTACGATCAAAGTTTTCATGGCCTTGACTGGGACGCGCAAAGAACAATCTTCCGGGATCTCGCTGCGAACGCCGCCTCAAGCGAGCAACTCTATGCAGTACTGCGGCGCATGATTGCTTCCTTGAACGACCCTCACACGCGTGTCTTTGCGCCCGATGAAAAATTCGATTGGTGGCGTCCGCGTTATGTCACTGTCGGTTTCACCATAGCTGAAGTCAACGGAAGCCCGACCGTCACCCGCGTAGATCGCGGCTCAGCGCCACAACGGGCCGGTATGCGCGCTGGGGACGTGATAGAAACCGTTGATGGTGAAGCAGCGCTGTCTCTAATCAGGGGCCGACTGGCAAACATTTCTGAACCAGCCAGCGGTTCGGTGCGTTTCCGAGTCTTTGCAAAGTTGTTGGATGGCCCCGCCGACTCATCTGTTGAAATAACCTGGAAAGGAAAAGACGGGAAACCAAAGTCCGGCAGGTTTGCTCGTTACTGGCAAGAGCGCGAACTTTCAATGCGAGTTTTTCGGGAACGAGGCGCATACCCCGTTGTCGAAATAGAAGCCTTTACAAAGCCCATCGCCATTGCTTTCGCAAGAAGCCTGCGACAGCAGTTGGCCGGTGCACGGGGATTGATACTTGACCTGCGCACCAATGGCGGTGGTGACGCGGAAGCGATGAGCGACGTTGCTTCAAGCTTTCTGGGGTTCGGAGCCAACCTCGGCCAGTTTACCGACCGCGCCGGAAGCAGCTTCACGATTTACACGCACGCCAAATCCATGCTATCGACCGACACTCTGGCGCAAACAAGTCTTCCGATTATCGTTTTAACGAGCGAACGTACGGCGAGCGCGGCGGAGATTTTCATCGAGGCGCTGAGGAGTTCAAGACGCGCCACCATCATTGGCACGGAAACGTGTGGTTGCGTACTCGCAGTTCGCACACGTCACGTGCTGCCGGATGGCGGTTTACTCGATGTGAGTGAGCTGGATTATCAAACCGCCGAAGGCCAGCGACTGGAAGGGCACGGCCTCAAGCCGGACGAAACCGTGACCATCGAGCGCCATGATCTATATGCGGGACGCGACCGCGCGCTGGAATCAGCGCTTACTGAGCTAAGTCGATTACGAATCGCCATGCGCCAGGGTTGAGAATTTGCCAACCGCCCGGAGCGCCCAATCCGACTTAAGCTCTACGGCCTTGCGTTGAAGGTAGCTCTGGCACCGTGGCTTTCATCATGCCGATTTCAAGAGCTTCGCTTTATTCAAGGCTGCTGTCTCGTGAGATACCTCATGCTATATTCTTCAGGAACGTAACATCCTGGTGATTCGATAATGCTTTACCTATCGCAAGTGTTAGGTCGCCCTATCCGCGATCTTGAAGGCGAGCGTGTGGCCACTGTCAAAGACGTGATTGTGCGCCTGGGAGCCGACGACCATCCGCCGGTGACTGGTCTCGTTGCGCGCTTTGGTCGTCGCGAATTCTTTCTTTCTCGCTGGCGTATCACGGAACTAAACGAGCAGGGCGCGCGCCTCAACTCAGACAAGCTTAACCTGCGCCCTTTTCTGCGGCGCGATGGCGAGGTATTGCTCGCACGCGACGTCCTCGATAAACAGTTGATTGATGTGGATGGCAAACGTGTGGTGCGCGTCAATGACGTGCAACTGATCGAGGCAGCCGGCGATTGGCGCGTTACCGGTGCGGATGTGAGTTTCCAGGGACTTTACAGGCGCCTCGCGCCAGCAGGTTTCCTGGGCACGCGCAAGCCTGTTGAAGTGCTCGACTGGGCCGACGTCGGTTACCTCGCAACGGATGCCGCAACAGTCCAACTCAAGTCTTCGAGCGGCAAGCTGGCAAGGCTTCATCCGGTTGAAATTGCCCGACTCGCTGAAGCGCTTTCTTACCACCACGGATTCGAGGTGGTTGAGTCGCTCGACGACGAAACAGCGGCCGAGACTCTGGAAGAGATGCCTTCGGAAAGACAGGTGCGAATTCTCGGCGACATGGACGAAGAACGCGCGGCCGACATTCTCGAGTGGATGTCGCCGGATGAAGCGGCCGATGTGCTGGGAGATTTGCCGGAAGAGAAAGCCGAAGAGCTGCTTGGATTAATGGACGACGAGGAGCAGGCTGACGTTGCGGAGCTGCTGCCTTATGAAGACGACACAGCGGGTGGCTTGATGACCACTGAGTTTGTCACGCTGCCGCACGAGCTGTCGGTTGGCGAAGCGCTGGCGCGCTTACGCGAAATGGCGGAAACGCCCAACATGATTTATTACCTTTATGTCGTTGAAGGCGAAGGTTCATGGAAACTCGTCGGCGTGATCGCGCTGCGCAGTTTGATACTGGCCGACCCGGCAATGCCGCTGGCTGAAGTGATGCGCACAGAGTTTCAAACGGCCCATCCGGATGAACGGGCCGCCGAAGTGGCCCAAAGAATCGCCGAATACAATCTCCTGGCCTTGCCCGTGATGGACGAAACGGGAGATATTTTGGGAATCATTACCGTGGACGACGCAATGGAGATCCTCTTGCCGAAAGACTGGCGCCAACGTTTGCCCAGATTGTTTGGCTAGGCACTTTACCGGGACCTGAGCGGGTGAACGCGGATCATATTCAAGATCGATAAACATACTCAGCAGGCCTTTTTCAGATTTGTGTAACCGCGCTAATTTGCGGCTAATACTTTTATGACTGGCGGAGACCCTCCAAGTGGCCGAATCACGAGCAGCGGTAATAGCCACTGGCCGACGTTTACTGCGACGGCGAGGTCGAGGTGTGAAGCCTTCTGCCGGATGGAGACGCAAGCTGCTTGCGTATCTCGCCATCTTAGGCCCAGGCATGATTGCCGCCAGTGCGGGCAATGACGCCGGCGGAATAGCTACGTTTGCCGCGGTCGGAGCCGAACAGGGATATCGCCTGCTTTGGGTCCTCATCCCTATTACGATAAGTCTTGGCCTGGTTCAGGAAATGTGCGCGCGAATGGGCGCCGTTACAGGTAAAGGGCTCGCCGATTTGATTCGCGAACGCTTTGGTGTCCGTTGGACGGCATTCGTAATGCTCGCGCTCTTAATAGCAAATGCCGGTGTAACCGTTTCCGAGTTCGTGGGTATCGCGGCCGCGACGGAATTGTTTGGAGTGCCCCGCTTCCTTTCCGTGCCTTTGTCTGCGGTAGGCATTTGGTGGCTCGTCGTTAAGGGTTCATATCAACGCGTGGAACGAGCCTTCCTGCTGATGTCGCTGGTCTTCCTCGGCTATATCGTGTCAGCTTTTCTGGCAAAGCCTGACTGGGGCGCTGTTGCAGTAGGCATTGTAAAGCCGAGTTTTAAGTTGGAGTACGCTTACCTGTTTACGTTTATTGCTGTCGTCGGCACGACGATTTCGCCCTACATGCAGGTCTATGTGCAGTCGTCGGTAGTTGATAAAGGAGTCACGCCGGAAGACTACGGTCGAACAAAACTGGATGTTTGGATCGGAACGATGGTCGCCATCCTGGTTGTTTTTTTCATAGTGATTTCAACTGCGGCGACGCTGAACAAGCACGGTCTACACATTGAGAGCGCCGCCGATGCCGCGCGTGCCCTTGAGCCTTTCGCGGGACGTTATGCGGAGAAACTCTTCGCGATTGGCTTGTTCGGCGCATCTATGTTGGCTGCAGGTGTGCTGCCCCTCGCCACAGCGTATTCCATCAGCGAAGCGCTTGGCTTTGAAAAGGGTGTTTCCCGAAGCTTCCGTGAAGCCCCAATCTTTCTCGGAGTCTTTACCTTTCTTATTGCGGTAGGCGCGGCAATCGCCGTGATACCGGGGTTGCCGCTGATTCGGGTGCTGCTGGTAACGCAAGTCATAAACGGACTGCTATTGCCCATCATCCTGTTTGCAATATTGAAACTAGTGAACGATCGTGAGTTGATGGGAGCGCATGTGAATGGGGCGGCGTATAACCTGGGCGCATGGCTTACAGCTGTCATCGTCACGCTGCTTTCGCTCCTCTTCATTGCTGTCACCATCTTCCCGGGACTGTTCCAACCCTGACTCGCACATTCGCGCGCATTAACCGCCTGATTCTTTCTCGCCAATTTTGGGGGATCAGTGATAAAAGATAGGGCTCTGGAGGCTCGGGAAGCCTGTTAGTTCTCGCTGGCAAACGTCAAATAAAATGAACCGCCCCCTCCAAAGGAACAAGGTCGTTCTCTTCGCCGTAGCCACGACGATCACGCTTCTGGCTCTCTACCTCATATTCAGATTTGATCACGCAATTCGGGACTTGCTGAATACGCAGATGGGTCTTGCCTCGAAAGCAAACACCATTGTGGGTGTCTTGCGCCTGATTTCCTTTGCGATTCTTGCTTACCTGGTTGTGCGCGCTCTCAACGCGCTGATCTTCGGGTTGGTGTTTCGCTTTCGCCGCGGATTTGAGGCGCCCACGCTGGTTCGCAATATTTTTTCGATTATTGCCTTTACGGCGCTGTTTTTCCTCATTTTTACGCTCATATTTCCGAACGCGAATCTGGGCGCGGTATTTACAACGTCAGCCATTTTCGGCGTCATCCTGGGACTGGCGCTTCAGGACACGTTGGGAAATTTCTTCGCGGGCATATCATTGCAAGCCGACAGGCCCTTTCAGGTTGGTGACGTGATCACGGTGGGAGTGCAGCGTCACACAGGAGTTGTTGACGAGATTACCTGGCGGGCAATCAAGATAAGAACGTTTTCGAATCATGTAGTCTTGATCAGCAACAGCACCGCCGCAAAGGAGCCGATCGAGGTTTGTCCCCGCGAGAACCTTAACGCGCGCCTTGTTTTTTTTAATACCTTATTCACTGACTCGCCGGCGAAGACAATCCACGTGGTAAGAGAAGCCGTCCGCGAAGCCGATAATGTCTCCCAGAAAGTCCCTCCCGTTGTTCGCATCAGAAATCTTGGCGACAGCTCGGTGGAATATGAAGTGAAGTATTGGCCTGAGGACTATGCAAAACATCACGACACCGACGCGCTGGTGCGTCAGCGAATTTGGTACGCCTTTCGACGGGCCGGTCTCACCTTCGCCTATCCGACGCGAACCTTGCTGATAGAGCGCCAGCCAAAGACGGGCGGACCTGACGGCGACGGCGGAGCGATCGTAGAACGACTGGCTGCAGTTGATATTTTTGCACCGCTCTCAGCCGAAGAAACGGCCATGCTGGCGCAGGCAGCGACTAGCCATGTCTTCGCCCCGGGCGAAACTGTGATTCGTGCGGGCGATCCCGGCTCGTCCATGTTCGTAGTACATAACGGCCGTGTGAGCGTGCAAATCACTGAAAATGGCCGCTCACGAACTGTTGCCACGCTGAGCGAAGGCGCCTTCTTCGGCGAGATGGCTTTATTTACCGGGGAACCAAGAACTGCCAACATCGTCGCTATCGAAGAGACTGAAGTGCTCGAGATAGGACATGCTGCCATGAAGCAGGTTTTCGACACTAACCCTGACCTGGTGGAATCTCTTAGTTATGTAATCGCGGAACGCCGACAAGGCCTGCAGGCGAGCGCGGATCTGGGCAGCCAACAGGCGAATGAGTCTGCAGGCATCCTGACCTCAATCAAACGCTTTTTCGGGATGAAATAGGACCTCGCCTCCACCCGGAAACCTCCGGCACTCAAAATCCGATGCCCCGTTAGGCCCGAATTTATCAGCTCTTTGCAGCTATCGGTAGAACTTGACAGAGTTACACTCAAATATTATTATTCCCGCACGCTCATAACGGATTTACGGACTGAAGGCGGTCCGTAGAGGAACAGAAATAAGGAAGGAGAAAGTGACATGACTATTGTTCGCTATGACCCCTTTCGGGATTTGCGTACGCTGCAGGAAGAAGTGAACCGGCTGTTTTCAACTAACCTGACACGTGGTTTCGGCGAAGAAGGCATCGGCCGAGGCGCCTGGAACCCTAGCGTCGATATTTATGAGAACAAAGATCAGATCGTCCTGGAGGCTGAACTCCCCGGCATGAACCGCGACGACTTTGAGCTGTCGGTAGAAAATAACGTGATCACTCTGCGCGGCGAGCGCCAGTTCGAAAAGGCGGACGACTCGGATAACTACCATCGGGTAGAACGCTCTTATGGATCGTTCACCCGTTCTTTCACCCTGCCGCAGACGGTGTCCGCGGAAGGAGCCACCGCTGAATATCGCAACGGCGTATTGCGAGTGACTCTGCCTAAACGTGAGGAAACCAAGGCGCGCCGGATTGAAATCAGCGGCGAGGAAGCCGGAACTGGCGCGAAGACAATTGAGGCAAAAGCCGAGAATGTGACTAGCGATAAATCGAAAACCGCAACCGGCCAATAAGTCTCTGGTTAAATCAAAAACTTCGAGCGGGGCACTGGTTTATTTAGACCGCGCCCCGCTCAAAAATCAAAGCAATAGAGCACTAACAATCCATGCGCTTAGATAAGTTCACATTGCGAGCTCAGGAAGCCATACAAGCGGCCATCGAACTCGCCGAACGGAATCAAAATCAGCAAGTCGAGCCCGAACATCTGCTGGCAGCGATGTTGGAGCAGCCAGAAGGTATTGTGCGTCCGGTGCTGGGTAAGCTTGGAGTCAATGTGCAGGTGGTCCTCAACGACGTTCAGGCTGCAATCGCACGTTTTCCTCGGGTCGAGGGAGGGCAGCAATATTTCAGTCCGCGACTGAGTCAGATATTTACGGCAACGCAGAAGCATGCCGATAAGATGCAGGACGAGTTTAACTCGACTGAGCATCTGCTGCTGGCACTCATCGACGAGAAAGACGGCGAAGCCGGCAAGATTCTGCGCCAGCATGGCGTGAAGCGAGACGACCTGCTGAAAGTGATCGAGCAGATGCGAGGTGGTTCGCGGATTACCGATCAGAATGCAGAGCAGAACTACCAGGCACTTTCAAAATATGCGCGCGATCTCACCGAGCTGGCACGCAAAGGCAAGTTGGATCCGGTCATAGGCCGCGACGATGAAATACGGCGCACGATCCAGGTGCTGTCGCGGCGCACCAAAAATAATCCCGTGCTCATCGGTGAACCCGGCGTTGGTAAAACTGCAATTGTCGAAGGATTGGCGCAAAGGATCGTTTCCGGGGACGTCCCCGAGACGCTGAGGAACAAGCGCCTTGTGGGTCTTGATCTCGGATCGATGTTGGCAGGTGCGAAGTATCGCGGTGAATTTGAAGACAGGCTGAAGGCAGTTCTCAAAGAGATCGAGAACGCCCAGGGTCAAATCATACTTTTTATCGACGAACTACATACGCTCGTCGGAGCGGGTGCTGCTGAAGGCGCCATCGATGCTTCCAATATGCTCAAGCCGGCACTAGCCCGTGGTGAGTTGCGCTGTGTCGGCGCTACGACTCTCAACGAATACAAGAAATATATCGAAAAAGACGCTGCTCTCGAGCGCCGCTTTCAGCAGGTGTACGTGGGCGAACCCTCCGTCGAAGATACGATCGCAATTCTGCGGGGATTGAAAGAGCGCTACGAAGTTCATCATGGCGTACGTATTAAGGATTCCGCCATCGTGGCGGCAGCGACGCTTTCGAATCGTTATATTACGGATCGTTTTCTCCCCGATAAGGCGATTGATTTGATTGACGAAGCTGCTTCTCGCCTGCGAATTGAGATCGATTCACTGCCTCAGGAAATCGATCAGCTCGAACGCGAGATCTTGCAGTTGGAGATCGAGCGCCAGGCATTACAACGCGAAGAAGATGAGCGATCGAAGGCGCGGCTACACGAGATCGAGCAGCGGATTGCCGACCTGCGCGAACGATCCTCCGGGATGAAGGCCAAGTGGCAATCGGAAAAAGAAGCAATCGAGCGGATGCGGAAGGCCAAGGCCGAACTGGAGCAACTCAAACTGCAGCTAGATCAGGTACGAAACGCGGGCGATCTCGCGCGGGCTTCTGAAATCCAATATGGTCAGATTCCTGAGCTTGAGCGCCGGCTCTCGGCTGAGCAGGAGAAACTTGTTGAGCTGCAAAAAGACGGCGTAATGCTCAAGGAAGAAGTAGACGAAGAAGACGTGGCCGAAGTGGTAGCTAAATGGACCGGCATTCCCGTTTCGAGGATGCTCGAAGGTGAAATGCAGAAGTTGATCACGATGGAAGAACGTCTGAGCAAACGCGTGATCGGACAAGACGAGGCACTGAAAGCGGTCGCTGACGCCGTGCGGCGTGCGCGCGCTGGTCTTCAGGATCCCAACCGGCCCATCGGCTCATTCATTTTTCTGGGTCCTACCGGTGTTGGCAAGACGGAAACAGCGCGAGCGCTGGCAGAGTTCCTTTTTGACGACGAGCACGCAATGATCCGTCTCGATATGTCTGAGTACATGGAGAAGCATGCGGTGGCGCGCATGATCGGCGCCCCTCCAGGTTATGTAGGTTATGAAGAGGGTGGTCAATTAACCGAAGCAATTCGCCGCCGGCCTTATGCAGTTGTCCTGTTTGACGAAATCGAGAAAGCGCATCCTGACGTTTTCAACGTCTTGCTGCAGATTCTGGACGATGGCCGGCTTACCGACGCGAAAGGCCGAACAGTCGATTTCAAGAACACGGTCTTAATAATGACTTCAAACCTGGGATCCCGCGAGATTCAGGATGCGGAAGGCGATGAAAAGGAAGTGCGCGACACTGTTTTGCAGGAGTTGCGAGCAAGCTTCAAACCGGAGTTTCTCAATCGCATTGACGACATAGTGATCTTTCACCAGCTTTCGCGCGAGCAGATTGGCAAAATCATTGACGTGCAGTTGTCACGTTTGCGGGCGACGCTTGCGGAAAGAAATATAACTTTGGTCCTCGACGACTCTGCGCGTCAGCTTCTGGCCCGCGAAGGTTACGACCCGAACTATGGCGCCCGGCCGTTGAAACGCGCAATTCAGACGCTGGTACAAAATCCGCTCGCCGTAAAATTGTTGAGCGGCGAGATTGTGCCTGGTCAGACGGTCAGCGTTTCGGCCAACGGCGATCAAATGGAGTTGAAGATAGACGCCGCGGCGGCCGCAGCGTAATTGAACGGCGGCCATATAACACAAGAGGGAAAAAGCGATGTCACAGTGGAATCCTTTGCACGACCTTGTATCTTTGCAGGATCGAATGAATCGGCTATTCGAAGACGCCTCGCGCAGGCGTGCGAGTGAATCCGGTACGCGCGATGAAGCCGAAGTGGCTGACTGGCATCCTGCAGCGGATGTTTACGAAAACGAAACTGAGTATACGGTGGCCGTCGATGTTCCCGGTATTGACCGCTCAACGCTCGACATCAGCGTTGATGACGACAGGCTGGTGATAAAAGGGTTTCGCGCCGGCCAGGAGAGTACGCAACACCGGGGCGAGTGTCCCAGGGGCAAATTTTTGCGGACGTTTAGCGTGCCGGCGTCCGTCGATCAAAAAAATATCAAAGCGGATTACAAGGATGGCGTGCTTTTGGTTCACCTTCCCAAACGTCCGGAGCGAAAAGCGCAGCGAGTGGAAATAAAAGTTTTGTAGGAATCGATCGAGAGGGTTCGCGAGGGAAAGATTATCAATGGCCAGAGATTTGTTTGGTAGAGATTTGAAGAGCAAGCGACGTGATGACGCTGAGATTCGCGTCACGGACCGCCGGCGGATTCAGTTGGACGATAACGAAGCGCCTAATCAGAGCACTGCGCCGGTTGAGGCCCCGAATTTGAAGCCGAGTTATGTAGAAGAACTCGAAGCGCGAGCGCAATCCGCCGAACAAAAAGCGCTGGAAGTGCAAGCCCGGTTTGATCAGTTACGAAAACAACTCCAGAATGAAACTGATCAAACACGACAACGATTAAATCGCGCCGCAGACGAACGTGCCCAACGTGAGAAAGCCGACTTCATCGCCGCCTTGTTGCCGGTGCTTGACAACCTCGAGCGCGCGACCGAAGCAGCCGCAACCGCCAGTACGCCGGAAGTGATCGCTGAAGGTATCCGGCAAACGGCTTCAAGTTTTGAAAATGCACTCGCGGCTGCCGGCGTCGAGCCGATAGAAGCTGTCGGTGAAGTCTTTGATCCGCAATTTCACGAAGCAATCGAAACCGTAGAAACGACGCCTGAGAACGAGGGCAGGGTTATTGCCGAACACACGCGCGGTTACAAAATCGGCGACCGACTGTTGCGGCCGGCACGTGTTAAGGTCGGTCGCTCTTCAGCAAAGGCGAACCAGGCCGCTGAATAGTTCAGAACCAACTTTCAACCTGCACGCCAACACTGCGGCGTTAAGACAATCACAAGGAGAACGAGAGTGGCTGCAAAAGAAATGAAGTTTCATGAAGAAGCGCGCAGCGCGATGCTGCAAGGCGTGAACACGCTTGCGAACGCTGTGCGCGTGACGCTGGGACCAAAGGGCCGCAACGTTGTACTCGGAAAGAAGTATGGATCACCCGTCATCACGAAAGATGGCGTCACCGTGGCGAAGGAAATTGAGCTAAGTGATAAGTACGAGAACATGGGCGCGCAGATGGTGCGTGAAGTTGCCGTCAAAACGAACGACACAGCCGGCGACGGAACCACCACTGCAACTGTGCTGGCGCAGGCGATCTTTCGCCAGGGCGTAAAAAATGTGACTGCCGGCGCGAATCCGATGTCTTTGCAACACGGCATACAGGTCGCGACTGACACGGTCGTAGCAGAACTCGAACGAACTTCGCGTAAGGTGAAGAGTAAAGAAGATTTGATGAATGTGGCGAGCGTATCGGCAAACAACGATCGCGAAATTGGGAAACTCATTTCTGATGCCATGGAGCAGGTCGGCAAAGACGGCGTAGTCACAGTCGAGGAAGCCAAGGGACTGCAAACAGAGCTGGAGATCGTTGAAGGGATGCAGTTTGATCGTGGCTATCTGTCGCCTTACTTCGTCACCAATTCTGATCGGATGGAATGTGTGCTCGATGAGCCGTTGATTCTGCTGCATGAAAAAAAGATTTCTGCCATGCGCGACCTGCTGCCAATCCTCGAGCAGTCGGCCGGCGGTGGGCGTCCGCTGTTGATTGTTGCGGAAGATATCGAAGGCGACGCCCTTGCGACGCTGGTGGTTAACAAGCTCCGGGGCACGATAAAAGTCTGCGCGGTGAAAGCGCCTGCTTTTGGCGATCGCCGGAAGGCTATTCTCGAGGATCTCGCAATTCTTACCGGCGCTCGCGTGATATCCGAAGATCTTGGCGTGAAACTGGACAAAGTCCAGTTAACGGATCTCGGCACGGCCAAGCGGGTCATTGTTGACAAGGACGCCACCACTATTGTGGAGGGCGGCGGCGACGCCAAAGCGATCCAGGGACGAGTGGCCACGATTAGAAAACAGGCCGAAGAAACAACTTCTGATTACGACCGCGAAAAATTACAAGAGAGGCTGGCTAAACTTGCGGGCGGCGTAGCCGTGGTTAAAGTTGGCGCGCCGACCGAAACGGCCATGAAGGAAATAAAGACCCGAGTCGAAGACGCCCTGAACGCCACGAAAGCGGCCGCGCAGGAAGGCACGGTGGTAGGCGGCGGCGTGGCTTTGCTGCGCGCCGGGCAGGCGCTCGACAAACTGACGAACGACGATGCTGACGTTGTAACGGGAATCAGAATCGTGAGGCGGGCGCTCGAAGAACCTCTGCGGCGTATTGCTGAAAACGCTGGCCTTGACGGAGCAGTCGTGGTCGGCAGAGTCGAAGCGTTGAAAGGCACAAAGGGATTTAACGCGGCCACCGGCGAATACGAGGACCTGGCTGCCGCGGGAATTCTCGATCCTACCAAGGTGGTACGTACGGCACTCCAGAACGCGGCCTCAATAGCGGGACTGTTATTGACGACTGACGCGGCGGTAACTGACGCGCCCGAACCAAAAAAAGCTGCACCCTCAATGCCCGGCGGCAGTGAGGATTACGACTATTAATAAATACAAACGTTAATAGGCGCCGGCCGCAACTTGGTGAGTTCCAGGCGCTTAGTCGTTACTTTTTGGGCGCTATGGTCAGGTCCGACAAAAAGGCTGGCCAAAAAATTGCCTGACAAACGCCCGGAGAATTCCTGTTGCATCGGAACGCAACGGCGCATATGCTCTCGACATCTAACCCGTGTGGTTGGGTGAGATTTTTGAACCGGCCCACTGAATGACAGCCAAAGTTGCTGTCATGAAATCGTGCACCGGGTTATTTGGCTTGATGGAAATAGTTGGCGGGTCAAAAGAAAATGGTTGATTTAGGATCTTACAAAGACAAATTCGGAGAGAGCGGACAACGCATTTTGGATCATGCGCTCAGCGAGTCGCGTCAACGGGACCAGAACTTTGTATCTGTTGAGCATATTCTGCAGGCACTCGTGCATGAAGAGCCCGACATGTTCAATTCGACAATGCGCGAGCTCTCACTGGATCCTATCGTCGTCAAGATTGCCATTGATAAGCGACTTGATAACAGCCGCCAGCAACATCTGGGGAAGGGCTTCCGCATTTCGCCGGATACTACAGACCTTTTCAAGCGCGCAATGGAACGTGCCCGCGCGCAGGGTCGGAAGACCATCGAAGCTACCGACATTTTTTCCGCACTTACAAATTACGACAGCCTGTTCCTCGAGGTCCTGAAAACCATGGGTGCGAATCCGGATGCCGTGGCTGAAAACGTTCAGGCGCAGGTGAGCAAACGCGAGCGCGAAGAGGAACAGTATCGGAAAAAGTTTGAGTTGCCGCCCTACCTCAAACACTTTGGAGTTTCTTTGAACCGGCTGGCGCGGACCGACAAGATCGCGCCTACAATCGGCCGCGAAAAAGAGATCCAGCAGATGGTTGAAATTCTTTGTCATCGCGAGCGCGCAAACTCTCCGATGCTGGTTGGCGAACCCGGCGTAGGCAAGACTGCGGTGGTTGAAGGCCTGGCGCGGTTGATTGAAATGGAACCCGAAAAAGTTCCTGCGCGGTTACGCGGAACCCACCTGGTGCAATTGCAGATGGGTGGCATCGTGGCAGGCACGATGTTGCGAGGAATGTTTGAGGAGCGAATAAAGGGCATCATCGACGAGGTGAAGGAACGCGAAAATCTCATTCTTTTCATCGACGAAGCGCACACAATCATGGGGGCCGGCGCAGCATTGGGCACATCTTCCGACGCGGCCAACATGTTCAAGTCGGCATTGGCCCGCGGCGACTTGCGCATTATCGGTGCGACCACGCTCTCCGAATACAAGGAATATATCTCTGAAGACGAGGCACTGGCGCGACGCTTCCGACTGGTCAAGGTGGTAGAACCCACAATAAACGAAACACGCGAAATTCTTTTAGGTTTGCGTCCACGGCTGGAACGAAACTATTCGGTGAAGATTTCCGACGAGGCCATCAACATCGCCCTCGAAATGGCGCCGAAATACATACGCAACCTTCACCTGCCCGATAAGGCAATTGGCTGGCTCGACACGGCAGCGGTGAAAGTGGAAATAAACGAGCCGCAAACCATGGTGGTCAAGCCGGAGCACGTTATCGACGTTATCTCTCAGGAGTCGCGCATTCCGCGCGACATGATATTCCGTGATACGAGCGACCGTTTCTCTATGACTGAAGTAATGCTCTCGCAACGCGTCATAGGTCAGAAGGCGGCAATTAAGTCGGTGGCCCAGCGCCTGCGGCTGAATAAAGGACCATTGAAAGAGTCACACTACAAACCGGATGGTGTGCTGTTATTCCTGGGGCCGACGGGCGTAGGAAAAACTGAGTTGGCAAAGGCAGTCGCCGAGTTCATGTTCGGCGACGAAGAAAAAATGGTACGCATCGACATGTCGGAGTACAGCGACGGAACCGTCAGCATTGAGAAACTGATCGGTATGCCCCGCGGCATAGTCGGCTCGGAACGCGGCGGAATTCTAACTGAACAACTGCGTGAGAACCCCTACACGGTCTTGCTACTGGACGAAGTTGAAAAGGCGTCGCCTTATCTGATGAACCTTTTTCTGCAGGCTTTTGACGAAGGCTGGTTGACTGATGGACGCGGCAAGAAAGTCTATTTGTCGGATGCGATCGTAATCATGACCTCTAACCTAGGTTCGGAGAGCTTCAAGAAATTCGAGAAGCCGCTCGGGTTTGGGACCAAGACGGCGCAGGACTTCCGCGTAGTCAAGAATGAAGTCATGAAGGCTGCGGAGACGCGTTTCTCTCCGGAGTTTCGCAACCGCATCGACGAGATAGTTGTGTTTGCACCGCTCACGATGGACGAGGTTCGTCAGATTGCCGAACTTTATTTGAACAAGCTGCAGCGTCAGATGAAGCGTCAGGGCAAAGAGGTTTCCGTGACCGACGAAGCACTCAACCTGTTAACCGAAAAAGGCTTCAACACAAAGTATGGCGCGCGCTTTTTGAAGCGTCACATTGATGAGAAAGTAAAGCTGCCACTCACTGCCTTATGGAAGAGTGCCACAAACTTTGTCGTTGATATCGAAGAGGAAGACATCGTGGTGCGGCCCGTTTCCGGAACAAACGCGAGTCTCAACTAATATCGAATCGTTCTCCCCCAGGGGCCCTCTCAGTCCCGCACGGCACATTTGCTCCGCTAAGGGCTTCAAGGTTATTTATTGAAGCCCTTTTTTCGTGGCAAACTTGCAGCACGCTCTGTTTACTGAAAACGGTTTTCCGTTAATCGACCGCGAGTTCCAGCTAAGTAAATGAAATTTCTAATCCGCCAGCAATCACTTGTCTTCGCGTTTCTGCTTATTTGTTCGGGGCGGGGTTTTGCGCAACAGGATTTGACCGCAAAGCCGTCGCCGGAAAACAACGCCAAAGCCGAAGCGATATTGAATCGTGCGGTGGAAGTGCTTGGCGGAAATGCTTATTTGAACGTGAAAACAGTTGTTGGCCGCGGCTTCTTCACTACTTTTAAGGACGGACTGTCTCAGATCCCGGCAAGATTTGTTGATTACATTTCTTATCCCGATAAAGAACGCACTGAATTTACCGGCGAAGGAATTCGCGTGATCCAAACCAATACCGGCGACACCGGCTGGCTTTACGACGGCGCCACGAAAACCTTGAGCGATATGAAAGGTGCGCAGATCGAAGATTTCAAACGCAGCATGCACACTAGTGTAGAAAATCTTTTGCATGGTTGGTGGAAGAAAGAGAATGCAACGCTCGCCTATGTGGGCCGTCGCGAGGCCGGGATTGGCAGACGTAACGAGACCGTCCGGCTTACCTACCCTGATGGTTTTTGGATCGAATATGAATTTGCAGCTAAGGAAGGTTTGCCGGCCAAGGTGATTTACAAAACAACAAAAAAGAAGTCTGACTCAGATGAGACTGAAGAGATCATGGAAGAGGACCGGCTGGCGAAACCGATTACGATTGGAGGCGTCACTGCCCCGTGGGTGATCGACCATTTCATCAATGGGACGCAAACGAGCCGCATTGGTTACGAGTCAGTTGAATACAATAATTCCCTGCCGGATGCGCTTTTTGTAAAGCCTGCAAACATCAAGACTCTGAAGTAACACTAACGTGATGACCAGGCGTTCACGGCTGGAGCCACGATAGGCCCATTCCGGACATTTCTCATCTTCAATGAAACCAACTCCTGTAATATTCCTACTGATTCTTTCGTTACTGTGCGCTGTGTTCGCACAAACTTCCTCTCAGCAGCAGGACGACGACGTCATTCGCGTAGAAACCGACGTCACCAACCTGCCGTTCACTGCCACCGACAAGGGCAATCGCTTTATCACCACGCTGCAAGAGTCAGACATTCGCGTGCTCGAAGATGGTGTCGCGCAACAGCTCTTCACTTTTCAACGAGAAACCGATCGGCCGCTGTCCATCGCTTTTCTGATTGACATAAGCATATCCGAGGAGCGCACGTTGCCGGAGGAAAAACGCGCCGCGCGTTCATTCATAGAAACAATTATTCAGTCGAAGAAAGATCAGGCGGCGATTATTCCGTTCAGCGGCTCGGCGTTTCTCGAACAGGGTTTGACGCGCGATGTGTTCGCGATCTATCGCGCACTCGAGCGGGTCGAAGTCGCACAGCCTTCATATCTCGGTTCGGGACGCCCACTCACCGGCATAACCTCGGGCCCGGGAATGAAGCGGCCCCCACAAGAGGGCTCGACTGCAATCTGGGAAGCAATAGCTCTGACTGCGAGCGAAGTGCTGGCAAAGAGTCCGGTACAAAGGCGCCGCGCCATCATCCTGCTGACTGATGGCAGAGACACTACAAGTCGCTTGCGCGATACCGAAGCTATCGACGCCGCTTTGTATGAGGAAACGATTATCTACGCGATCGGTATCGGTGATAGCAAATATGAAGGTGTTGACCGCGACACCCTGCGCACGGTTGCTGAGCGCACGGGTGGTCGGGCTTTCTTTCCCAAAAAGGACGTTGATCTGAGTGCGGTATTTAAAGAGATCGAGCAGGAGTTGCGGACGCAGTATTTGATCGCCTACTCATCGACGAACAAAAACCGCAACGGCGCCTATCGCCAGATACAAATCGAAGTCACGAATCCGGCGTTGCAAAAAGATAAATTGAAACTGCGCTATCGTCCGGGGTATTTCGCAAAGCCGCTGGGACACTAGCCCGACCGGAATTACGTTCAACGTCCCACGTCCAAGCGGAGCGGTCCGACCATATGCCGGCGTGGTCGCCCGGTCCTGGTTGCGATTCATCCTTCACGGCGCGTCTTTTTCTTTTCCAGCGCGGCACGGTCCCAGCCTGCCAGATCTGCGCCGGCTTCGTAAGTCGTCTGGCAGAAATCCATCAGTGCTTTCTCAGGTGAGTCCGCTTTCCTCACGTCGTCGTACAGCAGGAAAAACTCCTTCATCTCCGGACTGTAAAATGTCTGAGCCGGACGAATCTTTCCCTGGGCCACGACATCTGCCAGACCATGCGGTTCGGGCGTGGTGTAAGAATAGAACGCCGCTTCCATATCCTTGTTGCCGGGCCACCAGCCGTGACTGATCACCTCGTGGGAGTAGGCCTCGCGAGTTATCACATCCGCGCCTTCGCGTGGCGGCGCCGGCCGTCCGGAAAACCTTGTAGCCGCCATGTCGAAACTGCCCCAGAAGAAATGCACCGGACTGACCTTGCCGGTGAAGCGCGCGCGAAACTCCTGAAACACCGGATCCATTTTCAACAGCGCGCGCCAGAACCGATTAGCAGATTCCGGGTCGTAGGAAGTGTGGGTGGTGTCGTCTTCAAAACGAATCGGGTTTGGTATTTCTACCGGCATACTCCAAATTCTTATCTCAATCTTCAACTCGCGCAGCGCAGCCATGACTTCTGCATAGAAATCAGCTACTGATTGCGGACGTAGCGCGAGCGTCTTTAGCGCGCCATCGCTGCATTCGATTCGTAGTTTGTGATCGATGAAGTCGAATTCAATCTCGAAGTAGCGTTCGCGGTAAGGCATGGCCGTCGTGGTGAGCCCGCGCGCTGATACATACAGAGGCACGTTCCACCAGTGATTCACCAGCGGCGTCTGCCTGAGGCGAATCTTGCCAACCACCTGCGTCCACATGTGTAGGGTGGCAAGCGTGTCCTGCCACTCCGAAAACTTTAATTCGGGCCAGGCGTCGTTAGACATACTTGGTGGATAGTGAATCGTAAATCGTGAATAGTAAAGCGGGAAGAGGAAGAGCCGAGATCGGGCCTACAAAAAGGCAGGGGCACGGCATGCCGTGCCCCTAATACTACCGTGATCTCGCTACGTTCACCCCTTTGCAGCCTTTGCTCTGATGAACGCGAGGTTCATTTGCGGCAGCGAATTAAATGCCGCAGCCTTGGAACAGAACTCCTTAGCTTTCGCAGAATCGCCCTTGCCCTGATAGGCCTGGCACTGGCGATACAGATCGTAGGGGTTTTGCTGGTTGGCTTGTTGCAGTTCGGTCAGCGCGTTGTCGTAGTCCTTCGCCTCCAAAGCAATCATACCCATGAGTGAATGGGCCTGTTTCGTTTGGAATGGGTTCTTTCGACTTTCCGTGCCTTTTTGAAAGGCTTCCGCTTCTGACTTCGCGGTTGTCATGTCCTTTTTCGCGAGCGCCACGCGCGCAAGGTTGAAATGATGGAAGAGTGCGGCGTTGTCTTTGATTTCCTGCGACAGGCTCGAATCCTGCGTCATCTTCAAGCTGCGCTCATAGAGCGCTTTGGCCTCGTCGGGCTTGCCCATCTCCAGCATGATATTGCCCTTGAGTTGCAGGTCGCCGGTCATCGCGGGCACATCGTTGGTTTTCTCGCCCAGGGCATATTGCTTGTCAACCTCTTCAAGGGCCTTATCCATCTTGCCGCTATCAACATCGACCACCGTCAAAGCGAACAAGGCGGTGCGGCGTTCCGCATCGCTCCTTGCCTTGTCGGTGATTTTTTGCAACTCGGCGGCGGCCTCATCCGGCTTACCTTGATACATCAGCGCGGCGGCGATGCCTTGATGAGAATTAATGAAGTTGGGATCGATCGTCAGAGCTTTGCGGTATTGCGTTATGGCCTCGTCAAAGCGTCCCATCTTCAAGAGCAACTCAGCGTAAGAGTCATAGGGATTGGGATCGTTGGGAATAAGTTCGATGTACTTCTTAAAGGCCTTCTCAGAGTTTGCGTAGTCATCATTTTGGCGGTAGGCGTAGCCAAGAATATTGAACGCTGTGGAGAAGGTGGGATTGAGTTCCGTGGCTTTCTTGTAATGCTCGATTGCCTGCGGCATGTCCTGTTGTCCGAAGTAATAACCCCCCATGTTGAAGTGTGCACGCTCATCGTTGGGATAGGCTGCCACCAGTTGATCCAGATACTCCTTTTGCTTCGCCGCATTGCCGTTAGCGCCGGCCTCGGTAGCAAGAATCAGCAGCTTCTCGCCGTTGGAAGCCTTGTCAGCCAACGCCACGGCTTTCTTCAAGTGGTCGAAGAATTCCGTACCGGTCGGACTGACCTGAGCGCGATTCAATTCCGCAACCGCAAAGTTTGGATCGAGCGAGATCGCTTTATCGAAATGTTGAATGGAGTCCTGAATCAGTAACTTTTCGTTAAGATCGCGGCCCTGAAGGAATTCCTTACGAGCTTCTTCCGACTGCGTGGTGACGGGAATTTTGCCGCTTTCGCTGCTTGCTTTATTCGCGGCCACCGGGCCGCTTGGTTCTTCGACTTTTGCGCAACCACTCAACGCGATGAGTGAAGTGATGACCAGGGACAGGAAAAGGACCAGAGATTTCTTAGGGTGCATTGTGTCTCTCCTTTGGAGGTGTGGGTAAATCGTCATGAAGCGCTTTTAAGCTTCGTGATCTGGGACGTATTAAATCGGGAAAACCAAGTAAGTGCGGTCAATTCAGCTAGTCGCATGGAGCGCGACCTTTCGGATATCTGCCTGATTGGACGACTATACGCGAATGGGAATGTGCGGAGCATACGCAAGGGTTATGTCGCGGTCAAGTGAATTGTGAGGGTGAGCGCCACAGGTCAGTCAGTTGGGTTTTCTTCCGATTTTTCGGAACGTTTGTGCAGACCGTTGGAGCAGAGTCCTAATTACAATTTTTCTCTGCGCAATACTGGCGACCTCTGCGAGTCTGCCGTGAATAAGCCTCACTCCCGCGCCCGGTTTTGCCCACTGCTGGAAGCGGCGCGCAGATTCGCCTTGAGGCATGGGCACGGGACAGTGAATCGCAACGCCTGCTTCAAATCGCCAGCCCGCCATCCACTTGAATGACTTGTCCCGTTATGTAGCGTGCGTCGTCAGAGAGGAGGAAGCAGGCAATGCGTGCGACTTCTTCTGCTTCTGCGAAACGTCCGAGAGGAATCTGCTCAATGATCTTCGCGCGGTAACTTTCGTCGAGCGCTTCCGCCATGTCAGTAGCGATCATGCCCAAAGCCAGCGCATTCACAGTTACTTTTCTACTCGCTACTTCTTTCGCCAACGCCTTAGTCAGTCCAACCATGCCGGCTTTTGACGCGGAGTAATTCGACTGGCCCGGCATGCCCACTTCGCCACTGATCGAAGAGATGTTGAGAATCGAGCCGCCTTCGTCCTGGCGCAGCATTGTTCTGAGCGCCGCTTTGGCGAAGTTCCAGGCGCCTTTCAGATTGGTGTCGATCACTTCGTCCCAATCCGACTCTTTCATGCGCAGGATAAGGTTGTCGCGAGTAATGCCGGCATTATTAACAAGAAAATCGATGCGACCAAAAGCATCTTTGACCTGCTTCACCATTTCCGCAGCGGCTTCGGTATTTGCCACGTCGCATTGCGCCGATAAGGCGCGTACCCCAAGCGCTTCCAGTTCGCTTTTCAGCGAATCAGCAGCTTCTGCGCTTTTCGCATAGTTAAAAGCTACGTCCGCGCCGTGCCGCGCAAGTTCAAGCGCGATCGCGCGACCGATGCCGCGCGTGGCCCCGGTAACGATAGCGGCGCGTCCGGCGAATGGTTTTTGCTCAGACATAATTGTAAAAGTAAGCAGTAAGCAGTAAGCCGTGAGCAGTAAGCAGTAAGCAGTAAACAGCCATGAGCTCTTTCATGCTTGCGTGATTACTCTGCGCAGCTAATGACTTTTCACAGCTTCAGCGACTTTAAATACGCTCTAAACTCTGGTCCCAGCTCATCGTGCTTAAGCGCGAACTCGACCGTGGCGATCAGAAATCCGAGTTTGTCCCCCGCATCATGACGTATACCTTCAAAACGCACGGCATAAAACGGCCGCTTGCTAAGAAGAGATCGCATGGCGTCGGTAATCTGAATCTCGCCGACGGCTCCCGGACTGGTTCGTTCAAGCTCCTCGAAGATGTCAGGAGTCAGCACGTAGCGCCCGATGATTGCCAGATCCGACGGCGCCTCAGCAAAGGGAGGCTTTTCGATCATGTCCTTGACTCTGTAAACGCCGTCTTCTATCTCGTCCACGTCCAGCACGCCGAAACGAGAGATCGCTTCGCCTGCAACCTGCATCGTGCCCAGCACGGGTGCGTCATATTTTTCGTAAACATCGAGCAATTGCCGCAGCGCCGGTTTTTCAGAGTCGACAATGTCGTCGCTCAACATCACGGCAAATGGCTCGTCACACACCAGGTCGCGCGCCTGCAATACCGCATGGCCCAAACCGAGCGCCTCCTGTTGCCGCACGTAGCTAACGCGCGCCATCTCTGAAATTGCGCGCATGGCTTTCAGCTCGGTTGTCTTGCCACGCTCTTCCAGAAGCCTTTCCAGTTCAAACGACACATCGAAATGATCTTCAATTGCGGCCTTGCCCCGACCGGTGACGATAATGACTGATTCAATGCCCGAGGCCACTGCCTCCTCGACCACCTGTTGAATTAAAGGCTTGTCAACTAATGGCAGCATTTCTTTGGGAGACGCTTTGGTGGCAGGCAAAAATCGCGTACCCAATCCGGCAGCAGGAAAAACTGCTTTACGAACCCTCTGTGGCATAATGAGTTGTTCTCATACCATATTACCGAGGATTACCTCAAATGCTTGATCTCAACTACGTGCGAGAGAATCTCGCGCAGGTGCGCGCCGCGTTGCAAACGCGCGGCGTGGCGCCCGAAGCCCTTGATACCTTTGCCGCAGCCGATGCCGAACGCCGGCGCATCATTGCCGAGTCAGACGAGCTTAACGCTACGCGCAACACTGCGAGCCGGGAGATCGGTGCGCTGATGAAGGAGGGGAAACGAGAACAAGCGGACCAACGTCGTCAGGAAGTTAATCAGCTGAAAGAACGCGTTGCGGAGTTAGATCGCCTGCGCGACTCGGCAGAGACGCGCATGCGCGATCTGCTCTCGACGCTGCCTAACATCCCGCATAAAAGCGTACCCGTCGGCGCAGACGAATCCGCAAACCTTGAGATTCGTCGCTGGGGCACGAAACCTGAGTTTGACTTCGAACCGAAGGACCACGTGGACCTGGGAACCGCGCTCGGCATTCTGGATCTGGATCGCGCTGCCAGGATTGCCGCCTCGCGGTTTGCCATCCTCAATGGCGAAGGCGCCAGACTGGAACGCGCCCTGATCAATTTCATGTTGGATGTTCACGCCCGCGAGCATGGCTATAAAGAAACGTTGCCGCCCTTCATCGTCAATCGTCAGGCACTGTTTGGCACCGGTCAGTTGCCAAAATTCGAAGCGGATCTTTTCAAACTGAACGACGAACGCGAGCTGTATCTGGTGCCCACAGCGGAAGTACCGGTAACGAACTATCACCGCGAAGAAATAGTGGAAGTCGAACGGCTTCCGTTTCGTTGGGTTGCTTACACGCCCTGTTTTCGCTCGGAGGCCGGAAGTTACGGACGCGATACACGGGGCCTGATACGACAGCATCAGTTTGAGAAGGTGGAACTGGTGAAATATGCGTTGCCGGAAACTTCCTATGACGAACTCGAATCGCTGACGCGCGATGCGGAAACGATTCTACAAAAGCTGGGGTTGCATTACCGCACGGTGGCGCTTTCGACCGGTGATTTAGGTTTTGGTTCGGCCAAGACTTATGACATCGAAGTGTGGCTGCCTTCGCAGAACACCTACCGGGAGATTTCCTCCTGCTCCAACTATGAAGCGTTTCAGGCGCGACGGGCGCAGATACGCTTTCGCCGCACGGGCGGAGCCAAACCGGAATTTGTTCATACTTTGAATGGATCGGGGCTAGCCATCGGCCGGACATGGATAGCGGTGCTGGAGAATTACCAACAGGCCGACGGAACGATTGCGATTCCCGAAGCGTTGCGACCGTACATGGGCGGATTGGAAAAGATCAGTGGTCAGTGATCAGTGATCAGTGGTCAGTGGTCAGTGATCAGTGATCAGTGGTCAGGGGTCAAGTGGTCAGGGGACAAGGGACAGGGGACAGGGGACAGGGGACAGGGGACAGGGCCAGCGGTCAGGGTGGTCGAAGGTTAGTATCTTGTGCCCTAACTGATCACCGGCCACTGCTCACTGACCACTGACCACTGACCACTGCTCACTGACCACTGGCCACTGCTCACTGCTCACTTGATTTGCAGATCAAACGGCATCAGCAGCATTGACTCTCCGCTCTTCATGCGATCAAGCAGAGCCATGTAGCGGACGGCCCGGCGTGCATCTTCGGGCAGAGTTGCCAGCACCGCTTCCTGCTGTTTTGCCTGGGCGCGGGTTTCATCGCCTTCGCTGAGCAGCTCCTGCAAAAAGGTGCGCGGGTAAGGGAGGATCACGCGGTGCACGCCCTTGTCCCTGGGTAGCTTTGCCAGATCCTTCGCCACTTCTATGGCGCGATCCAGGCCGCCAAACTCGTCAACCAATCCTCGCTCCTGGCCCTGCGCGCCCGTCCACACGCGGCCCTGACCAATTGAATCGATGTAAGCCGCGTCCTTGTTTCGTCCCCTGGCCACTTTGGGTACAAAGTCGTTGTAGTAAGTCGTCTTGATCCAATCTTCAAATTTCGCGCGCTCGTCGTCGGAAAACTTCTCGGTCTCGCGAAACATGCCGGCGTTCTTCCCGCGCAGCAGGTATTCATTTGAAAGTCCCAGCCAATCAAAGAATCCGCGCATAACGGGTTTACCTGCCACCACGCCGATGGAACCGGTGATTGTCGAGGGTTGCGCGATAATTTTGTTGGCGCTGGCCGAGATGTAATAGCCGCCGGAAGCGGCGACATCGCTCATGGAAATAACCACAGGCTTTTTCTGCTTAGCCGCTTCCACCGCATGCCAGATGATGTCAGACGCCAGGCCGGATCCGCCTGGACTGTCGACGCGTATCACGATTGCTTTGATTGTCTTATCTTCGCGGGCATCGTTGATTGCCTTCGACAAGGTGTCGGAACCTATCGACTGGCTACCCCGGGGACTATTTTCCGATTGCCCTGAGCCGATATTGCCGGTCGCATAAATCACGGCGATCTTTTCACCCTCATTCAGCCCCAGTGACTCTGGCTCCACTTCGCTGTAATCAGAGCCTTTCACGATCCGCAGCGGGTCAGATTCTTTGTAGCCAAGCTTTGTCTTCAGTTCCTTTTCAAGTTCATCTCTATAACCGACGCCATCGATCAAGCCCGCATCTTTCGCTTTCAGAGCGCCATAGGGAGCGTCGTCAATAATCGCGCGCATCTGGTCTGAAGTCTTACCGCGGCCTTTCGCGATTGCATCGACATAGCGATTGAAGAGATCGTCGAGTAGCGAGTTCATAAACTCGCGATGCGCGTCAGACATGTCCTTGCGTGTAAACATGTCGCCCGCGCTCTTGTATTTTCCGATCTGAAAAATGTCGGGATAAATGCCGAGCTTGTCGAGCGAGCCGCGGAAGAACATCACGTCCGCGGCCAAGCCATTGATGAACAACTCTCCCGGCGGCGCCAGATAAATTTTGTCGCAAGCGGTCGCGATGTAGAACTCTTTGTTCATGCCGTATTCCAGGTAGGCGTAAACGGGCTTACCCGACGAGCGAAAATCGGCAATCGCATCGCGAATCTCTTCCGACTTGCCCCAACCCGCGCCGGACATGTTGATATCAAGAATGATGACCTTGATTCGCTTGTCGACTTTAGCTTTCTTAAATTGCAGGATGAGGTTCGTGAGCGACTGATCGCTGCCGCCGAAAAACTTCCTCAAAGGATCGTAAGGAACGTAATCCGGCATTGAGCCGGCGACCCGCAGGTTGAGTACGCTGTTGTCCGCGATGGTGGGCTCGTTATGCCGGAATGCGGCCACAATAACAGCGATGCCTATCAAGGCCGCCAAAATCAGACCCACCACAATGCTGGTAATAATCAGAGCCGTCTTTCGTGTGCGCGACATTGCCATAAATTTTCCTGCCCTTTTATTGCTGAATAATCAAAATAAGTCGTGGTGTAAGTACGTGTGGGATGGGTAAAAGGTTTAGTCGAGACGGTGGGCAGTTGGCAGTGGGCTGTGGGCAGGGGTAGTGGAAAACGTGGAGATTAGGGTGAACTGCACACTGCCAACTGCTCACTGCCCACGGTTCTTAACTATCCAGCCGCCGCCCACAACTTCGTCCCCACGGTAAAAAACCGTCGTCTGGCCCGGGGTTATGGCGCGCTGCGGCCCGTCAAAGACAACGAGAACGCGATTATCTTCAAGCGGCACGATGGTGGCTGCGGCAGGAGTATGGCGATAGCGCACGCGAACTTCCGCCCGCACAGGCTCGTCCGGTTTATCAAACGCGATCCAGTTAACGCCTGCCGCCGTGAATTCTACACTCAACAAATCATCCTGCGCTCCGACCACAATTCGGTTGTTTGCTGCGTCGACGTCGATGACATAAAGCGGTTGCGCCGCGGCGATGCCAATCCCGCGCCGTTGCCCAATCGTGTAATGGTGTATGCCTGAATGCCGGCCGACGACAGCGCCTCGCCGATCAACTATCTCTCCGTCGCCCGGCAAACGATCCGACGAGTCTTCGGCTGCCAGATAACGATCGATGAAACCAGCATAGTTGCCGTCCGGCACAAAACATATTTCCTGCGACTCGGTTTTCTCCGCCACCGCGAGCGCATGTTCCCGCGCAACCGCTCGCACTTCCGGCTTCGAAAGCTCGCCCAACGGAAACATCGCGCGAGATAGCTGCTCTTGCGTCAGCTCCCATAGGAAATAAGACTGGTCCTTCTCGAGGTTAAGCCCGCGATAAAGACGGTAACGTGCCGCTGCCTCGTCATACGCAACACGCGCATAGTGGCCGGTGGCAACTTTGTCGCAGCCGAGACTGGCGGCCAGTTTGTCGAGCGAAGCAAACTTCAGACGACTGTTGCACGAGACGCAGGGAATAGGTGTTTCACCATTCAGATAACTGGCGACGAACGGTTGCACCACGTCGCGTTCAAACTCGCGTTCCAGGTTAAGCACGTAAAAAGGGAAGCCCAACTCCTCCGCTACCCGGCGCGCGTCGTAAACGTCGTCAAGCGAGCAGCAACGGGAAGGAAGTGGATCGCCGTTTTCGTCCACGCTGATACCGCGCCGCTGATTCCACAACTGCATCGTAAAGCCGACCAGCTCGTGGCCCTGCTCTTTTAGAATCGCGGCGGCAGCGGAAGAATCTACCCCGCCAGACATGGCTACTGCTAACTTCATTGCCTTCAGTTTCAAGTTTCGAGTTTCAAGTTCCAAGTTTCGAGTTTCAGGTTTCGAGTTATCTCGTGCAATGCTCTAGAATACCGTAGAAGAACTATTAAGTCAGGTCGTTGCAAGTTGTCGTTTAGAGGCGGGCATTGCCCGCCGCCTCAAGATAAATGGAAATCTGAAATTATCGATTGGCGCCCAGGTTGAGACGGCAGGCATGGCCCGCCTCTAAACTTGAAACTTGAAACCTGAAACTCGAAACTGAATATCCATGCCTGAATCAGCCATTGAAGAATATCGAGTAGCCGCCGAACCTTACTATCTCGCGATTGGCCGGGAGGTCGATCTTTTTGAGGCCGCCCACTCCGCGCGTTTGCCGGTAATACTCAAAGGCCCGACGGGCTGCGGCAAGACCCGTTTTGTGGAACACATGGCCTGGCGGCTCGAGCGTCCCTTGATTACCGTGGCTTGTCATGAAGACCTCTCGGCCACGGATCTCGTCGGGCGATTTCTGTTGGAAGGTGAAGAGACTATCTGGCACGACGGGCCGTTGACCGCCGCCGTGCGCAACGGCGCCATCTGCTATCTCGACGAGGTGGTCGAGGCGCGCAAGGATACCGTAGTCATAATCCATCCACTCACTGACCACCGCCGCCGTTTGCCGATTGAAAAGCGCGGCACCATTCTGGACGCGCCCGCGGATTTCATGCTCGTGGTTTCCTACAACCCGGGTTATCAATCGATTCTTAAAGACTTGAAACAATCCACTCGGCAACGCTTCGTCGCCCTTGATTTTGATTATCCGCCGCACGAAATGGAAACGGAGATCGTGGCGCATGAGGGCGGCGTGGACGAGGGCACGGCGCGTGACCTTGTACTCATCGGCCAGAAAGTCCGCAACCTGCGCGGCCACGGATTGGAAGAAGGAGTTTCAACGCGCCTCCTGATTTATGCGGCGCAACTGATCACGCTCGGCATCCCGCCGGTTACCGCCGCCGAAACAGCAATGTGTTCGCCCATCACCGACGATCGCGAGCTGCAACGCAGCATTCGCGAGATCATCACCACCGTTATCTAGTAAATTTGCGCGCGAAAATCAGCGCCAATGGCAAATCTCACTGAGGCAAGATGGGTCCCGGTAAAAGAGCCTTTCAGCACCAATGCCAAACGAAGACTTGCACTCAAAAACGCATAGCGCGGAACGCCAGTCGTTTCTCAAACTAACGCGCGAGCTCGCCGGTTTGCCGCTGGACAAATCAGCCGCCGCGCTGGAAACGAGTGCGGCGATTGGCGCCATCTCCATACGTGTTGCCATTGAGTTTCTGCGTGCGGCGCCTCCTGCGGCGGAAGTTTTAGCAGCGGCGGAATTGCGCTCCTGGGGAGACCTTGGCCGCCGCCTTGCGCTCGGCGATGTCGAAACGGCAATCAGTTTCTTTTCGGAGGGCGTGGCGCATCTTGAAGCTGTTTCGCCAGACGTTCAATCACTCCTATTTCAGCTTTGCGCGCGCCAGATCACACTTTCAAGTTCCATCGCTGTCGATACTTTCCGCGGTGCGGGCGCGTTTGCTTCAGTTATCAACGATAACGAACTACTGATCTCGCTGCTCGAAGTGGCCTCCGAAATCGCCCGGCGCTCGGCAAAACACAGCGCAGAGTTTCTCAACACGACGCCCCATGTCATCGAGCGATTAAAACGACTTCGGAGTCCACAAGTCATAAATCAGGGAATCGCGCTCGCCGCGGAGTTTGCTTCAAGGGCCGGCGGCATTGCGGCTGACGCGTGGGCAGCGCTGCCGGCGGCGCTGCTGAATCTCGATGCTGAAGACGCATCCAGGTTGTTGCAGAGCACGGCCGGGTTTCTCGAACGCGGCGGCGGCTCAGCTTTACAAATACTGGTCACCGGCGGCGAGATTTTGCGGATGCTGCCGGAAATATTTCCTGAGTGGGTGAAACTCTTATGGACCGTAGCGCGACATGGGAACGCGAGCCTGATTGCTTTCGTACGCAGCAGCCCGCGTTTTGTGCGCGCGCTGGCAAGTGAACCGAATCACGCTCGTCTGGTCGATCTGGCCTTGCGCGTAATAAGACTGACCAACGAAATCGCCGCGAAGGATGGCGAGGCGGCACTTGCCTGTTTTCGTTCGAGCGCGCCGGCGTTACGTACGGTTTCAATCGAGCAATTTGAGCAGTGGGCGCGCCAGGGTCTTTCCATTCACCAGAAAGATGCGCGTGCCCGGCGCAGTTATTTTGCGCTGGAAACTCGTGGCAGTCATGACGCACTTCGCGGCGGCAACAATGGGCTGGCGCTTGATACGGTGCGGCATTTACTAATTCTTTACATCGAGGGATTGACCGGGCACGAAGTTGAGATTAGTCCGCTGGCCGCCGTGCCCCTGGAAGCTCGAATCGTTGACGGCCGCACGATACATCTTCCTTCAGTAGTAACGGAGTTCGCGGACGACGATCTTGACTTTCGCTTGTACAAAGTGCTGGCCGCCCATGCCGCGGGTCAGATTGAATTCGGCACTTATGAGCAGGGCACAGTTTCGCTGCAGGCGGCATATCAGGCACTTGCTGAAACGTACGCCCCAGAAAATGTCGATGCGTTGGATGCCTTTTCGCTCCCCGATGAGATTGTCGGTCAGACACCCCTGTCTGACGGTGATTCCGAAGGGGCAACGGAAAGACAAGGGACAGACAAGAATGCCTCTCCTGCAGAAGTCGACTTCAGGCGGGCACTAAAACTGTTTCCTCAACCGCAGCTTGCCCGCCGCATCTTTGGCACCCTGGAAAATTACCGCATCGACCGGCGTTTGCGCGCGAAGTATCGCGGCCTTGCGCGCGATCTTGACTTGATTCGCGAACACTTACGCTCCGGACGTCCTTCCGTTATAGAGTTGCCCGCAACGCTGGTTCCCTTTGAATTACTTTTTCAGACGACCTTGCTCGGCGGCGCAAGCGATGATGCGCGCCAGTACTACGGCCAGATAGTTTCAGAACTCGAAACCCTGACGAACGAGTACCTGTCGAGTGATGCGGCGACCGTAGCCGACAGCTTAATGGCCACGAGTCGCGTGTATTCTCTGTTTCAGTCGGTGGTACCCAACGACGATTCAATTCAGGAAGTTGAAACTCAGGAAGAGCCGTCAGACTCTGAAGATGATAATGCGATTGCCACGGAGAGCTTCAATCGCCATCCTGCTGAGCGCCGCCCACAACGTCGCGACGCGCGTGAACTGTTCAATGCCTGGAACGATCCCGACGCTGAAGGTGAACCTGACGAACTTGCGGGCGCGGAAGCCTGGATAGAGGCTGAGCTTCCGGAGCAAACGATTGAAGAAGGCGAGGTTGCTTACAACTATGATGAATGGGACCGTGAGCTAACTGATCACCGCCTCGGTTGGTGTCGCGTAATAGAAAAGCGCGTGCCCCGCGGCGACCGGAAATTCGTAGAGCAAACGCGCGATCGTCACAAGGGAGTGATCTCTTCGATTCGTTATCAGTTTCAGTTGATGAAACCCGAAGACTTGCAGCGTGTGACGAACGAACTCGATGGCGAGGAGTTTGACCTCAGTGCCGTTGTCGACTACGTGATTGATCGGCGGGCTGCTAAAAGTGGCGGCGGGCACCAGTCCGAACGACTGTATACCAAGCGGCTGCGACGACGCCGCGACGTGGCAGTTTCTTTTCTGCTGGACCAGTCTTCTTCTACTGCGCGCACCATTGGCCGCCATCCGTTGCAGCCTTACACACGGCCCGGACGCCGCATCATCGAGATCGAGAAGGAAGGCCTGGTGCTGATGAGCGAAGCGCTCGAAGCCGTGGGCGATACCTACTCGATCAATGGATTTACTTCCGAGGGACGCCGCAACGTGAAGTTTTATGTCGTCAAGGATTTTGATGAACAGTATTCGGATGAAGTAAAGCAGCGCATTGGCGGCATAAATTTCCAGAACAACACCAGGCTGGGGGCGGCTATCCGCCATGCAACAGCGAAACTCACAAAGCAGGAAGCCCGCACGCGTCTGCTAATCGTGTTGTCTGACGGGCGCCCATACGATCACGACTACGGCGACGCACGTTATGCGCGCGAGGATACGAGCGAGGCGTTGAGGCAAGCAAAGAATCAGGGCATTACTCCATTTTGCATCACGATCGATCGCGAATCGGAAGCTGAGTTACGCGATTTGTACGGTGAGATTGGCTACACGATCATTGACGACGTGCTTTCGCTGCCAGAAAGAATGCCGGGAATCTACCGCCGGCTGACGACGTAGAAAGGTAGCGCTGACTGAAATAGATGGCGGGGGCAAGCCCGCCTTCCCAACCCCGAGCTGATCGCAGTTGAGTTGTTGTGGGTTTGGCCACGCCTGCCGCATCTTCTTCAACCTCGTTCTTTCCCCAGCCACCGCCGCCCGGACTTTCAATGCGCACGCGATCGCCGGCTTTCAGTTCCCAGCTTCCCTTAGATCCAATCTGGCGCTCGCGTCCTTCGTGAATGATTGAGGCCTTCCCCGCTTTTCCGTCCTCGCCGCTTTGCAAACCGTAGGGCCCGTGCTTTCTTCGGTCCGCCAGCAGAGACATGCGCGCCGGCGCGAGTGTTTCAATTTCGCGGATCACGCCGTCGCCGCCTCGCTGTTTTCCTTTACCACCCGAACTCCGGCGAATTCGGTACTCGCGCACGCGCAATGGATACGCATACTCGAGTGCTTCCGCGGGAGTATTCAGGCTGTTGGTCATGTGCGTGTGCACGGCATCCATGCCATCCTGCTCGGGCCTCGCGCCCATGCCGCCGGCTATCGTTTCGTAATACGAAAATTCACTACCGGTCCGCGGATCTATTCCGCCTACCGTGAGATTGTTCATGGTTCCCTGACTCGCGGCGGGAATTTTGTTTGGCAGCGCCTGGGCCAAAGCCTTGAATAGAACGTCGACGATACGTTGCGAGGTTTCGACATTGCCTCCCGCCACCGCGGCGGGACTACTGGCGTTCACCACCGTGCCTTCCGGAGCGATAACCTGGATTGGCATCATCAAGCCGGCGCTCGCGGGCACATCACCCTCAAGCAGGCAACGAAACACATAGGAAACGGCGGAAACGGTGATCGCTTCCACTGCATTGATTGGCCCGGCGACTTGAGGTGCGCTGCCAGTAAAGTCTACGCGCGCCTGTTGTCCCTTGATCGCGATGCGCACTTTGATCAGAACGTCATTCGATCCCGCACCATCGTCGTCAAGCACGTCTTCGGCTTCATAATTTCCGTCAGGAATTGCTCTAATCGCGTGACGCATCAAACGCGCTGAGTACGCGATCAGATGTTCGGCGTAGATTGCTGCTTCACGCGCGCCGCGCCGTTCGACAATTTCCAAAAGACGCACCACACCGGTTTTTAGTGAGCCAATCTGCGCCTGAAAATCTCCCAGACGCTCATCGTGACTGCGGACATTGGCGAGGACCAACCGCATTATGTCCTGATCGATTTCGCCGTTTCTCACCAGCCGTACAGGCGGGATGCACAACCCCTCTCCATAAATATCCGTCGCCATGCCCATGGATCCGGGCGTAGCGCCGCCGATGTCTGCATGGTGGGCGCGGTTAGCAACGAAGAAAAGCGGACCGATCGTCGACGACCGGCGACGGTGAGCAGCTCGGTTCTTCGCGGTCGTCCGTCGTCGGTCTGCGGCCACTTCTTTGAAGACGCCCATCACTAACGTAACGTCGGGCAAATGCGTGCCGCCGGCGAACGGATCGTTTAGCGCTACGACGTCGCCGGGTTGCAGCGCAATTGTGCGCAAGGCCGAAGCGACCGCCATGGGCATCGATCCCAGATGCACGGGCATGTGATCGCCTTGCGCGATTACGCGTCCGCGCGCGTCAAAGACAGCGCAGGAGTAATCACGGCGCTCTTTTATGTTTGGCGAAAAGGCCGTACGCCTAAGCGCGATGCCCATCTCCTCGGCAACCGAAGTGTAGAGCGCGCGATAGATTTCCAGTGTTGTGGGATCGAACTGCTTCATATTCAACTTCACCAACGTGCAGTCACCTCATGAAGGAATCGTGCAGTCAGGAAGGAGGCTTGCCCCCGCTCTGCTTGCAAATCATCGGTCGGTTTTTTTTGCGCCCTCCAATGCGGGGGCAAGCCCCCTTCCCAACCTGCAAAAGCCCCCTTCCCAACTTGCAAATGCCCCCTTTCCAACCTCCAAATTTACTTCACTTGAATGATTAGGTTTCCATAGGCATCAACTTCAGCAAGAACTCCAGGCGGAAGTAGAGTCGTGGCGGAGTACTCCGTCACGATGCAAGGAGTTTGAACCCGATCCCCTGGGGACAACTCTTCTCGCACGTAGACGCCGGCGCGCACTCTTTTCCTGTCCAGATCGGCCAGGACGTATTTGCCGGCTTTTGCGTAGCGCTTTTTGCCGGCAAGATTTTTCCGACGTTGTGCTGACTGTTCCACGACCCCGGCCGAGCGCAGCCGCGCACTTACTACTTCCACGACGTTCGCTTCCTGCGCGTAGCCGTACCGCTCTCGATGCGCTCGATGAAAACCGGTCGCCAGATTTCGACCGGCGAATTTGAGGTTCAGCTCAAACGATTGACCTTTGTAACGCATCGCCAGCGAGCGTTCGTGCCGCTGTTCGGAATGCGAAAAACCCTCGCTGCGAAGCGCAGTGGCGGCAGTTCGCTCCATGGCCTTGAAAATCTCATCGAGCTTGTTTTCGATCGCTGGCGACGCCTCAAGCATTATCGTGCGACTCTGTTCCTTAACCACGTCTGCCGTGAGGACGCCGATTGCCGACAGTGCGCCGGCGGAGTTTGGCACGATGACCTGTGGAATGCGCAATGTCCGGGCCAGCTCAACTGCGTGCAGGCCACCCGCGCCGCCAAAGGGGAGCAAAGTGAATTCGCGTGTGTCGAAACCACGCTCCACTGAAATTCGCCGCAGCGCCCGCTCCATGTTTGCGTTCGCAACCGCTAAAACACCACGCGCGGCTTCAACGGAGGTTACCTTGTGCCCGGCAACCCTTCGCATGTCGCGCGCCAATTGTTCGAGGGCCTTTCGCGCGCGTGCTTCGTCGAGGGGGAAGTCGCCACCCAACAAGCCGCCGCCGCCAAAGTGGCCGAGAAGCAGATGGGCATCGGTAACCGTTGGCAGAAACGAACGGCCGTAACACGCTGGCCCGGGATCAGCGCCCGCCGATTCAGGGCCCACACGCAGCGAACCGCCCTCGTCCACGCGGGCGATCGATCCACCGCCCGCTCCGACCGTGTGTATGTCCATGATCGAAACGGCAACTGGTAAACCCGCGACCGTTGCTTCGTTAGTCATGCGCAGGCCGTCGCGTTCGCATAGCGCCACATCGGTGGATGTGCCGCCCATGTCGAAAGTGATGATCTTTTCGAAACCCGCGAACCGTGCGGTCCGCAAAGCGCCGACAACGCCACCTGCCGGGCCGGAAAGAATCGTGCGCACCGGCTCGCGAGCGGCGACGGCAGCAGAAATGCTGCCGCCGGAAGACTGCATAACCCGCAGGTTTCGCGTGTTCGTCGCGAGCCGTTGCAGGTAAGTACCGAGCAAGGGTTGCAGGTAGGCGTTGATGGTTACAGTGGAGGTGCGCTCAAACTCTCGATACTCAGGAATAATTTCATGCGAAACCGACAACGGTACGCCAAGCGTTGCCAGTGCTTCCGCGACACGCCTTTCATGCTGGGGATTGGCAAACGAAAACAGCAAAGAGATCGCCACTGACTCAACTCTCGCTTTGCGTAATTTGGCAACCAGTGAGTCCAGTTCGCGTGGATCGAGTTGTTCGAGGACTTCACCCCGCGCGTCGACACGCTCGTGCAATCCAAAGCGCAGCGCATCGGGCACGAGGGGCAGCGGCTTCACCGCGTTCAAGTTGTAGAGTTCGGGCCGTGCCTGTCGTCCGATTGCCAGCACATCTTCAAAGCCGTCAGTAGTGATTAGC
Source organism: Pyrinomonadaceae bacterium (assembly GCA_035297925.1). Taxonomy (GTDB): domain Bacteria; phylum Acidobacteriota; class Blastocatellia; order Pyrinomonadales; family Pyrinomonadaceae; genus PSRF01. The sequence continues at coordinate 3,792 of DATGYM010000440.1, read as the reverse complement.
GCAGTGCGCGCGCCGCGTCTTTGCAACAGCGCGTTGGTGCCCACCGTAGTGCCATGCACGACCTCGATGCTCTGGAGTTCAAGTCCGGTTTTGGCAGCAACTTGTTTCAGGCCCTCACGAATGGCGAGCGAAGGATCGGAAGGTGTGGAGGCAAGTTTGAAAACGTCTAATTGTCCGCGCACGTCGTAGACAAAATCCGTAAAGGTCCCGCCGGTGTCGACGCCGAGGCGCACCGCGCGAACACGGTCTGCGGGACGCGGCTTGCGGCGTGACTGGTGGGCCATCTGAGCGGAGTAAAAGATAAGATCAGAGCGACTTCTTGCATGGTCACTATAGTCAGAAGCAAAAATGTTGACAAGAAGGTGAAGCCCGTTATAACAAGCAGCGCTAGCTGCGTAATTCGTGAAAACAAAACAACGAACCTGGAGTGCTGGTTCAGTTTGGTTTTACGAACCCTGAATTCACATCCTCGCCTCGGCGGGGCGATCACACTAAAGCGACGATAGGGTTCAAACTTTGGTCCAACAGCCACTCTTGTTCGAAGCGCGCGCCGCGTCGAGCACGAGTTGCACCCGATGGCCATCTTCAAATGTGGCCGCGCCGGCCACCGTAGTCTTACCTTCTCTGAGCGCGTTGATGAGCGCGCATGAAAAAGCAGTAAAGCCTCGCGACCAGCTTCCATCACGCATGCCGGGCGCAACCGTGTCCTGATCGACCTTTACCGGCCGCCAGTCGCCTGAACCCGCGGGCGAATGCCAGAGTTCGCCAGACTCTTCAACCATCAACGCGCCACTGCTGCCATAAACCTCGAAACGATTTTGCAGCTTGCCCGATTCAACCACGGAAAGCGAGGCCGCGCCCGTGGCTCCCTTTGTGAGCGGCGACTCAGCAAAGCGCAGCATCATCCTTACGGTGTCGTCGGAAGTCACGCTGCGCATCGTTCCGATTCTTTTCTCGGGCCGCGCGGAGACGTGGGTTGAAAGCATGCAGCAAACTTCGCTGACTTCGACGCCCAGTAACCAGCGAAACGAATCGATCGCATGTGAACCGATCGCGCCGAGTGTGCCGCCGCCCATCGCTTCGTCTGACCACCAATCCCAGGTGCCCAGGACGCCGCGATAGTCGGAACGGAAAACATAGTTGCAATGACGCACGGTGCCGATGTCGCCGTTGCGCAGCATTGCACGCAGCTTGCGGCGGTTGCTCAGGAAACGCAATTCATGATCGATCAGAGCGAGTACGCCCGCCTCGCTCGCTTTATCAGTCATGCGCCCGGATTCGTCCGCATCCATTGCCATCGGCTTTTCGCAAAGTACGGCCTTGCCTTGTGCGAGAGCAGTGAGCGTGATTTCCATGTGGGTTGACGGCGGCGTAACTACGCTTACGAGATCGACATCATCGCGGACGACGAGTTCGCGCCAATCGTTGGTGACGTGTTCGATGCCAAACTCCTGCGCCACGCTTTCGGCATGTTCGCGGTGGCGGCTGGTGATGGCGACTACGCGCGCGCCTTTGCAATTGCGAAAGCCGGGAATTTGCGTCGTGCGGGCAAACCCCGCGCCCACAATTCCCACTCCGATAGTTTTCTCGTCACTCAATCGTTTCACGTCTCGCTCTCCAGTACTTAGAGTTCGCTCACTGCTTACTGCTCACTACTCACCGCTCACTGCTTACTGCTCACAGATTATTAGACAGTTTGACAGGCATCAACAAGGACAGACGAAACCAGAGCGTTTGGTGGTCTTTCTATACTTGGCATATTCGTCGGGCCAGTGTGGTCCCCTCGCCGTAGCAGAACCGGAGCGATAGCGACCGGCCAAAGACTCAATCGAGACCATGCAAAGCCGAGGCGAGGTAATCAAGAGGTGCAGTCGGTGACTCGCTGACCGCGAAGTATTGGCCTACAACTACTTGGCCTGCGACGTCGTTCAGACTTAGCATGCACGCAGCCGAAAACTCAGAAGGAGGCACGATGAAAACTAACAAAGCGGTTATGACCCTACTGGTGACGTCAGTTCTCTGGCTTGCTTTGGTGCTTGGCTGTTCCTATTTGAAAAAGGGAATAACGTCGCCTTCGTCGTCAGGCGGAGCCGCAAGTGGTTCAAAAGATTACTTCCCCCTGCGCGTGGGAGACACGTGGAAGTACAGATCTACAACCGCGGACGGCAAGCAGTCTGAGTTCAGTATAAAAGTCCTGAATGAAGAAAAAGAGAACGGCAACACGCTCTATCTCGTCGAGACCGTTTCAGCCTTCCAGCCCATTCACGATTGGTATTCGAAGCCGAATGGTTGGGTTCTGATGCACCGTCAGGAGTATGTGAAGGCCGGAACCAAGGCCGAATACGATCCCACTAAGCAGTTCCTGAAGAATCCACTCACGAGTGGCGAATCATGGCATTGGAATGGCAAAGGAATGATGGGTCTGGAGATAGACGAATCGAATAATGTGACTGGGCCTGAAACCGTGTCAGTGCCCGCTGGCAAGTTTGAGGCGATGAAGGTAAGCACAATAGTGATCCAGGGAGGCGCCCCGGTGGCGAAGACTTACTGGTACGCGCCGGGCGTCGGTCTGGTGAAGTCAATGACGGATACCGAAGCGGTGAAATCAACTACGGAACTGCTTGAGTACAGTGCCCAGGAATAAACACTCCTGCTGTTGGAGTAGGAGGAGATGGAGTCGATCAGGGTTGACTGGTGCCCCCGCAGGGATTCGAACCCAACAGATTATGAGACCCATCTGGGAGGCCTATACGGCTAAGAGAGTTTCTAACGCCGAGAGGTGTCTCATAGAACGATGTCATGCCATCACTACTGCAGCGTGTTTGCGAGTTGCGTTCCTCAACACTTCAAGGAACCCTTCAGGCATTTTGAGTCCGCCGGCATCGGCGCGGCTGATAAAACCATTCAGCGCGCGATCCGATAATCTTGTCCACGTTTCGTCACGGAACTGCGAGATCGAACGAAGTTCAGTGAGAGTCGGCCGATCGCTCGCATTCACACCTACGCGTCGTCCTTCAACGTTCCATGCCGCGTCCGGCCACCGTTGCCAGGCGTCCGCCGCAGTAAGTTCAAACTCCCTAACTTCCCCCGGCGTGTTAATGCGCTCGGCGACCCATCGCGCGACTGGAACTGTCACTGAATTTCCGACCAGTCGCCAGCGCGGATCCTTCTTCTCGCCATTTACCGCTGCATCGGTCCAACCCGGCGGAAAGCCTTGCAATCGTTCGCATGCTCTTAGACTTGGCATAAGGACTTCGCCATCAGGAAACAGAACAGCGGGTGCTGACGGAATCCCCAAAGAAGAGCCCACTTTGAGCGGCGGAATTCCATCGATAGTAATTCCGACTCCAGACTTGCCCTCTGTCCAGTAGAAGCCCAAGGGAACCGAGAGGTCAGCTTTCGGAAAAGTGGGGAGATCTGTTTCATCTGCAAAAAGAATCATCCGAGGATCAACGTCACGACTTGCGACGAAGTAAACGCGACGGCGACGCTGAGGCAAACCAAAGCCCATCGTATCTAACACACGGTAAGCCCAGCGAAACCCGAGATCTTCAAATTGATCGACAAGCCATTCCATACCCTTGCCAGAGTCGAGCTGAAGCATGAAATAGACATTTTCGATTACGACAAGCGGGACAGTTGACCTTTCAATCAATTCAAACATCTTTCTCACGACGCCCGACTTGGAGCCATCGATGCCGGACTTATCCCCAGCCATGCTCAGGTTTTGGCATGGAAATCCCGCAGTCAAAATGGAGGTATTACTGGGTAGATCGATTAAGTCGAGGACAT
>DATGYM010000439.1:0-2993 GCA_035297925.1 Pyrinomonadaceae bacterium | reverse complement strand
CCGACCGCTTTTCGCCGTACTAACACTGCCTTACACGGTTTCATCCTTACCGGCCATCGCTGTTGCTGTTCTGTGCTGGCTAAGAGAATCAGCAATGCAAAGACAATCGTACTAGGAGTCTGTCCGAGAATTCATCAATGGAAGAGTCAATTTCCGTTTTCGGAAATCTGGGTCCATGAACCGGTTGTTTTTAGGCTCGGTCGATACAACATAACGATGAAATTTCACCGTGAACGATCTGTTTTGAATTCATGGTTGGGGTCCATCATACCTAGCAGCCGATAATCCGATGCAGCTTCAAAATGTTATGGGTGAGGCAAATCAACGCCCACTCCAACTGAACTTTCTCAAGCCCGCGCAGGAGAAATTGCCGGAATCCTCGCACCTGCTTGATCTGCCCAAATACCGGCTCCACGATCGCTTTGCGCATCGCGTAGATCCTTCGCCCAACCTGGGTCTGAAGCCTGCGCTTCATCCGCTCGACCGCAGTGGCTCGTTTCGGCAAAGGCCCCCGCTTGCAAGCAGACCTGTCAGATCCGTGCTTTTGTCTCTCGGTGGTCACATATCCATCAATGTGCCGGCGTGCCAGATACTTCAAATTATTTTCAGAACAGTACCCGCTGTCGGCCAAAACTTCTCCTGGTTTCTGCCCTGCCTGCTCCTCGATCGCCTCGATCATCGGCTTAAGTTGTTCTTTGTCATTGGCCTCTTGAGTGACCGCTTGACCAACGATCAACTGAAAGTTCTCTTCCACTGCGATCTGGCAATTGTACCCCTGCACAAATCCATCGCTCCCTTTCATGATGCGCGATTGGGGATCGGTAAAGTTGTATTGCTTTTTGTCCTCGGGCTTATTCTCTTCTTTGCCCGCTTCTTGCGCCTGTTGGCGGGCCTCTTCCTCCAGCGCGCGCTTGGCCTGGCGAATCCGCTCAAGACGGCTTTCCCGCCGCTTGAGCTCTTCTGGAAGCTCTTCCCCCGTTCGATCCTTACCGTAGCGCCGATCTTCCGCCTCGTCGTGCCGGTCCGCTTCAGCCAGCAGCCTCCGAACTTCTTCTCGAAGCTCGCGCTCCTTTTCTTTCAGCCGCCCGTAACTCATCGCCTTATGCTTGGAGGCATTGGCTTTCACTTTACTGCCATCGATCGCTACCCGCCCGAGCTTCATCGCCCCGGCCTTCAGCGCCAAGCGCAAAACCTGCTCAAACAGATCTCCCACAGCCTTGCGGTGAATCTTGCGAAAATCGCTCAGGGTGCGAAAATCCGGCGTGTTGCCTGCCGCCAACACCCGAAACGCTACGTCCTCGACCAACCGTTTCTCAATCCGCCGCGATGCAAACACCCCGACGCAGTAAGCATAGATCAACACCTTGACCATCATGCGGGGATGGTACGGCGGCTGTCCCCGCTCCTCGTCCTCGTAGACGGCTTCAATCTCGGAAAGATTCAGATCATCCACCAGGTCACTGACAAAGTACGCCAGGTGATCTTCCGCCAACCAATCTCGCAGACTGGGCGGCATCAAAAAAAGTTGATCGGGTTCGTACAAACGATAGTGCTTCGCCATGGCGCTACACTACGGATCTCATGGCATCTGATCAAGAAAAAAATGATTTCTCGGACAAACTCCTAGGTGGGATGCCTTGACCGCTTAGTTACAAACTGTTCAACCTTCTTAGAAGATGTTCCTCTCGATCGCTTTCCTCGTAAGTCCAACCCTTACCAATTAATCTTTTCCCGACACGTTTCTTGATTTTCGTGACAATCTCGTCTTTTCTTTCCCGGGCCCAATCGGGCATGATCTCTTTCCACTTAGGATCTGTAGGTATATAGATCGTGTCCTTTGGTTGGCTAAAATAAAGCTGCAGAATTTTGCCTCCTTCGTTGTATATCAAAACGCCCTCTTGGGCTCCTCCGGATGTATAGGCATAGTATCCTTCCTTTTTGCGTCTCAATTGTTCTTTGATTATACCGCCAAGAATGGTGAGGGTAATGATGCCTAGCACTGCAAGCAACAGAGCGCCAGACCGAGCGAAATACGCTAGCACACCGACCAGAACACACAACGCCAACAAAACAAAAAAGTACTTAATTATTTTGTTCACACGATTTGACCTTAACGTTATCTCGGTACCATATTAATTGCTGGTGAACCGCTGATAGCAGAATGTACTCTATTGATCAACTCGGCAAGCGGCCGTTCAATGCTGTTGAAGATCGCGCCGGCCTCGGGGTTACGTAAAAATGTTTGAACGTCTCCCTTTGCATTGGCAGTAAATATCGAAGATGACGCTTTCCAGACGTCTTGAGGTACTTTTGCTATGTTTTCATTGACAAAGTTAAGCAATTGCCCTCCTAGGGTATCTTCCAGTAACCTCCCCGTGTTTTTCGCGGCTCGCGCTTCTTCTAAAGCGCCCTTGCCAGAATAGAGAACTGTTTTCGCGCCGCCGTTAAAGGAGCCAGCACCACTAAATGCTAATTGATGAAACATCCCAGTCCACCATCCAGCTGAATACCCGAGTGAGCATTTGTCTACAGCTGTATTGCTGCCCAACTTGTCACGGACATAATCAGTCAGGCCGAGAGATACCATATCACCAAATCCGGCGGCGTAGTTAGCAGCACCATCTATATAGTCCAGTCCAAGTGGATCAATGAAATTTACAGGATTATCGCCTGAATAGACGTACAAGTTCGATCCACCTATAATGCCGATTGGATCTGTCTGTATCATCCGTCCTGCGAGCGGCTCATAGTAGCGAGCGCGGTAGTGATACAGTCCCGACTCTGCATCTAATTCCCTAGACGTGAATGTGTACGGCTGGACAAAATTCGGGTCTAACTGCGATTCGATCTTGCCGAACGAGGAGTACGTGTAGCGTTGGATGACGGCACCGGTCTGATTCGTCAGATCCGTAACCGAGCCGAGGCCGTCCGCATGGTAGTAGAACGACTGGCCGTTCTTCTCCATAATCAGCGGTTCGTCGATACCTGGGCCG
>DATGYM010000438.1:0-15744 GCA_035297925.1 Pyrinomonadaceae bacterium | reverse complement strand
GAATCGCGCCTCGTTAATCATGTTGACGCCGATTGCCGACGTCAGGCTCGCGACTGCGGAAAAGTCCCGCAGCTTTTGAATACCGGTGCGCGAGAAATCATTCTGGCCCAGCGACTGGTTTTGTGATTCTACTTGAATGCCGGTTATCCGGCTCGGGTTGTAACCACCACGAAAACTGAATTGATGCTGCCTGGTGATCAGGTGGTCGATACGGATGGAATTAAAAGTCGTCCGCTCCACAATCGGAAATATCCGTTGCAGATCGTTCAGCGGGCGAAAGGCTATCGGTAATCCGTTACTTCCGGTCGTGCCTACCGGCACTGGAGTTCCGGTCAAGAGGAACCTGCTGCCGATTGTTTGTCCTGCGGGAATTGCTCCGCCGGCGCTCAAAAGTGGGTTAGTGCCGGTCAGTCCGGTAGTGCCGCCGCTTGACGCCAGATAAGCGTAGTTAACCGCAGCTCCGATAAGAGCTGCGTTGCCGCTACCGAGCAGACTGTTGATGTAGGTAACCTGGTTCGGGGTGAGGTTGCGGAAAGTTTGTACGCCTAATCCGGTGATTGGTATCGAGACCGCACCACCCAGCCCCCGCGACACGTTGCTGGTAAAGAAGCCAGATTCGTCGCGCCGGCGCTGTTCAAAAGCAAAAAAGAAAAAGGTGCGATCGCGGTCCAGCGGGCCACCCAGAGTAACGCCGTATTGAGTTCGCCTGAAATCCGGTTTTGCGATTGGCGCAAACGGATTTCGCGCCTGAAAACTTTTGTCTCTCAGAAAACCAAAAACATTTCCGTGGAAATCGTTGGTCCCGCTTTTGGTAACAACGTTCACGATGCCGCCTGATGAGCGGCCAAACTCAGGCGCAAAGGAATTGGTCACCACCTGAAATTCCTGCACCGCTTCCTGAGAAACGGTGGAGCGCGAAGCATTAACGGAGTTGTCAGTGTTGTCAGCGCCGTCAACCTGGACCAGATTCGAGCGGCCTCGCTGGCCCCCAAAATTCAAGCCCGTGGTAGGCGCCGGACCGATAGGGCGGCCATTGTCACGGCCGACGGTTGAAGTGGTGAGCGCGAATGCCAAATAGTTTCTTTCGTTGATGGGAAGATTTTCGATGCGCTGTTGATCGACGGTTGTGGCCACGGCGGTCTTGGACGTCTCCACCAGTTCCGTGTTCGCTCCTGTGATAGTGACTACCTCGCTAACCTGTCCCACTTCCAGGGCAACGTCCAGATCTCCGCGCTGGCCAACGGTCAGCGTCACTGCGGGCAACACGACTTTCTTAAAGTTGGCTGCTTCAAACGTGACCTCGTAATCGCCCGGCGGCAGATTCACAATCAAGTAGGTGCCTTCTTCGTTTGAAGTGGTTTGTTTGCTGACGTTCGTCGCGGCGTTACGCACAGTAATCGTGGCGCCGTTTACCACTGCGCCGCTTTGATCACGCACCACGCCTTGCAGGTCGGCGGCATTGGATTGCGTCTGCGCAAGCACTGCGCCCGAGCCGAATAATACGAACACTACTATTGCGAGCAAGAGAGTTGCGAATCGAATCGAAGACCTAAGCCACTGCGCAGAAAACACAGACATTATGGTTTCTCCTTAGCTAAGTTAGGGGCTCGGACTCGGACACCAGGTAAGAACCGGCTATGACTGATAATTATCGAGCGACGCTTTCAGAAAGAGACTAACCAAAGCTCGCTGGTCCACGGCATTGCCCGGGAAAGCGTTTCGCACAGGTTCGTAAGATCGTCGAACTTTAAGAAAGGCGCCGGGGAGCACTCAGATTAGGACGCTCCGCCTTTTTACTCCAAAAGCTCCTAACTGGCAAGCATTTATCGCCTGTCGTTAAGGCTCAACAGTGCGCGCGAAGCTCAGAAAACAGCGGGTTTTTTCGAGGCTCGAGGTACTCGTTTACCAGGAGCCGCCTGGCGCGTTGCGCGGGCGAGCCTGCGGCGCAGATGAGTACTCTTTCCAAACAGGAATATTGCCGCCTCATCAAGGCGCGGGATGAATGCTGCTCGCCGAAGCAGGCTCGAAACCCGCAAGCGCGAGGCGAACCGCCGACGATATTCCGCGCGATAATCAGTTGCCAGAGATTGAAATTCGCCGCCCTTTCGTATTGACGGAAGATTCTGCAGCACAGTCTCTGCCGCCAGCCGGCCGCTCTCCAGCGCCATGAGCATGCCACTGCCGGTGAAGGGATCGATAAAGGACGCTGCGTCACCCACGGCGAGCAAGCCCGGAGCCGGAACCAGTTTTCGTTTGCCAAAGCTCTCCAGCGCTACGCTTAGCCACGGTGTAACGGTTTGCGCCGGCGCGAGTGTGAATGCAGCCCGCGGATTCCTTAAAACAACTTTGCGCAGCACTAGTTCAGGATCCGATTCATAGCGGCGGACATCATCGGCGGCGACGATAAAACAGAGATTACTAACTCGGCCTTCCACACTACTAAGACCGCCGTAGCCACCGCTGTAAAAATAGATTTCACAGGCGCCCTCAGCCAGCCGCGCATTCTTCAGGTGGGCCTTGAACGCGACCAGTGAATTGGTACCTTTTCTGTTCGCGCGACGTGGATCCAGATGCCGAGCCAACGCTCGTCTTCTGCCGGTTGCGTCGAGCGTTATCAAAGATTTGTAATCCTCTGCCACGTCGCCCCTCTTCACGCGAATGCCGCGGACACCTTCGCCCTCCACGAAAATCGGCGAGGCATGCGCTTCTGTCAAAACTTCCACGCCGGCAGATTTCGCTCGCTCAAGAAGTTGCTGATCCATTTCACTACGGCTCAAACCAAGCGCCGACGTGGCGTGACTGAACCACTCGCTGGGTACGGCAACGCTCTTTCCCTTTCGAGAATAAAAGACTGTCTCCCTGACCGCAGTGCCTCCGGCCCTGCTCATCTGTTCCATAACCCCGAGTCGTTTGAAGTGGGTCAGACACTCGGGAGAAATGAACTCGCCACACAACTTTGCACGCGGAAACTTTTTTTCCTCGACGAGCAAGACGCGGGCTCCGGCCATCGCCAAACCTATCGCGGCGCTTGTGCCAGCCGGCCCGGCGCCGGCAATGGCAACGTCGAAAGTTTTTGAGATGCTCGACATTGTCGTTAACTCAACAGGGCTCATTGGCGACCGCTTGACTGGGACCACGGGCGCCCTCGCCCCGCACCGCATAGTCACTGGCGCTTATTTTTACCCAGTCGCCACTGCTCCTGTCCCCGGCTTGTTGTCGGGCGACGCCGTCAGCACCAGGCGATAAGGAAAGTGGCGCCGGACGCGTGGCTGGTCAAGTCCGGCGCGGCGGCCAAGGGCCAGTAACTCATCTGGCTTAAAGCTGCGCAAGATGGAAAGCGCGCCATCTTCACGGATAAGCCGATTGTGGAGAAATAAGCGTCCGATTGTAGTGTAAAAGTAATAGGCAACCGGATGCCGGTGAAGATCGATGACGAAAATTCCTCGCGTTGCAACACGTCGCAGCTCTCGCAGAATCGCCACTACCTGAGCGTCAGGGAAATGATGTGTAAAGAGCGAGCAGATCGCGTAGTCAAATTGATTGTCGACAAATGGCAACCGGAAAGCATCGCCCTGCGCCGCAGTGATTTCGGGAAAAACCTGGGACCGTTCGCCGATTGCCTTAGCTGATCGCGCGTTTAGTTCGAGCCCGACAAGGAAAACTTTGCGGCCATTTTCTCTGGCCCAGTGGCCGATGACCTGCAACAGCTCGCCCGAACCGGCGCCCACGTCAAGGACATAAAATTCTGCCGCTCCAGTTCTCGCGGTCTCTACGAGCAACGTATCTCTCAGCGCGCTTTCGTCACCCAACCAGCGGTTGACGCGTTGCAGCTCAACTATGCAGCCCTCGTATTCCTCGGCCGTATAGTCACCCTTGTCAAGATGCTCAAGCTCTGAACTGCGCTGGCGAAATCGATCGAACATGGCTAATGGGCTCAATCATAACAAGCCACGACGACCGTTCCCTAAGCGAAAAGCCAAATCGCTTGATGGGTGCGGCCATCCGAAAACCGCGTTCGATTGCGTTCCCGCATTTGTCGGCGGAGTTAAAGTCTGGAATCATTGCCGCATGCCGGAGAATCTCGCGCCAGCGATCGAGGAGTTTGCGAAGCCGAAGCACGTCGGAGAAGCGATGGCGGCTAACTTCAGCGGAGACTCAGCTTCTTTCCAGTGCGGCGCTGTTGTCCGTATCTCCTTGCACATCGACGAGTCTCAACGGATCACTGACGCTGGATTCAAAGCGGCAGGCTGTAGTGTTTTAATTGGATCGGCTTCATTGTTGCTCGATCAGATTATCGGAAAAACGACCGCTGAAGCAGCCGCGGTCGCGCAATCCCGCGATGCGTTCAGGGAAACTCTGGGCCACCTGCCGGCTGAACGTAAGGAGTGTCCGTCGCTGGCATGTGATGCTCTGATTTCGGCAATCCGCAACTACAGCGGAGTGGCGCGTGACGAGTGGGAAGGCGAGGAAGCTTTGATCTGCACCTGCTTTTGCGTTTCTGAGCGTACTATCGAACGCGAGATTCAAAAAAACGGTTTACGAACTATCGACGAAGTCACCCTGGCGTGTAGCGCGGGCGGTGGCTGCCGGTCGTGTTACCCTTTGATTGAAGATATTCTGGAAGCGGTAAATGGCGAATGGTCAATCCTAAATAGATGGGCCGCCGGCGATGACACGGTGTGAATTTTAGATCCCCGGGCGAATTATCGCTTCACTGATCAAACTGCCGCTTCTGATTTAACTATTTACGATCCACGATTTACTATTCACGGCAACCCGATGATTTACCTTGACAACAATGCGACCACGCGCGTCGCGCCGGAAGTTTTCCAGGCGATGCAGCCCTATCTGACTGAACGCTACGGCAATCCTTCGTCAGCACACTCTCTCGGTCGGCAAATGAAAGCGGCAATGGAAAACGCCCGCGAGCAGGTCGCCAAACTTATCGGGGCCACGCAGCCGAGTGAAATCGTATTTACGTCGTGTGGATCAGAGTCGGACAACTGGGCTATCGGCGGTTTTCTCGAGCAGAACCCCACGCGGCGTCACATCATCACCACGCGCGTAGAGCACGAAGCGGTGCGCAACCTTTGTGCGCATCTCGAACAAATTGGCTGCGAGGTAACCTGGCTCGAAGTCAATGAGTTCGGGGAGCTCAATCTGGATGATCTGCGACGTGAATTGCGACGCGAAACGGGCATCGTCTCCATAATGATGGCTAACAACGAAACCGGAGTCTTGTTTCCTATCAAGGAGATTGGAAAGATTGTGAGGGAAAATTCCGATGCAGTCTTTCATGTTGATGGCGTACAGGCAGTTGGCAAGATTCCGATAAATCTGAAGGAACTGGAGGTCGATTTGTTTGCGTTGTCAGGCCATAAGCTGCACGCGCCGCAAGGTGTCGGCGTGCTGTATGTCCGCAACGGTGTCAAACTCCCGCCTTTCATTATCGGCGGCAGCCAGGAACAGGGACGGCGCGGTGGCACTTCGGCCGTTCCAAATATCGTAGGGCTCGGCGCGGCCTGTGAGCTGGCAGGCAGCTTCACCGAACATGAGCGTATCGAGAGACTGCGAAACAAACTCGAAAGCACACTGCTCAAACAGATTTCAAACGCGCGCCTGAACGGCAGTGCTGAGCCGGGCAAACGCCTGCCTAACACATCGAATATTTCCTTCGAATACGTTGAAGGCGAGAACATTCTGGTCCATCTCGATAAAGCTGGAATCTGTGTCTCCACCGGCTCGGCTTGTCATTCAACGACGAAGGAATCGTCGCCCACGTTGCGAGCGATGAACATTCCCTACACTGCGGCCCAGGGCTCCATTCGTTTCTCCCTCGGCCGTTACAACACGGAAGAGGAGATCGACTACACCCTGGCGCTGTTACCAGACATTATTAGCAAGCTGGTAGAGATGTCGCCTTACGAGAAGGAACTGGCGGCGCTCAAAATGTCGCGTTAGCACGTGCAATGATTCAAACGCGGAAGGGGGAAAACCAAACTCTCTAACGCGAGAGACTTTTTACCGGGTCTCCGTTATCCCGGATTGAAGCCTTTGCTCTTGTCTCCAGGAATCGACGTCGATCAACTTAGGGTCAGGCAGCCGGCATTGTGCCGTTTGCCGCCATAATTAAGCACAGATGCAGATAGTGCCTAATTTGAATCTCTGCGTTAACTTTGCGTGCTCTGCTCCTCGGCGCTAAGCGTGTTTGGGTCGACGGTCACCGCTGCAACGTTCGTTGATTTACAGTGGTCTCGGGCTCAAGGCGTGTTCGGGGCAGTAGCCCGACCGTGAGGGAGGGCTCAAGGCATGTTCGGGGCAGTAGCCCGCCGACCACGCGGCGGCTACGCAGAGAGAAACGGCACATAGGTCACTACTTAAAGCATTCTCGCTTTAGTCGATTGCGCTTTACTGGTAGAATTTATTATGAATTAGCCAAGGTCTCCGCTATCACTCCAACGGTTTTCCGGAGCAACAATCGATGTCAGTTGATCAACCGGCAGCTAGTGAAGGTCACGCCATAGCAATCGCCAAAACTGCGTCAACTCGCAAAGCCCGCCAGGATGGTGTCAGTTCGATGCAGACTGAGGATTATGTCTGCATTGCACCCGCTACGCCCCTATCCAGGGCCATCGAAACAATGAAACAGGACGAAGGCGGATGTGCGATTATTTGCGCAGAAGACGGCGCGATAGTGGGTATTTTTACCGAACGAGACGTACTGAACAAGATTGTCGGACAGCACATCGACCCGAACGCTCCCGTAAGTAATTGGATGTCTCCGATAGTTGCGACCCTGACACCCGAAGCGACGATTGGCGACGCGGTGAGCATCATGAATAACAAGGGTTACCGCAACATTCCCCTTGTCAAAAATGGAAAACTCGTCGGGTCAATCTCTGTTTTCGACGTGATCGGCTATCTGTCCGAGAGTTATCCGCAGACCACCATGAACTTACCTCCTAACCCTGACCAGGTTATGGACACGACGGATGGCGGATGAAAATTTTCCATCCGCTGCTCCAATTCGCGCAGACTGGAATTTGGGAACAATAAATGCAGCTAATCAACTCTTAGCTCAATCTGAAAGGGCTTAATACACACGACATGAGCACTATTATAGAACCCCCGGTAGAACACCTGGAAAAGAACCTCGAAGAAGTGGAAACCGTGACGATCCGGTTCGCGGGAGATTCCGGCGACGGAATGCAGTTAACGGGTACGCAGTTTACAAATACGTCCGCGGTCGTTGGCAACGACATCTCGACGTTGCCGGATTTTCCGGCTGAGATTCGTGCGCCGGCGGGCAGCTTGCCGGGCGTGAGCGGTTTTCAGTTGAACTTCTCCAGCCAGGACATCAAGACGCCCGGCGATCAGCCAAGTGTTTTGGTTGCGATGAACCCCGCAGCACTGAAAGTAAACCTTCCGGACCTTGAAGACGGCGGTACGTTGATTATCAATATCGACGGCTTTACTGCAGAGAATTTGAAGTATGCCAACTACACTTCAAATCCACTCGAGGACGGCACCCTTGCTGGTTATCGCGTCCACAAGCTGCCGGTGACGACGCTCAACATGAATGCACTGAAGGGCAACGTCGAGCTGTCGCGCAAGGAGATCGATCGCTGCAAGAACTTTTTTGCGCTGGGCGTTCTTTATTGGCTCTACGATCGGCCGATGGAGAATACGCTTGCCTGGATCACAAGCAAGTTTGGTAAGAATCCGGAGTTGGCCAAGGCAAACGAGATTGCCTTGAAGACAGGTTATAACTTCGCCGACACGACGGAATTATTCACAACTCATTACACGATCAAGAAGGCGAAGATCGCTCCCGGCAAATATCGAAAGATCACCGGTAATGAAGCCACTGCGCTTGGGTTTGTGGCCGCCTCGCAACTCGCCGGACGGCCGCTGTTCTATGGTTCATACCCCATTACGCCCGCTTCAGACATCCTTCACGAGCTGGCCCGGCACAAGAGCTTTGGCGTAAAGACCTTTCAAGCCGAAGATGAGATTGCCGCGGTATGTTCCGCTATCGGCGCCAGTTTTGCGGGCCAAATAGGCCTGACAGGAACTTCCGGGCCGGGCGTGGCGCTGAAACAGGAGGCCATCGGGTTGGCGGTAATGACCGAGTTGCCGCTGGTAATTGTGAATGTGCAGCGCGGGGGGCCATCGACCGGCTTGCCTACGAAGACTGAGCAGGCCGATCTGTTCCAGGCTGTTTGGGGAAGAAACGGCGAGTGCCCGGCGATTGTACTGGCTCCGGCTACGCCGGCTGACTGTTTTCACATGGCGATTGAAGCCGTACGACTCGCTTTCAAATACATGAGTCCCGTTTTTTATTTGTCGGATGGGTACCTGGCAAACGGCGCAGAACCCTGGGCGATTCCGGAAGTCCAAGATCTGCCAAAGATTCCCGTAAACTTTGCTCGCGATCCCGCGACCTTTATGCCCTATGCGCGCGATCCGGAAACTCTGGCGCGACCTTACGCGATCCCCGGCACACCTGGCCTGGAACATCGCATCGGCGGCATCGAGAAGCAGCACATCACCGGCAACGTCAATTACGATCCCGAAAACCACCACTTGATGGTGCGGCTGCGGCAGGAAAAAATCGATCGCGCCGTAAACGACATACCGCCGGTGGAGGTCATTGGTGAAAACTCGGGCAAGGTGCTCGTACTCGGCTGGGGCTCAACTTACGGCTCGATCAGTTCAGCCGTCGAGAAACTGCAGCATGAAGGCAAGAGCGTTTCGGCGGCCCACCTTCGTTACCTTAATCCTTTCCCGAAAAACCTGGGCGAGGTGCTGGCTGGATTCGAGACTGTAATCATTCCTGAGATGAATCTGGGCCAACTCTGCACCATGGTGCGCTCGAAGTATCTGGTGGATGCCATTGCTTTCTCGAAAGTGAAAGGCCGCCCGTTCCAGATTCGGGAGATTGTCCGGAAGGTTGAAGAGTATTTGTGAGATCTTCAGTTTGTCGCTTGCTGCGGGCGCAACCCTTGCCCGCGGAGATTCATGTTTAGAAATTGAAAGATGAGCACCGAACTACAACTCATGACCGCTGATGAGCTGGCAGCAAAGCCGGATGACGGTTTTGTTTACGAACTCATTAAAGGAGAATTGATTAAAGTGTCTCCTCCGCCCGGTCATGAACACGGACTGGTGGCCATGAATATCGCTGGTCCTCTTTATGAGTACGCGAAGAAACAACAGCTTGGGAATGTGTATGCCGCCGAAACCGGATATCTCCTGGAGCTAGATCCCGATACGGTCCGAGCTGCAGATGTTTCTTTTATTAAGCGGGAACGAATCAAAGCGGCTGAGCCCGTTCATGGTTACTGGATTGGCGCTCCCGATTTAGCGGTTGAGGTTGTTAGTCCTGGTGATACGGTACGACGGATCGAGGACAAGGTAACGGAGTGGTTGAAAAGCGGCGCGCGAACGGTCTGGGTTGTTAGTGCGAAATTGCACACGGTGACCGTCTATCGCTCGCTAACTGAAATTGCCGTCTTGACGGAAAAAGATATTTTGGACGGCGGTGACGTTGTTCCTGGTTTTCAGATTTCAGTCGCTGAGATTTTTGCTGAATAAGTTATTTTCTTAAGGAGCATTCATGAGTACAACGGGAAATGGTCACAGTGGAAACGGCAATGGCCACAAGCCGATTGTCGAGGCTGTCTCCGCGGACAGTGAAGTTGGTTCGGCAGTGTCAGGCAAGATTGCGCCGCCGCCCGGCCAGTTGAAGAAGTCGGACTTCGTTTCCGATCAGGAAGTGCGCTGGTGTCCCGGCTGCGGCGATTACGCAATTCTCAATAACGTGCAGAAGGTAATGCCCGAGCTCGGCATTCCCCGCGAAAAGATTGTTTTCGTTTCCGGCATCGGCTGCTCGTCGCGCTTTCCTTACTACATGAATACTTACGGCTTCCACTCGATTCATGGACGCGCGCCCGCTGTTGCCACCGGCATCAAGTGTGCGAATCCGGAGCTAAGCGTTTGGGTAATCACCGGCGATGGCGATGCACTGTCCATTGGCGGCAACCACTTCATACACGCAATCCGTCGCAATCTGGATCTCAACTACATTCTCTTCAATAACCGCATTTACGGATTGACTAAAGGGCAGTACAGCCCAACTTCCGAGTTTGGTAAGAAAACGAAATCGACGCCGGTGGGAACCATCGAGTATCCGATCAATCCGCTTTCCCTGGCCATCGCGAGCGAATCAACTTTTGTGGGTCGCTCAATTGATATCGATGTCAAACACCTTGGCTCGGTGGTTGAGGCAGCGGCACGTCACAAGGGGATTTCGTTTATCGAGGTCTACCAAAACTGCAATATCTTTAACGACCATGCCTTCGATTCATTTGCCGAACGTAGTGTGCGCACCGATCGCGTGCTTTACCTCGAACACGGCAAACCGATGATTTTCGGCAAGGACCGGAACAAAGGCATTCGCATGAATGGTGCGCACCCGGAGGTCGTGACTATCGGTGAAAACGGAATCACCGAAAACGATCTGCTGGTACACGATATCTATCTGAAGGATCCGTCAGTCGCTTTCATGCTCGCGCGTATGGAGCAGCCTGACTTCCCACAGCCCGTCGGAATCTTCCGCGCCGTCGAGCGGGCTACCTATGAAGACCTGATGGCGGGTCAAATCGACGCCGCCATCGCGAAGTCTGGTCCCGGCAGTTTGGAAAAACTACTCAACAGCGGCGATACGTGGGTGGTCGAATAAAACACGCGCTTTGAACTTAGTCCTTTGAGCTTTGTACTTTGTTAGTTGCCGGCGGCGTGACGCGGACGTTAAGTACAAAGTTCTAAGTCCCAAGTACAACTTATGAACTGTCCTTCCTGTGGTCACGAAAATATCGACGGCATTGATCGTTGCGAAAACTGTCTGGCGCCGTTTCGTCAACTCGACATACCGAGTGCCGATGCCGCCGAAGGCCTGGCGCGTTCCGTGATGGAAGACAATTTAAAGCAGCTTGATCGCGATGAAGTGATCTACACGGCCCCTGACGCAACCGCCCTGGAAGTTGCGCGCCTCATGAAAAATTCAAATACGGGCTGCGCGCTCGTCATTGACGGCAACAAACTGGTGGGAATTTTCACCGAGCATGATGTGTTGTTAAAAATGACGGCCGACGCTGCTGGCGGTCGTGCTCTGTCGCCTGGCGATATCGCAAACATTCCCATCAAGGCCCTGATGAGTCCTGATCCGGAAACACTTGACGAAACCAACTCGGTGGCTGAAGCCCTCAATAAAATGTCGCTCGGACGCTATCGCCATATCCCCTTCAAAAAAGCAGACGGCAGCTACGCCGTCGCCTCCATTAAATCAGTCCTTAAATATATCGCCCAGGAAGACTGGTAACCGAGTTCCGCGCAAGTCCCTTCCCATGCTCGCGTTCATCTAGAACGGCACGGAGCAACTCCAATCGTTGCTGACCGGTCTAACCGACCGAACGTTCACCCTAACGCACACTGGTAGTTTGCGTTGGCAATAAGAGGCGTGCGGCAAACTAACAGTTTGCCTGCCGATACCCGACCATGAAAACACTTATCTCCATTGCACTCTTCGGATTTCTTTATCTGTTGCCATCCGCTGCGCAACAGGCTGACTACACAAAATTAAGGTCCGAGGCTGAACACTTTTACGCTGCGGGCTCGTACGCGCGCGCTAATGACGTCTACAGCCAGGTGGACCGAACGAAACTGTCGCCTGCAGAAGTACGCTGGGTCGACTTTCGCCTTGCCGATACGTCATGGCGCGCACAGGCGGCGACCGAAACCGCGGACAACACAAAATTCGAGGTGGCACAAAAGCAACTCGAGGAACTTGTCCGGACGAACGACAAAGACGACGAGCGCGACCTTGTCTGGGCTGAAGCGCATGAATCATTGGGAGATTTTTTCTGGACGCGCCGCAACCAAATTAACTGGAGCGGGGGCTGGCCACATTACCAACAGGCCCTCGATTGGTGGGCGGGGCAACGCGACATCAATCAGGCCCGCATCCGTTACCTGCGGATTGTTTTCAAAGCTGCCGAGCCGCCGCGTCCGAACGAGTACTACTTCTATACCTATTTCGGCAACTACATTCCGCTCGATGTCCTGGAAAACGCTCTGAAGATCAGCACCACCGATAACGATCGGGCTCACCTGCATTTTCTTATCGCCATGACCCTGCGTTACACGGGCGGCGATTGGGAGACGCGCCAGCGCGTACCGGAGGAATTTGAAGAAGCGCTCAAAGCCGGCAAGCAAACAGACTGGTACGACGACGCTTTGTTTCATTACGCGCAATGGATGAATAGCAACGGCATCATTCGCCAGCTTGATTCAGGTGATTGGCAGCAGGAGCCGGATTTCGTTAAAGCGCTGGAGCTCTTTCGCCGCCTGACGAAGGAGTTTGTGAAAGGTGAGACACGCTATTACGACCAGGCCACTGAAGAAATCAAACAGATAACGAGCCCGACGCTGAGTGTGGCCGCGTCGAATATTTTTCTGCCTGATTCGGAATTGCAATTCACCCTGGCAGCACGAAACCTTAAGGGCGTCGACTTCGCGCTTTACCGAATCGATTTGACGCGTGACGTGCGCTTCACCAAAAACCTGGAAGAGGACGAAGGCGAAGGAGACGTCGAAACTTGGATTCAGAAAGTGCAAGTCACCGGCAAAGCACCTGTTAAAGCATGGGCGAAACAAATCGAAAATAAAGGTGATCACAAACCCTTGAGCGAGCAGTTGCGCATCGATGGCAAATTGCCCAGTGGCGCGTATCTGCTCGAAGCAAAAAGCGGTTCGCTTTCTGCCCGTGATCTGGTGCTTATCACCGATGTCTCCCTGGTTATGAAATCTTCGCCAACGCAGGCTCTCGTTTATTTCTCTCAAGCCCTGAGCGGTGCGCCTGTCGCCAATGCCAACGTCACGCTATGGGAAAGTTATTACGAAAACGATAAGTGGCACACTCGCAGATTAGCGCAAACAACGAATGACGATGGTCTGGCGTTGTTTCCACTCAAAGATAGCAGGAGCAGCAGGAATCTTTATGTGGCCGCCGGCACTGGCACGGGCGATCGCCAGGCTTTTGCCGCCGGCTATGCAGGCGGTCGCATACGCGGCGGTGAAGCCTGGCGCATTTACGCGTTTACCGATCGTCCTGCCTATCGCCCCCGCGAAACGGTTCAGTGGAAATTTATTGCGCGCCGCCTTGGAATTGGATATTCCACGCCTGCTAATCAGACGGTCGAATATCAGATTAACGATCCACGTGGCACCAAGGTTAGTGAAGGCACGTCCAAACTCAACAGTTTCGGCAGCGCCTGGGGCTCGCTTGAACTCGGCGAGCAGTTTCCACTCGGTGAATACAACATTCAATTTTGGGATGAGGGCCGCAAAAACAGTATCGGCAGCGCCAGACTATTTCGGCTGGAAGAATACAAACTACCGGAATTCAAAGTGACGGTTAAAACTCCTGAAGACAACGGCAGGAAAAAGTCCTTTCGCGTAGGCGAGAAAGTCGAGGTAAATATTAAGGCAGATTATTACTTCGGCGGTCCGGTCAGTAACGCGTCGGTGGAAGTAGTGGTTTACCAGAACCCGTTTTATCACTACTGGTATCCGCATCGCGATTACGCCTGGTATTACGATGACATTGAGCAACAACGATTGCGTGGCTACTACGGTGGTCAGGGGCAGATAGTTAAACGAGAAACAATTAGAACTGATGCCACCGGCAAGGCCACGCTTACTTTTGATACGCCCCGCGCGAATTACAATCAGGATTATGAGTATCGCATCGAGGCGCGCGTCACCGACTCGTCGCGCCGCGAGATCGTGGCGAGTGACAACGTTCGCGTCACTCGTCAGCGTTACTACGTCTATCCTCGAGCCGAGCAAAATATCTATCGTCCGCAAGACAAGGTGACCGTTGACATCAAAGCGCTCGATGCGAACGAGCAGCCTGTGGTTGCGGAAGGCAACGTAAAGGTCACCCGCGATTACTGGTGGGAAGTGTGGCTTGATCCAAACGGCCGTGAAGTGAAAGGCAATGAACTTCGGCTTTTACGTGAGCGGCTCGCAGCTTTTCCACCAGCAGTGGGGAAAGGTCAAAAGCCGTGGCGCCTGAAGTTTCGCGGCTATCAACACGAAGACGTACTTGCGCAAATGGTAAAAACTGACGCGGAAGGCGCGGCGCAGTTCCAATTCACCCCCGAACGCGAAGGTTATTATCGCGTCTCATGGCAAAGCAGCCAGGTGCAGCCTGGCGACGAAAAGCGTGATCGTTTTCTGCCCCCGGTTAAAGCTGAAACGTATGTGTTCGTGGCTACCAACGCCACAAGCGAACTCGGTTATCGTCACGACGGTGTTGAAGTGATAGTTGATAAGGACACTTTTCGTGTGGGACAAACTGCCCCCGTGATGTTGTCTACCGCCACCAACGATCGCTATGTGCTTTTCAGTCTGGAAGCGGAAGATCTCTTCAGTTACAAAGTGGTTCACATTACCGGAACGGCCAAGCTGATCGAGTTGCCGATTGAAGAGAGACACGTACCAAACATTTATCTCAACGCTGTAATGGTGAGCGACGCGCAGGTGTTTGAGGATACAAAGCAGGTCGTGGTGCCGCCGGTCAAACAGTTTCTGACGGTGGAAGTGAAGTCTGACCGTGAGCAGTATCAACCGCGCGATGAAGGAACGCTCGCCATCACCGCGAAGAACGCCAACGGCCAGCCTGTTTCGGCTGAGATAGCACTGGGATTGATCGACGAATCAGTCAAATACATCCAGCAGGACTACGCCGGCGATCCGCGTCAGTTTTACTACGGCAGCAAACGATCGCACAGCGTTCAGACGCAAAGTACTTTCAATCAGAAGTCCTATACGCAGCTAGTCGAAGTGGCCAAAGGAAAGCTGGTCGACAAGAAAGAGATTGGTGCAACGGAGGACGACGCGAGGGGTGGCCTGGGTGTTGGTCAGGGTCGCGGTTATGGGGCGGGTGTGGCTGGGGCTGAATATGACCTTTACGCAATAAAGGACGGCGCTGTCACCGCGGACAACGTGGCTCCCAGCAGCAACGCGAGGCTGAAAACTCTTAATGAATTGCGGATTAGCACGTCCACGGAAAGTCTGGCCATGCTGCAAGCAGGTGTCGCCGCACCTCCGCCGCCGGGTCAGGAACCAGCGGTGCAGGTGCGCAGCGATTTTCGCTCAACCATCCTTTGGCTGCCCAGTTTGACGACCGACGGAAACGGCACAGCGATGGTCAAGGTGAAATATCCCGACTCGCTGACCACCTGGACCGCTACGGCGCGCGTTGCTACCACCGGCAACCAGTTCGGCATCGGCAACGCGTCAACGCGCACCAAACAACCGCTGATTGTTCGCCTCGAAGCGCCACGTTTTTTTGTGGTTGGCGACCAAGCAACCGTCTCGGCGGTTATCAATAACAACACCGACGAGGCCCTGCATGTGACCCCATCCTTGACCGCTGAAGGTCTAACCGTGTCCGGGTTGCTTGTCGACGGCCGGCAATCAAAAGGTGAAGCGGGGCCTATCGACGTTAAGCCAAACAGCGAAGCGCGTGTCGACTGGCTGGTCATTGTCAGCGAGGCGCGGGAAGCAAAGTTAAAGGTCGCAGCGCGCGCAGAACACTATGCCGACGCAATGGAGAAGACCTTTACGGTTTACGAGCATGGCATTGAGAAATTCATATCGCGCTCCGGCAAGATG
>DATGYM010000437.1:0-9649 GCA_035297925.1 Pyrinomonadaceae bacterium | reverse complement strand
CAGATTCTAGGTTTGTGCTTCTCGCATTGTCAACGAAATTGGACTTTGCGCTGAGGCGCGGAGCGTTGCCCGCGACTAAAAATGCAACCATCCCGAACAATAAGGCCTGCATCCAAGAAACTCTCCTCCGCCCCCTGAGGTGCCGTGTTATTATTCTTAATCGCTCCGCAGGGAGCAACAAAGGGAAGCGGACATGCCGCCCAGAACAAAAACTTTCAGCATCTTTCGTCAACTTTCAGCGGCCGCGGTTTTTTTGCTGCTCGCGCCGCTGGCTCTTTTTGCGCAAAGCCCTGCGAAGGATGAGCGGCTCCCTCTTTCCGTAGCCAGTCCGTCCCCGATTGTTGGCCTGCAACAGAGTCCGATTACTGACGAGAATGGGACGCCCCCGGTTTATGGCTTGCAGGGGGTGCTGATAGAAACCCTCGATGGCAGGACTGTCGCGGGTCAATCAGTCGACCAGGGATTCAACCCCGCCTCCTCGATTAAACTTGCTACAGCACTCGTTGCTCTCAAAAATTTTGGCGCCAATCACCGGTTTACGACTGGTTTCTGGACTGACGGATCGTTCGACGCTTCGACCGGCCAACTCCAGGGTAATCTATACGTGACGGGGCGCGATCCATCTTTTCATCATGAACATGCAGTGGCTATCGCACGTCAGTTAAATAACCTGGGCATTCGCACGGTAACCGGCAATCTGGTAGTGGCGCCGGGATTCACGATGAACTTCGACTGGTCCGCACGCGGCTCGGGTGAAGTTCTGCTCGACACCTTCGATGCCACTCTCCGTTCGAACGAGGCTACGCGTGCCTGGACCTATGAGCGCACCGCTCTTGGTGACCTTTCGAGTCTCCAGACGATTCCGAGTCTCACCATAATGGGTGAGGTCGGCGTTGGTTCGGTCGCCCCTGGTGCTCGACTTTTGCTAACGCATAAGTCGAGCAAGCTTACGGATGTCCTGAAGGTATTGCTTTGTTATTCGAACAATTTCATGGCAGAACGAATCGGCGAGAGTTTGGGCGGGAAAGAAACCGTGATGCGGCAACTAACAACCACACTCGGAATTCCTCCGGAGGAATTTCAGTTAGCATCGCTCAGTGGCTTGGGCGTAAATCGCGTAACGCCTCGCGCCATGATGAAGATATTTCGAGCGCTGCGGGATGAGCTTCAGAAAAGCAGACTATCACCTGCCGACATAATGCCGGTGGCCGGCATCGACCCGGGAACCTTGCAGGACCGCTTCACCGGACCGGCATGGCAAGGTAGTGTCATTGCCAAAACAGGGACCTTGATCCGAACCGACGGCGGCGCCAGCTCGCTGGTAGGTCAAATGAGAACTCGCAGCGGCGACACGTTGCTCTTCGTAATAATGAATCAACAGGGAAGTGTTTTCAGGTTTCGATCAAATCAGGACTATCTGGTGATGCAAGTGCAGAACAGTCGCGGCGGCCCGAAGGCTTTCAATTACAAGCCGCTGGCGCTGACAATGATACTTGCAGATACCGAGAGTGTTTCCGGTGCGGCTGATAGCGAACTAGGTCCTACACTGCAAGCCCATCCGAATTCTCCGTAATAGTCTCGACAGACCAGTGTAAAAGATTGCGCCCCGCCGATCATGACGACCGGCGGGGCGCTTCACCGTCCAGCTTACGCGCGCGGCGTGCGGCACCCCGCACGAAGCGGACGATTTGTTGGGCTCCGTTGGTTGGGACGCTGGTCCCTGGAACCCCGGCTACTCACAAGTGATCCCTCCTTATCTAAAGTTCGAAACACGGTCGGCTTTCGCAAGTCGATAACAAAGAGTCGAGAAGATCAGCTTCCAGGACTCTAGTCACGCTGGATCTCGTAAGAAGGTCGCTTCCAACGTAGTAACTAAAAGTAACGCGCTGGCCGTTGTGGTTGAGAAGGAACTCAATAGATCGAGCGGTTTTATTAAGATCTGCCGCTGGCATGGCCGTTGCCAACCGCGATGTGCCATGGTCATTTGACCGAGCACTGGTGATTCAGCGAATTGAAGCCCCGAGCCGACGACCTGGCCAAATTAACTACAAGAGATCGATTTGAAGGATGCAACACAGGCAAGAGTCGCGAAATCTGCAATCTGTTTGCATCGCCGGTGCGGCTGGCTTGCTGCTCTCTGGGGAGCTAACTGGAGGAAAAGGATGAAGAAGCGCGGGATGAGCGAGATCTCAAACGCCAGCTTACGTCAGCCACAGTCAGGTGGCTTTTCGACGCTGCAATTAATAGTCACGATGGCCCTGGTTACCGTTATCACAACTTTCGGGGTCGTGACGATCACCAGAGCCCGAGCCGGAATTCGACTGACGAACTCCTCCCGCCTGATGGCCGGTTATCTTGAGAAAGCCCGCTCTGACGCGGTTCGGCGGCACGGATTCGCAACCATCGAAGTACTCAACACAGCCTTCCCGCTGACGAGTTACCGAGTGACGATGGACTTCGACGACAACGGCACCACCGAGATCCGCGACTTCAGGCTTGAGGAAGGCATAAGATTCACGACGCCTCCGGGATCTTTGACCTTTGATTGGCGGGGCCGAATTACGCGGGAAGTTTCGATTGGAATGGCGGTGATTAGCGATGAGACGAGAACCAGCAACATCGCCGTAACATCCTCGGGCGACGTGACGCTCGACAGCTTGGTGTTTCAGGATAGCGACATTCCCGCAGTAGTACTTAACAATGGATCTGTGGGAGGAGACGTCGTTCCCGATCCCTACGCAACTCCACAAAGTTCCCCCAGCCCCGGAAGTTCTCCCAGCCCGACTCCTACGCCAGACCCGTCACAAAGTCCGACTGCTACGCCAGACCCTAATGCGACTCCCACACCCTATCCGAGTCCGGATGCTTCTCCGACCCCGTTGGTGAGTCCAACACCATTACCGACGGTTAGCCCGACTCCCTCGCCAACACCGATCACCGGTCCATGCACAATGGCAGTGGATCCGAACCCCCTCGCGATCATTAAGAATGGGTCCGGTTCTGCGTCCGTCATTATTGGGAACTATTCAGGCAGCAGCGTCACTATTACTGCAACCGCCGGTAATTCAGGGACGATTCAAGTCTTGCCCAGCTCCAAGACAGTCAGCGTTACAAATGGCGCCGCGACAGCGCTTTTTGTAATCACGGTCAAGAGCCAAGACAACACCGTTATGTTTAATTCGCCCTGCGGATCGACGACGCTGTCTATCAGCGTCAGGTAAACGTAAATGAAAATCTCAGCACACGACCAACGGCGCCTGCGCACCGGGAATCAAAACGGAACTGCCTCAGCCAAAGGCTTTACCCTGGTGGAAACCTGCATCGCGCTTCTGATCATGCTCATCGTATCGCTTGGCGCAGCGTCTCTATTCGCGGTGGCTGCCAGTAACAATTCCGGCGCTGCTGACCGACAACTATCGATGGCGGTGGCCCAGGACCGCATGGAACAGCTCCGCAACGTAGTCTTCACAGACCCCAGTTTGGACGTCACGTCTACTGCGGGCACAACGGAAACCGTCACTAATGCGCGCCGAAGCTACCTCGTAACGACAGTCATAACTGGTTCCAATACGGTTAATGGTCTGCCGACAGTGAAGACAATCAGTATACGTGTAAGCCCAATAGGTGCCGGCCCCGCCTGGTCGCGTATGACTTCAATATTCGGTTCAGTGACGGTCGTGTCCCAGCGATCTAGTCTTCTAACCGGCACTCACCGCGAACTTTAACCGATGCTGAAGAATCGAAACGAAATGAACAAGCAACCCTTACTCGCCAAAGACGCCGGCTTTTCGCTCTTTGAATTGATCATAGCCATGACTATTACCCTGGTCCTGATGGGACTCGCGAGCGCTCTTATTGCCAGCGCCTTCTCGGTACGGAAGCGTGAGGACCAGCACACAGATGCGCTAGCTGACGTTCAACGCGGACTTAATATCATGTCACGCGAGATCGCGATTTCCGGCTTCAACCTGTCGAATAACGGAATAGTCACTGGCGACTCCGACGCCACTTCCATTCGCATTCGCGCTAACTTGAATAAGTACGACACCTCTGTAAGCGAGCAGGCGCGATCAGGGATTGGCTTAGAGAGTGAAGACAAAGGTGAGGACATCAAATACTTTCTCAACGACGCAGGCTTCACGAAGTATCTTGTCCGCTACGATAGGTATGCGTCACAGAGTCCTGAGGATCAAAGAACCAGCGTTCTCGCCAACCGAATCGACTCTCTTAGAATTCATTACTTCGATCGGAAGGTAACTTACACGACCACCGACTGCGATATTTCTAATCCGTCCCAGGCTGAATTAGCGACCACAGACCTGGCTCAGGCTAAGTACGTAGTGATCGGCGCCTGTGTCAGGCTCGAAGCCCTGGGGACTCCGGGTAGAAGCGGATATCAACCTGCACAAAGTGTCCTGCTGGTTTCCGATGTGGCATTGCGTCGAGCCAATCTGCGCACATACTGAACAGTGGAGCAACAATGAAACATAAGAATCTGCCGGCGTTGAATAAGAAAAATGAAAAGGGAGCAGCGCTCATAACCACGCTGTTACTCAGCACCATGCTGTTGGCCGTGGGTGGTGTTCTGATTCTGACCAGCACCTCGACCGCTACGACCTCAATCGACTCAACGGCCGAAATGCAAGCGTACTATGCAGCCGAATCCGGAATACAGGCAGCAACCACTGCATTGCGCGGCAATCTGGCCGCAAGAGCGCCTTTCGATCCCGCCACAACCACTATCAACTTTCCAAAGGCTGTGGATCCCGCGACCTCAAATCTACCAACTGATACCCTGGGGACGCCGCGTCTTTCCGCCTGGCTTCCATATTCATATGCGAATGGCGTTGCCGATTGGCGAGTACCCCTCACTCCGGCTAATCCTGCCGCCTACAATCCACAGGCCGACCTCGCTTATAGCGTTTCAGTTTCTCGCCTTCCGGGAGACACATCAGCACCCCCCATTCGCTTGCTGGTGCGCTCGCGTGGTTATGGGCCTAAAGGCGCTGTCAAACAGCTCGAAGCTGTGGTAATGGACCCGTCTTTTGATTTCAGAGTTCCGGCTTCGATTCTATTTAGGGGGGCCACTAACAGTGACATTGCGAGCTTTCTCTTGGGTCCCAGCAATGCCAAAACTCTTACTGGCCACGATAACGCCGGAACGGGTACCATCGTGCCGGTCTTCGGCGTAACAAAAGAGGAAGATCAAATCCTCGTCGACGCTGCAATCTCACCAGACAGCACCGTTGTTAGTCCGAAGACGCAATTGTTAACAGACTCTGATTTGCCGTCGTGGATAAAGACGCCTGCGGACACGATGTCATTGATAGATGAACTCAAGATAATAGCGCAGGACAGATCGCGATACTTCACGACGACAACAACAGATGTCGGGACGCAAGCCAACCCGAAATTGACGTTTGTTGACGGCGACGGCTCCATTGGTCCAAATTCCGAGGGAGCTGGGTTGCTGGTTGTAAGAGGCACGCTCACTCTCAACGGTAATTTCAATTTCTTCGGACTCATCCTGGTCCTTGGCAACGGCAGTGTTATACGTACTGGTGGAGGCACTGGCGTAGTGACGGGTGCGATGGTCGTCGCGCACGCCACTACGCCAAGCCAGCCCTTCCTGGCCCCATCGTATGATTCCTCAGGTGGCGGCAACCTCAGCATCATCTATGACTCCAGCTGGGTGCGAAAAGCGCTGGATGCGGGTGGTCCGCACATCGTTAACGTGCGCGAATTTTGAAACACTTTCCGCGAAGTAAAACCATCGGCGCTGCTCTCAGCAACAACCCCGTGACGAACTCAAATCCTCCGGCGCCGAGTTTCCGTGATAGCACACAGATTCCGTGAAGCAGCATTCTTATAAATTCGCAGTAATTCAAGTAGTATCCTCGCGCCCACCGCGCGGGTGGATTCGTCCTGCCGATTAACGCGCAGCGCGCAATTCAACTCCACGGGAACAGCGGCAACTCTGGTCGGGGGCACAACCCTTCTCGGCCTTGCTGAAAAGTAAACGACCGTCATGTGATTGGCAGAGGTGTAAGTCTTTTTGAGACTTACACCCTTTTTGGCGTTGGACGTGATTCTAAGAATCGAAAGGATCTTCGCCTTAGCTCGGCGTGCTCTGAGACTCGGCGGTAAGCGTGTTCTGCACGACTCGCCGAGGAGACACAGAGCGTACGGAGGTTACCTAGAGAAAAACGGCTGATTACCCCACTACCCGCATTCTTCCCTCTGGGTATTATCCGGCAGACTTGTTGTACAATTCCCGGCGTTGCCGCTCGTGCCTTAGACCAATAACAATGCCAGACATCTTACTCGTTGAGGACAAAGACAGCTTACGCCGCGTCTTGCGTCTCACACTGGAAAACGCGGGCTACACCGTCAGCGAAGCTGCCGATGCCCACGCTGCCCTTAACGAAATTGCCGCCGGTCCACATAAGTTGGTTCTCACTGACTTGCGCATGCCCAACGGGTCAGGCCTCGATGTATTGCGGGCGGCGCGCGCGGCAGACGAAAGTATCCCGGTCATTGTAATGACTGCGTTCGGATCCATTGACGAAGCGGTTCAGGCAATGAAAGACGGCGCGCACGACTTTCTGCAGAAGCCGGTAGACTCCAATCATCTCCTCATTATCGTCGAACGCGCACTCGAACAGGAAAGACTAAGAACGGAAAACATCTTACTGCGCGAAGAGTGGTCGCGCCGGTATGGCTTTCCGCGAATAATCGGCGAGTCAGAAGCGATAAAACGTGCGGTGTCGGAAACTCAGCGGGTGGCGCAAACTGAGGCGACAGTTTTGCTGCTGGGTGAATCGGGAACGGGCAAGGAGTTATTCGCGCGGGCCGTCCACCATCTCTCGACACGACGCGACCGGCCATTCGTCGCCATTAATTGCGCCGCTATTCCGGAGACCTTGATTGAGAATGAATTGTTTGGTCACGAGCGTGGGGCGTTCACGGGGGCAGGTGAAAGACGCCTGGGAAAGTTTGAGTTGGCTTCGAGCGGTACCGTGTTCCTGGATGAGATTGGTGAATTACCATTACCGGTACAAAGCAAGCTCCTGCGTGTCATAGAAGAAAAAGTAGTCGACCGTATCGGCGGGCGTGCGCCAGTGCCCGTAGACGTTCGAGTGATAGCCGCAACAAATCGCGACCTTAAAGCCGCAGTTGCTGGTGGCGAGTTTCGCGGCGACCTGTTTTTTCGTCTGGCAGTGTTTCCGCTTGAAATTCCGCCGTTGCGCGATCGCGAAAATGACATTGTTCTGCTCGCCAAACACTTCGCCGCGCAACTGGGAAAGGAATTACGCGGCCGCGAAGCCACACTGAGTGACAATGCTCTGACCGCATTGCGCAGGCATAGCTGGCCGGGCAATGTTCGCGAGTTGGAAAACGCAATCGAACGCGCCTGTATTCTGTCAGACACTATGTTGCTTGAGCCCAAAGATCTTGGTTTAGAAGCAGTGACCACGGGGGACGCCGGAGCACTGAAGTATTTTGATTTTTCGGGAACCCTTTCCGAAGCCGCCCAACGAGCTTTGCGTTTTGTAGAACGGCAAAAAATTGTAGAGGCCCTCGCGGCAACGAACGGCAACAAGATGCTGGCGGCCGAAGATCTCGGCGTTAGTTACAAGACTCTCCTCACGAAAATCAAAGATTACGATCTCGCATAAAAGATGGACGATCTCACCAACGATAGTGCCACCGGCGACGAGTACGCCAACAACGAACCTTCCGGCCACCGCTCTCCTGACAAAAAAGCCTTTCCCGATGCCGCCAGTGTGTCAAATGTAGATGCTGCAGAATCAGAACAGACAGCGGAAAACCCTTACGATGAAGCAAGTTCGATAGCCGGTGAGACTATCGATCAAGTTGGCAGCGCAGGCGGCGAGTCACCACGCGCTACCTCTCGGTCAACAACGGAAAAAAGCACGGGCAAATCAGCTTTCATGGTGGGCGCCGGCATATTGATTAGCCGAATTGTTGGGCTAATTCGGCAAAGAGTTTTTGCACATTACTTCGGCACTTCTGCAGCCGGCGATGCTTTCAGCGCCGCGTTCCGCATTCCGAATTTTCTGCAGAACATTTTCGGTGAAGGCGCACTCTCGGCTTCATTCATTCCGGTCTACGCTAAGTTGCTGGCGCACCACGATGAAGAGGAAGCCACGCATGTCGCTAACGCGGTACTCGGCATTCTTGCTTTGACCGTGGCCTTAATTGTGTTGACCGGCGTGCTCACTACTCCCTATCTCATTTCTCTCATCGCTCCGGGTTTCAAAGGCGAGACGCGCGAGTTAACGATTCGGCTGGTACGCATTCTGTTTCCGGGCGCGGGCCTGCTGGTATTGTCAGCCTGGTGTCTGGGCGTGCTTAACAGCCACCACCGTTTCTTCATTTCTTACACTGCTCCCGTCGCCTGGAACGTGGCAATGATTGCCTCGCTGATAATTTTTGGCCGGCGCGTGGGCCAGTTTCCTTTGGCAGAATATGTAGCCTGGGGTTCAGTCATAGGCAGCGCCCTCCAGTTTGGCGTGCAATGGCCGACCGTTGTGAAACTGATGCGACGAATTCGGCCTGTGCTCGACATCGCCAGTCAACACGTCAGGACGGTAATCAGAAATTTCTTTCCTGTCTTCATGAGTCGCGGCGTTGTTCAGATCAGCGCTTTCGTCGATGCCGTGCTTGCCAGTTTCCTGCCGGAGGGTTCTGTCGTTGCGCTTACTTATGCGCAGAGTCTCTATACACTGCCAGTCAGTCTTTTCGGCATGTCGGTTTCCGCGGCCGAGTTGCCGGCAATGTCACGCGCCATCGGCAGCAACGAAGAAGTTGCTGACGTTCTGCGTCACCGCCTGGATGAAGGCTTGCGGCGCATAGCTTTTCTTATCGTTCCCTCATCCATGGCCTTTCTGGCGTTGGGCGATGTTATCGCGGCCGTCCTTTACCAGACTGGACAGTTCAAGCACGATGCGGCAATTTTTGTGTGGGGCATCCTCGCCGGCTCTACCGTCGGCTTGCTGGCATCCACTCTTGGCCGGCTTTATTCCTCTACTTACTATGCTCTCCACGACACTCGCACGCCGTTACGCTATGCGACCATCCGCGTTGCGCTTACAACGCTACTCGGATACTTGGCGGCGCTGCCCCTGCCTCACTTGCTGGGAATCGATCCGAAGTGGGGCGTAGCCGGACTGACTGCTTCGGCCGGAGTCGCGGGCTGGATTGAGTTTGCTCTGCTCAGGCGGAGCTTGAACGCTCGCATTGGACGAACCGGTCTTTCGGCCAGCTACGTAATCAAGTTGTGGATCGCGGCTTTGTTAGGGGCCGATGTTGGCTGGACATTCAAGCTGTTGCTGGGCGACATGCAGCCGATTCCGTTGGCAGCGGTTGTGCTCGGGGGTTACGGAGTAGTTTATTTTGCCGTCACCTTTATGCTTGGGTTATCGGAATCCCAGGCAGTGATTTACAAAATTTTTCGGATCTTAAGGTTTAGAAAGTAACATCACGCCTATGACCCAGTGATTACAAATTCGAACCGAAAAGGCGATCTCGTATTCGGTAATCAGGTGGTCGCCAGCCGGTGACCCCAGAGCTGTACTCGAACCGGCCACTATGGTTCTCCTCGGCTCGGGTCTGGCAGGATTTG
>DATGYM010000436.1:0-4790 GCA_035297925.1 Pyrinomonadaceae bacterium | reverse complement strand
TAGGACGTTGTTGCAACTCGCAAAAACTTCGTGTTAGCTAACGGACCAAGGCGGCGTACCCAAGTGGTTAAGGGAGAGGTCTGCAAAACCTCGATGCAGCGGTTCGAATCCGCTCGCCGCCTCCAGTTCACGCTTGGAATCGTTCAAGATTCCGAGTCCACGACCTCTTCTCACCAAAAAAATGTTCCGGTTTTGTTTCAACTTCGGCGTCAAAACCGCGTTGATCGCTGCTTTCAACTCCGCTGCGACCGTTGCCTTTTGATTTTCCGTTGCGCCTTGCTCGCCCTGCATCAGTTTGCTCAGTTTCGCCACCGCTTGCGCTTTGTGCTCCTGGGCAAGGTGAGTGTAGCGGTTCGTCATGTTAGTTGTCTTATGCCCAAGCAGTTCCTTCACAGTGACCAAATCAACGCCCTGCATGACCAGATGTGAGGCAAAGGTATGTCTCAGGTCGTGAAAGCGGAAATTTTCGATTTTCGCCGCGCTACAGGCCTTTTTGAAGGCGTCGTAGACAGTAACTTTGCCGATGGGATCGCCCCAAGGCCACATGAAGAGAAGATCACCGTAACAATTCGCTCGCAGCCATTCCAGCGCCTCTCGTGCGGGTTCGTTGATCGCAATCGTCTTTCGCCTCAGAGTCTTGCCTTGAATGATAGTGATCGATCCTCGCTCCAGGTCCACATTTTCCCACTTGAGCTTTAACAACTCGCCTTGCCTCATTCCGGTATTCAGCGCCAGGGTCACCAGCGGGAGCAGCCACGGCGAAGTGACGTGTTTCTCGCATTCACCCAACAAACTTTTGATTTCGTCCCGTGCCAGAAACATTGTGCGCTCACTTGTCACAGAAAACCTTTTAACCGATGTTACCGGATTGCTTTTCAAAAGGTCCCATTCCACGGCTTTTTTAAATATATGCTTGATGACTGTAAGCCTCCGATTCACAGTCACCGGATTTAAGCGCTTCCCCTCTTCCGCTTTCCATTTTTCGATTTGCCAGGTGGTGATCTGCGCAAGGGGCGTATCGCCGAACAGCGAAGCAAACTCTTCAACGATGTATTTCCCCGTTTCCCAAACGCTTGTACCCGCCAGCAAACTCGCGGTACTTTTCCGCCAACTTTGAAAACGGCACTGGCTTTCGAACCTTTTCCAAGTTGAAGTGACCTTTTGCAATGTCACCTAGCCGTGACTTCAACGCTTCCTTTGCCAGTTCGCGGGCAAACCCTCGCGATTTCCGCTCGACCCGTTCCCTAATGTCGGTCAACTGGTACTGGTAGCGAATGTAATAGGTCACGTCGCCGCCCTTCCCCTTGCGCTCATAGATGCCTTTACTCATAACTCAAAGTCCTTAGCTCGGTTTACAGCTTTAGGTCTTTCTTGATTTTTTCCCAGGGGATGGTTTTGAGACTTCCTGCTGTCTGTGCGCCTCCAGCGAGACGATAATTTAATTAGCGCATAGGCTGTCTGGCGAGATAGCCGGAAAAATTTGCAGTTTAGCAAATCAGTTTTCCAATACTGGCAAAATAGAGTTTACACTCAAGTAAAAAGCCAATGAAGTCGGCGCACATTCTGATTGGCACAGTGTAAGCAACTGAAAGCCGAGGTAGTTCAATTCGCTCATTTCCTATTTTTGGAGGAGAGCATAAGTCGCCACCTTGATATTGTGCATCATTCTTTCAGGTTGTGCTGCTAGTCCCGAAAGGCTCGAATTAGTCGGGAAGACCGAGGCGGGACGAATGGCGCCTCCTGTAAAACGTTTTTCGAGCTACGTAAATTATGAGCTAAAACCCATGGTCCTGAGCCCGGCTGTTCAAAGCGAACGCGACAAAGTAGAGGCTGCGGGGGAGCTTGAGAATATTATACGAACCAAGCTTCAGTCTCTGCTTCAGCAGTGGAAAGCTGCCACGTCTGGCAACAGGTCCGGCACCCTCGTCATCGAGCCCCAGCTTGTATCCCTAAGGATTGTCAGCGTCGGAGCGAGGTTTTGGGTCGGAGGATTGGTGGGCGATTCGAGTATCGACATGGACCTTGTGATTACTGACCAAGGCACGGGTCAGCAAATTGCAAAGCCGCGCATCACCCGCACCGCCGACGGTGCGACGGGAGGATGGTCGGTCGGCAAAAGCGACCAGAACCTGCTCGATTACATTGCGAGCATCGCATATGAATACATGAAAGTTAATTATTGAGCTGCTATGGACAGTCACGGTGTTCTCGGAGTGTCACCAAACTGTCAACTACACTGTAAACAAACCATGAAACAGCAAAAGGCATAAAGGCGCGGTGCGACCGGTCAAGGTGCCGTCCGTAAAGTGCCTTTGTGTCTGTTGCTGATTGCGAGTCTCCACGCGAAAGCCGATAGGAAAAGGTTAAAAAGATGCACTACAAACTATTGGCAGCAAGTCTCTTAATGTCTTTGGTTGCATGCTCGACGGTTCGAAATGTAAGTCCGCCTCCGATTGCAGTTCCAAATAAACTCACGGAAAATGACGTTGAACTGGCTATCCTGATGGCAATTGCGGATCGCGCAGTTCCACCTAAATTAACACCCGCAGAAAAAGTAACAGATAGTCTTCTTAGTGCGGTAAATGATCCTGCCAGTAATAGCGTCCATCGCCAAAAGGAATCGTGGTATTTTGAAGATCGGCAACCTCACATAGTCTATGCCGGTTTCCAAGACCGTCAGTTCTATATGCGCGTTGCTGTTCGCTATGACGCGCGCAATGTAAATATGGAAATAGTTGACAGCCGTGGATTAAAACAAAGCGAAGATAGAATACATAAGAGAGCGTTCGTCTGGCTTCGGCAACTTGAACAACGTGTGCGACACGCACTCGGTACTCTGGCCAGTCGTGTGTGAGGGGGCACTGCCACACGCGACGAAAACGAAACCGCCTTTGATATCCTCGCAGAACTGATCAGACGTGATACCGAGAGACGTCGCCCACATTGTCCGCCCACATGCGCGCTCCCGCGTATCAATATAACTGAATATTTCCAGGGACCCATAAAATAGATCTGTCCCCATTTTCTGCTCAGGGTAGATGACCGTGAATCTCCGCGCCATGACCTACAACATCCACAGTGGCTTTGGACGGCACGGCCACGACCTTCACACCATCCTTCGGGTGATCGAGCCCGAGCAGGCGGACCTCGTGGCGCTGCAGGAAGTCGATTTTGCCTTGCGTCGAAGCGGGCACGTCAACCAGGCCCAATGGCTCGCCGATCGTCTCAGTATGCACGCGATCATCGGCGGTACGCGTCGTCAAGGCCGTTATGGCAACGCGCTGCTCACGCGCTGGGCGACCACCTTCGTGATGAACCACAGTCTCACCGTGCGGCCGCATCCCGGACGGGCCTGCCTGGAGGCGCACCTTACCACCCCGAAGGGCACGCTTCGCTGTTACGTGACGCACCTGGGGCTGGTGCCTCAGGAGCGCATGGCCCAGGTGAAGCGGTTGACCCGGGAGATCATCGTGGCGGATGGAGGCCACGAGCCGGCTCTCTTGATGGGTGATTTCAACACGGTGTCGCGAAGCCGCGTCTCACGCCTTCTGCGGAGGCGCTTCACCGACACGTTCAAAGTCGCGGGGAACGGTCGGGCTGCGACCTTCCACGCACGGCTGCGGGGGATGCGGGTCGACTATATCTATGCCGCCGGTCTGACGCCGATCGCCGCTCACGTGGTCGTAACACGCTGGTCCGCCAGGGCATCGGACCACCTTCCGCTCGTCGCGGTGTTGCGGGCCGATTTCGGCGGAAGCACACCCCTGATCGCAACTTGAATTAATGGAGACAGATCTATTTTTCACAGAGGCACCACCAGGCTGCAGCAGCCCACCAAAACTTATTTAATGGCTGGTTGAGACGACTTTGGAGTTTCAATCGCTAGAGATACGAGGTCCGGACGCCGATGTGGACGGTGCATTACAAGCTGCGTCGAAGGGGCGAACTATGCGCTCATCGTGGTGGGGAATAGGGTGGTCGATCGCCAGTCAAAGCGCATTGCAGATCTCGCCACAAAGAACCGACTGCCTTCATTGTGGGAGAGAAGTGAATTCGTAGAGAACGCGTACTCGAAACTGCCCGACATCGAGCCTTTGAAGTGAGGAAACTGCGAGCCAGTAAACCCCGACATCTGTGACGAACTTTGGAGAGCATGAAAACATTTATCTTAGCCGTGGCGTTCGTCGGCATCATGTCGGCGCAATCGTTCACGGCTGAACCGCCACGGGTCGGCCAAGTGTACTGGTGGGACTCGGATACTCCGTTGGGATACGGTGGTGTTCCAAAAACACAGCTAACGGTTATCGAGGTTTACGGTTCGGGCGTGAAACTGAAAGATGCGAGCGGCAACGAATACCCACTCAGCAACTCCATGTTTCAGCAGTACGTTGGCGGTCTGCACATGCTGGTGCCTTATGATGCCGAGAAAAAGCGCCGCAAATGATTAGAGCAGCGGGTTACGGGAGGTCAAACTTGTCTGTATTTTGAAAGGCAAGCTCACAGGCTGGCAGCAATCGCAGTGATTTTATCTGACGAGCTGACACTTGACGTATTTGAACGAAAGCCAACCTCTCTCAATCGCTACCGTAAGCCCCTGTTTGAGCCTGTCTGAGCAACTTTGCCACACGCGTTACCTGAGGATCAGCACCGCGATTGCCGCGACGATGATCAAAACCGCGCAGACGCCAAGCAGGATTAGATGTGCAATCATGCGCTGCTTCATTTCTGCGCCTCGGGGCTCCGCGATGACGGCGGCTCAATCCTGTGAGATTTGCGAGAATGGGTGATCA
>DATGYM010000435.1:0-5664 GCA_035297925.1 Pyrinomonadaceae bacterium | reverse complement strand
ATCGTCAACGACAAACACAATCGATTGGGCGACGGATGGGTCCTTTATGAATGATCACTAGGGTCAGCAGTTGGCAAGAAGAACTGGAACACCGATCCGCGTGGATTTGCTCGCGACGCCGATATGCGACCGCCGTGGGATTCGACAATCGAGCGGCAGATTGAAAGCCCCATCCCCATTCCCTCGGATTTTGTCGTAAAGAACGTTTCGAAGATGCGGTCCATATCTTCCGGAGCAATTCCCGACCCAGAATCTTCAACTGCAACGAGCACTCCGTCATCGCCATGGTTTTCGGATCGCACCCGCAGTACACGTGGTGCCCGGTCCGAAACCGAAACCATGGCCTCAATAGCATTCATGATCAGATTCAGAATGACCTGCCGCAACTGGATCCGATCAGCCAGGACACGTGGGAGGTCGTCAGCAAGCTCAGCTCGACTGGACACTCCGCGATTTTTAAGCTCACCCTGCACAAGCCTCATCACTTCGCGGATCAGATCGTTGATATCGAGCCGGGCCCTCTCCCCCTCGCCCTTCTTCAGCATTCCCTGGATGCTCCCGATGACGTCGCGCCCGCGCTCCGAGTCCGTGACGATCCGCTTCAGAGCGGCGCGCACTTGCTTGAGGTTAGGAGGCTGATGTTTGAGCCAGCGCAAGCCCGCGCTGGCATTGTTGACGACCGCTGCAAGCGGCTGTCTGATTTCGTGTGCAATGGATGCTGCCAACTCACCCATCGTCCCTAAACGCGCGACCAATGCGACTTCAGCTTGCAAGGCGTGGAACAGCTCCTCAGCCTGATCGCGGTCTTCGCGCGCCTGCCTGAGCGCAGACTGGAGAGCGAGTTGATTTTTGACCCTTACCAGGATGAGCGGAGGCGAGAAGGGTTTGTGGATGTAGTCGACCGCTCCGACTTCAAATCCCTTTTCCTCGTTCTCTGCGTCGGTCACCCCAGTCAGGAATATCACTGGGATTTCTTGGGTGGCGGGAGTGGCCTTTAGATGGCGGCAAACCTCGTATCCGTCCATTCCCGGCATCACGACGTCGAGCAGAATTAAGTCAGGCTTGTCGGAGGCTCGTGCAATCGCCAGCGCCTTTTTCCCATTCGTGGCGACTTTGATCCTGACCGAGTCCTTCAGCACCCCCGAGATGACCGCTATATTGGTCGGGGTATCATCTACGACCAGAACCAGTTTTTGCCTCAACGGTGGCATGGTCTTACTTCATCCCTGCGGCTCAAATAGTGAACTAAGATGAGGACGCCATAATTAAGAGTTTGGCTAGAAAACCGGGGGATCAGTCATAATGCGCGCTTATTGACCGTTCAGCGCTGAAACGAGGCAACTAGCCAGCCTCTCATCGCTAAACGGCTTGCTCAGAATATCAATCGCCCCGGCTTTGAGCACCTGATTGCGAATTTGCTCATCCGAAACGGCGGTCACGAAAATGATCGGCGTTCGCCGACCCGCCCCGATTAGTCGCTCCTGCAGCTCGATGCCGCTCAGATCCTTCATTTGAACATCGAGAATGAGGCAAGTCGTTTCATCCAAATTTGAACGAAGAAATTCCTCGACCGAAGGAAACGTGCGGGCAGCGTAACCAAGCGACCTTACCAGCGCCTTTATTGACTCGCGAACTGACACATCGTCATCAACGATTGAGATCATTGGCGGAGAAGCCCAACGGCAGTTTCAGGAGCCCTAAACATGGGCAACCTCTCTGCCTAAAGCTTGATATTATGTGCCAAAGAATTGTATTGGGGGGTCACTCCGGGGTCCGACGGAATGTCGACGTAGGTGGGCACAAGCCGCAGAGTGATTGAAAGATTAGGAACGACGATGTCCGGACAACCTACGATCGAATCGGTCGTGTTCGTCATCGACGACGATGCATCCGTGCGTGCCTCCCTCAAGAGTCTTTTTGAATCGGTGGGTTTTCGCGTTCAGCTCCACGGCTCGGCGGATGAATTCCTGCAAAGTGAACGCCCGGACGTACCTTGCTGCCTCGTGCTCGACGTGCGGTTGCCAGGCCTTAGCGGCATCGAGTTTCAAAGCGAATTGGCGAAGATGAGGACCGACCTGCCGATAATCTTCATGACTGGGCACGGCGATATTCCAATGACAGTACAGGCCATGAAGGCAGGGGCAGTCGAGTTCCTGACCAAGCCCTGCCGGGATCAGGAATTGCTTGATGCCGTTCGCCTGGCGATCGAAGGGCATCGGTCGAGGCGTAAGGAGGAGAAACACATCGCCGCCCTGCGCAACCAATTCGCCTCGCTGACGACCCGCGAGAGGGAGGTCGTCGGCCTCGTCACCGCTGGGCTCTTAAACAAGCAGATCGCCGCGGAGCTCGATATCAGCGAGGTCACAGTGAAGATGCACCGCGGCAACATCATGCGAAAAATGCAAGCACGATCCTTGGCTGACCTAGTCAGAATGGCCGATCTCTTGGGGATCGCCCGACCGAGGCCCGTAGCAACCTAGACCAAAGTACACTTTCCTTCGGACTTGCGACTCGCCACTTTGGGCATGGCAACGAACCCAAAACCACAACGTGAGTCCGCAAGCGCTGCATCGTATTGGCTTGCTCGCTCCGGGGAACATTGATTGTCGAAAGTTATGATCTCGATTGTCGACGACGATGAATCTTTCCGCGAGTCAATGAAGGCATTGGTCAGGTCGCTTGGCTACTCGGCGCGCACGTTCGCCTCGGCCGAGGAGTTTCTGGATTCCGACCCGGATGAGACCAGTTGCCTGATTCTCGATGTGCATATGACCGGCCTGAGCGGTGTCGAACTGCTGGAGCGCCTGATCGATGAAGGTCGTCGAACTCCTGTTATCGTCGTTACCGCGTTTTCGGATGAGCGGATCCGAAATCACGTGCTTGACGCCGGGGCTATTGGCTTCCTGCGCAAGCCGTTCAGCGACGAGAAACTGACTCGTTGTCTCGATACGGCGCTTTACCCTTCCTGAATCCTGACCTCTGTCATTTGTGTGCGAGATCGGGCACCGCTCACAAATGGCGGGCTAGACCAAAGTATGGATTCGCCTGCCGTTTCGGTGGGCCGCGCGATACCAGCGTACACTGGAGCGGGCGCCTCCTTCCCGATAGCGTTTTCGTGTCCAAAGGCCACTAGCCTTGACACGCAAAAAAACGGGGAGTGCTCAAATGAAGCGCTTGCTCCAAATGGTGGAGCTCCAACTCAAACGATCCAGAGGGACCACCAGCACGCTTGCGATCATGACATGGCTTTTAGGCGCTAACGTTGCGGGTGCCATTGGGCAGCACCTCAATCAAATTATCGTCGGAGCCATCAGCGACTCCATCGAAAGTCAAGTACTTCAGTCGGTTTTTGCTGGGGTGAATGGTGGCGGATTCGGCTGGGATTCCATTGCGATCCAGGTTGGGGTCGCCCTGGTTGGCGGCGCGTTGCTGGCGATCTTTCCCAGTTTAGTTTCGAAAATGTGTTTGGCACCGAGCTCGGAGCGGACAAGCACTTACCGCAGATCGTCATCGATCCATCTGTAGTAGCGAAGTCGGAGGACTTGCGATGCAAGAAGTCTTAAGCGTAGCCCCTTCAGACAGCGAGCTCGAAAGTCGCGCACGGAGCATTCTTCGCTGGAAGATTCGATTCAATGCTGTCCATGTCGCGGCTGTGAGCGGTCATGTAACACTTTCGGGCGAAGTCATCTCCGCCTTGGACCGAGAAACTGCGGAACAGACCATTCGCAAACTGGGGGGCGTGGTCGGCGTCACAAATAGCATCATTGCCAGCCCACGGCACCCCGGCTCGACATTAAGTGAGTGCTCGGAGGCCCGCTTTGGGCGATAGGCAAAGGAATGAATTCCGAACTCAAGCGCGCGGGGCTAGGGCAACGCGATTACATTGCCCTAGCACCTTACCAACTGCGACCGCACCGCTCCCCCCGTCGAAGCGCGGGCCTGAAGTTGGTGGCGCGTAGCTAACGGCGCAGTGGGAACCTTCACAATGACTAACCGTGCCAAAAGATTGTTCACATGCGCCGGTCTCAACCTGATGGGCGATGGCCGTGTCGATGACCGATAAAACCATCAATCGCTCGCACGGTTGTCAACGCGATAGCTCCGGAGGGCTGTGGGTGCTTTGCCGGACCAACGTTTAAAAGCATGAGTAAACGCACTGACATCCTGGTAACCGAGCAACCAAGCAATCTCTGAAATCGACAAGGTCTCGTCCGCCAGATGACGTCTAGCGAGGTCAAACTTAAGGCTCTGCACAATGCCGGCGAACGTCAATCCCTCCGATGCCAGCCGCCGTGCAAGCGTTCGCCGGCTTACGCCTAATTTGCGCGCGATTTCCCTGGCTTGTGCCTTGCCATGAGGCAAGAGGAGAACGATGGCATTCTCGACGCTTAATCCGAACGAGCTTCCTTTAGTTGATCGATCAGCAATTGCTTGCTCGCAATATTTGACCAGGACATCATTCAGATAGGGGTCAGCGTCGACCACAGCTATTTGTTTTATCGATGTCGGAAATATCACCTCATCCGCCGCTGCGCCGAATACCACGTCGCCACCGAAGAAGGTTTTGAGCTCCGCGGTTTCATTTCCCCGTCGATGAGTGAAACTCACCCGGGTGGCCTGCAAGTGACGATTTGTCAATTGTCGGCATATACGAGTGAGCGCCGCAATCGAAAACTCGATCTGATGGCGGTCGGAATGCCGCGAAACCCCAGCATATTCGAAAACAATCCTAATCCCCTTTGCCTCACGTAACCTTAGAGCAACACCTTCGTTGAGGATCGCGCTGTAGCGTGCACCCCGCTGCAAAGCCTCGCCAAGAGTGTCAGACGAAGCCAATACGTAATGAAACAACCCTCCCATACGAAGATCGAATTTCTGAGCGAGGTGAAATCCGAGATATTCGTCGTCGAGGGCCTCCGCGGCAAGTTCGACAAATCGGATCTGACTTTTGACGGGGAGACGAGCACGAGGGTCGTCGATCTGCTGGCGCGTTAGGCCCGCTTTACCCAATAGTAAATCGACTTCGACCCCTTGCTGCTTCGCGCGCTCGCAGGCGAGCCGAGTGATGACACCCATGGCACTGGGAAATGTTTCGAGATCCTTGCCGTTGGAGTCGCGCACGTGTCAGCAATCCTAGGAGGAGGGCTCGATCAGAGGTCGACCGAACAACTCTTTTGCACATTGTAGCAAGTCTTGCATCGATGCCTCTACAGCGCGCCTTATCTGCTGCATCAAGCGTGAGGCCAATGCGGCGAGGCACCGAATCACCCGCAATGTCAAAGGAGAAGGCCCGGTCAATGACATGTCTGTTCGCTGCCTCCAACACCAGAGCTTGGTGGGAGAGGCATTTCACTTAAACGGGAGCTGCGTTGAAACCGACAAAGATGGTGACAACGTATTCACGACCTTCGACGACAAAAACCATTACCTGATGGGTGGTACGGGGAAATATAAAGGTATCACGGGAACGGTTCCCTACACTTACGTGGAACTTCACGAGGCGGTCGGCGGCCGCTCGGCCTTTATCGTCAACCACAAGGCCACCTGGGAGATCAAATAACTGAAGCGGCTGCTGACTGTCGCGAGCCATGCCAAGGCGTTGACGGGCGGATTTCAACGGGCCCGCCAAACTGGAACAGTCTGATCAAGGCTATAACGACCGCG
>DATGYM010000434.1:0-8899 GCA_035297925.1 Pyrinomonadaceae bacterium | reverse complement strand
CTCGTCAAGCCCTCCCTTATGGTCGGGCTACCGCACCGGTGCCGG
Source organism: Pyrinomonadaceae bacterium (assembly GCA_035297925.1). Lineage (GTDB taxonomy): Bacteria > Acidobacteriota > Blastocatellia > Pyrinomonadales > Pyrinomonadaceae > PSRF01. The sequence continues at coordinate 8,854 of DATGYM010000434.1, read as the reverse complement.
GCACGCATCGCGAAGCCCTCCCTTATGGTCGGGCTACTGCACCGAAGCCCCAGCACATCGTCAGCCCTCCCTTTTGGTCGGGCTACCGCACCGGTGCCGGGCATGATGAGTTATGACAACGGCGCTACTATGCCAGCATGCAGGGCCGGTTCACTTCGACTGATCCAATTATGATCACGGCTCACCGGCTAATTGATCCTCAAGAGATCAATCTCTACAACTATGCTCGCAACAATCCGCTGCGCTTCACTGATCCAACAGGCGAGGACATTGACGATTCAAGTTTGGACAAGAATGAGGAGTACCAGAAATGGAAGAAAGCCTATCTTGCCACGAAAGCTGGTCAGGCAGAATGGAACAAGTGCTTTCGTGCGGGTGGGTGCGCAGGCTTCAACTACCTTTCTTAACCCTCAAAGAACGGGACATTGAAACCGGGCTGGATTATTTCCTGGCCAGGCACTACTTATCGACGCAGGGACGCCACTTCTTCCGATGATTTCAGCGGCGGACCCAGAGAGCTTTTCATTCTCGGTACCGGTGACCACGAAAAGCAAGCGTTGCCATATGCCGAGATTACGAATCCTCAGTCATTGAATAAGTACACTTACTGCTCATTCAAGAGCCTGGGACCTGCCATGTTAGTCAATATTACTTAGCGGATCGCCCCGCTTGCTTTACAATTGGAATACCTCCAGACAGGCCGTCTCTTCAAAGTAATGCGCGAAAAATTTATCGCAGAGTATCACCACATGCTCGCCGCGGACGAGAGCCTCACGCTCGAGTTCTTTGCGAGACTGAAAGAGACGATGGCGGCCCGACGCCTGCGCTATGGCGGACGGGAAATTGGCGTAGCACTACGACCTCACCTTCTCAATCGCGCTCAGTACAACCTGCTGACTCATTCGTCTGAGGTCCTGGCTGGGGCCTACAACAAAATTGCCGCAGCGCTCCTCGCCGAACCCTCGAGAATGAAAACCGTCGGGCTCACAGACCGCGAGATAAGACTCGCGCTCGTCAACCCAAAGTATTCGACGGCGGCGGTGACTACGCGCCTCGATGCGTTCGTTCATGGCGACGAGATCAAGTTCGTCGAATACAACGCCGAAAATCCTTCCAGTCTCACAGACCAGGCGGCACTGAACGATGTGCTCCTCGAGGTAGGCGCCATGAGAGCCATGGCAGAGCGCTACCACCTGCGGCAGTTCGCCCCGGTCGAATCTCTGGTCGACGCGTTGCTCGACACTTTCCGCGAGTGGGGCGGAGTCGGCGCGCCGAGTATCGCAATACTTGACTGGGAGGGACTGCCGACTGCGGACGAGTTTGTGTTGTTGCAAAACTTTTTCGCCGATCGCGGCGTGTCGGCCATCATTTGCGCGCCTGAGCAGCTTGAATACAAGGAAGGAAGACTGCGCTGCGGCGACTTCGAGATAGACCTCGTCTACAAACGTGTAATCATCCACGAGCTGCTGACGCGTTGCGACGATTCGCATCCGCTTATAAAGGCCTACATTGCCGGCGACGTCTGCCTGGTGAATTCCTTCCGCTGCAAGATGCTCCATAAGAAGGCGGGTTTCGAATTGCTTACTGACGAGGCAAACGCGAGCTGGTTCACGCCACGTGAAAAGGAAATTATCCGCCGCACTGTGCCCTGGACCAGGCGTGTCACCGAGCGAAAGACGCAGCACAAAGGAAGAGAAGTGGATCTGTTGCAATACCTGCGGCAGAACCGGAAGCAGTTTGTATTAAAGCCTAACGACGATTACGGTGGGCGCGGCATCTCGTTTGGCGAACGCGCGACCGCATCGGAGTGGGACGCGGCCCTTTCGGCGGCGCTTGCAGGTGATTACGTCGTGCAGGAGAAAATCGAACTGCGAACTGAGGTCTTCCCGATCTTCAATGAGAGCGGCTGGGCCCTGCAGCCGATGTACGTCGATACGAATCCATTTCTGTTTCGTGGCCGTGTTGAAGGCGGGATGGTGCGCCTGTCTGATTCACCTGTAGTCAATGTGACCTCGGGTGGCGGCGAGACCGGGTTCTTTGTCATTGAAGGCGAAGTGCCTGCCAAGGTTCAGCCATCCAACGCTGGATCGCTCGGGGAATTTCATTAATTCGTCGAATGCCTCGCTGCCAGCGTCGATATTTTGTGAATAAGTGGTGAAACAAAGCGGCGCGCGAACGTGGAATATAACCTTGACTCTCCAATACTCGAAGCATAGACTCGCGGTAATTAAGTCACAGCTGAAAGCTTAATCCTTCAACGCAAGGAATGATCCGTAGAACCTGCGTTCCAGCCTTAATCTTTCGCGACCAACACACTTATAGCAGCCACCCCCGGAACAGTGTGCAAAGTCGCAGTGGCTCATCGCGTGTTAATTCCCCCCAAACGAAGCCGTTATGGGCTAGTTCCTAATAATAAGTCTCAAATCAGCTTGAGCTTATCCAGCGCATTGGGTATTGGGCTTTCAACGCATGGAGGCCGGACCACACGAGATAGTCCCCCACTTCGCAAGAAACAAGGAGAAATCAGATGAACGCGATATCAGAGATCGTCACCCAACGAATCGCCGGAGCAGCAACCGGCCAAATGGCGCAGCGGCTCGGAATCAGCGAGAGCACTGCCCAGACGGCAGTTCAACTCGCGGTGCCACTGATCGTGTCTGCGCTCGCGCGCAACGCTTCCCAGCCACAGGGCGCACAGGATCTGCATCAGGCCGTGACAAGTGATCACGACGGCAGCATATTCAACCAGCTAACGTCATACCTGGGGAACCCGCAAGCCGCAAACGGTTCGGGCATCCTCGGCCACGTCCTGGGTGGCCAGCGACCAGCGGTCGAGAGCAACCTGGCGCAGGCTACCGGGCTGGATCAGAACTCCGCCGGAAGTTTACTTGAGATGGTAGCGCCGCTCGTGATGGGTGCGGTAGGTCGCGAACAGCGGCAAAACGGGTTTGACGCAGGCGGCTTGTCGCAGTTCCTCGCCCAGCAGCAAGCACAGGCCACCGATCCGGATCTGAGGGGAACACTTAGTTCGCTGCTCGACTCCAATCGCGATGGCAGTGTCACCGACGACTTGAGCCGCATCGCCGGAAGTTTCTTCAAGTGATACTGGTCGCGAAAATCAGTATTGAAAACATCGAGCCGATTTAACGAGCAGGAAACAAATTCAGAACAAATATCGAGGAGGATCAAATGAGCGTAGCCAAGGTAACTGAGATCACTGCATCTTCAACGAAGAATTTCGAAGATGCGGTGCAAGCGGGTATCACCCGCGCTGCAAAAACCCTCGAACGAGTGCAGAGCGCGTGGATTCAGGACCATGAAGTTGTAGTGCATGACGGCAAAATAACTGAATACAAAGTCAGGATGAAGATAACTTTTATCCTGAATGACTAATGTCACAGTTGCGGGAGTGTTTGCGCTCCCGGGATCGAAGGAGGAAACAGTTATGCTGAGTTTTATCTGGTGGTTAGTAATCGGTTTGATCGCAGGCGCCCTGGCGCGTTTGATTATGCCCGGAAGAGACCCGATGGGTGTGCTGGCAACAATAGTACTCGGGATCGTCGGTTCCATCATTGGGGGCTTAGTCAGCACTATGATCTGGCGCAGCGATACCGGCTTTCATGCCGGTGGCTTATTGCTTTCACTGCTCGGCGCGATCTTCGTGCTCTGGATCTGGAGAATGATTCGTAGTCGCAATACGACGGTGCAATGATGCACCGAAGTTTGTGCCTTTGTTTGATTGTCAGGGGCAAGATGGATCCCGACACGCAAGATTTCGAAGGTTCGAGGAACAAGCTCATGGGTTGATGTCTCCGCGGTGTGCGGAGCGATACTGGGCCCTACAGTGCACGCTCTACTGCGAGCGCGATTGAGCTACCCCCGGCTACTAAAACTGTCAGGCCCTAATAGCAGTCGACAAAACAACTGGCAGTCATCATTGTGAATTGCCATTAAACCGGAAACGAATCTTAAGGAGGATAGAAAAATGGGACTCTTTGACAAAATGTTCGGGGGCGGTGCATCTGCGGCGCAGGGACAACCAGATGCGCAAAAACGGTTCAACGACCTGAAAACGAAATATCAATCGGTGCTAAATACGATCGAACAGCAGGACGTTCGCCTGGCGAACCTTCACGTGCAGGATAACAAGCTGTTCATCAAAGGGGCGGCGCCTTCTGAGGACGCAAAAAATAAGGTTTGGGAGCAGGTTAAACTAGTGGACCCAAACTACGCCAGCGATCTCACTTGCGATATCGGGGTCGAAGCAGGTAAGGCGATGGGTGCTGCTGCTGAGGGCGGAGCCGGCGCAGGCGGCCAAACCTATACGGTGAAGTCAGGCGACACACTGTCGAAAATCAGCAAACAGTTTTATGGAGATGCCAACGAGTATATGCGCATCTTCTATGCCAACCGCGACAAGCTTCGGGATCCGGACATGATCCAGGTTGGGCAGGAACTGACAGTTCCTCCCGGTGATAAAGCATAAACCAGGGATGAATTCTCGCGGCGCTCGCCTCTATCTCTCCCGAGCGCCGCGGATTATCAAGCACTGCTGACACAACCAGCCAAGCCTAAGACACTCAAAGCGAAGTTTCCGACTTTCCCGAAAGTTACTACCATCCGTTCACCCTCGGTTCCAAAAATTCGGAAAATCAAAAAGTTCTCATCGGCTTCCCGCGAAAGCAAAGTAAGCGGCCGGATCTACATCCAAGCGCGCGACGTGAAGGAATCCTGATGAAACTTCTAACGACGATTCTGCCGTTCGCCGTCATCTTGCTTTTCTTTTCCGCCGCGGAAGGGCAGGCAGAAATCGCCAAAGGCGTCATTAATGATCGGGTCGTGGCGGCCGCTGACCCCAGCCAGACTTACGCGCTTTACCTCCCTTCGTCTTACACTTCGACGCGCAGGTTTCCAGTTCTGTATTGTTTTGATCCCGGAGCGCGAGGTCCTTTTGCCGTTGCCCGATTTAAGGAAGCGGCTGAGAAATATAACTATATCGTGGTCGGTTCAAACAACTCTCGTAACGGACCGAATCAACCATTGAACGACATCATCAGAGTGATCTGGGAGGACACGCACGCGCGGTTCTCGATTGATGAGAAACAAGTTTACGTGGCCGGCTTTTCCGGCGGCGCTCGCGTGGCGATTTCCATGGCCTACTCCTTCAGGAGCCTGGTGGCCGGAGTTATTGCTTGTAGTGGCGGCTATCCTTCGCGAACAAAACCAAATATCGCGCGGACATTTGTACTATTCGGAACCGCCGGACGCGACGACTTCAACAATCCTGAAATGCAATCGCTTTCAAAAGGTCTTGAAGATTCGCCGGCCCACCGTCTCGTTATTTTTCCCGGCGGTCATGAGTGGCTACCGGTCGCACTCGCCGGCGACGCAATTGAGTGGTTCGAGCTTGAGGCGATACGGGCCGGCCGAAAGGAAAAGGATGACACCTTCATAGATACGATTTTCAACAAAACATTAGCACGCGCGCGCGCCGCTGAAGCAGCAAACGAACGCTACCAGGCTTATTTAGTTTACGCCTGGATATCTGAAGACTTTGAGGGACTGCGACCGGTGTCGGAATTTCACCGAAAGGCGGTTGAACTCGAGGCTACACAGGAGGTGCGCGAGGAATTCAGAGAAGAAAAACAATTGGGAGAAGAACAATCGCGCCGCCTTGAGAAAATCCATAGCCTGATCCAGACACTCGGCCAGCCAGAGCTTGATCCTTCGCCCAGGTCAGAACTGAAGGATTTAATTGCAGGACTGCGGAAAACCGCGAACGCCCCGCAATCTTCCTTCGACCGCATAGTTGCAAAGCGTGTTATCGACTCTCTTTTGATTGAATCGTTTGAGGCAGGAAATTATGCGATCGCCCAAAGAAAGTATGCTGAGGCGATCATGCGCTTTTCCCTCGGCGCAGATATTCAGCCTGACAACCCGCGGGTTCTTTACCACCTGGCGCGCGCTTATGCGCTTGCCGGCGAAAAGAAGCAGGCCCTTGGCGCATTACAGAAAGCTGCGGACGGAGGCTTCGCCGACTCGTCTGCTCTGGCGACTGACGAATTTGCGGGACTGCAAAAGGAAAGAAAGTTTCATGAGATTTTCGAGCTGGTGAAGAAGAATGAAGCCGGGCATCAATAACGAGACCTGCAACTCACGCCTGCCTTTGTTGGAGGTTCGCGCCAATCTTCTCAGCATATTGCCTCTAGTGTCCTATTTCAGTTTTCTCTGCGCGGTCTCAGGCGACCTTTGCGCAGCTGCAGTGAATTGTTAGTTAAACGCAGCAAGAATCCTGACACAGCTTTGCGCTGGCATGTTAAGATTTTTTGCCCTCGAGCTCACAATGTCTAACGCCGGCGCTAACGACCTTCATCTGGTACCGCTGGGAGCGGGCGATCTTATCGACCGCGCGGTACGCCTGTATCGTCGTCACCTCTTTACGCTGATGCGTATCGCCGCGCCACCGGTCATTGTCTCGGCAATAGGTTGGGTCTTGTGGACAATCGCCACGCGCGCAGTAGCTACCAGCCCCACCACGGCCGGGGTTGTGTTTTATGTCCTGCTCAGTCTGGCAGCCGCCGGCGTAATTGTAGGCGGTCATATTTTTGGGTTGATCGTAATGGGCGGCGCTTCGCGCAACCTCGTGACGCATCTGCTTTGGGGTGAGCCTGTCCTTGCCCGTACTACCTACGCCGCAGTCCGCTCGCGCTTTTGGTCACTGCTTGGAGCGACTTTAATCGTGGTGATCTGGCTGGGTATTGCCATGATAGTTGGCTCGTTTGGCGCTTACATCGTCATACTCTTCCTGTCGTTGGGAATGATGGTGATTGCGCAGGTTGCGCCGATCTGGATGACCATCATCGTGGGCATTATCGGCGGGCTGGGGGCGACGGTAGTTTTTCTCTGGCTGTTCTTTTTCATGGCCGGCAAGGTCGCTTACGTGCCGCAGGTTTTGCTGGTTGAAGGCAAACGCGTCTTTGAATCTATCGGCAGAAGTTTTTCGCTCGCGCGAGGAAACGTGCGCCGGCTCATGGCGATGACGTTCTTCATTACTTTTGCCACCTATTCCGCCTTAATGATCCTGGTGATTCCGCTGGGCTGGTATGGCTATCTAAATGGGATCGATCCCTCTCCCTGGAACGCAACGCAGTGGCCCGCCTGGTACGCCATCGGATACAGCGTGGTAGAACCTTTGAGCTCTATCCTGCTCGCGCCGGTTTGGATGCTCGGCATGTCGTTGCTTTACGTGGATGAACGAGTCAGACACGAAGGCTACGATATTGAATTAATGGCGTCGCAAAAGTTGGATCCAATGCCACAGATCGACGTCACATCACCCTTCGCCCCTGCGATCGCGACGGCACCTAAACGGTTGCCATTGCCGCGACCATTACAGTCGGGAAATGTGCTGGGCTTGAGGTGACGGGACGCTTCGTAAAAGCATGATTAAGCGCAAGCAACTTCAATCGGACGAGCGGCACGGTGCGGTCACTCGCCACCCTATAGCTCAATTTATCCTTGCTGTTGGCGTAGTGATTTTTCTGGCTGGCGTGGTTCAGGCAATTCCCGTCAGCGAATATCATCGACACATACGACAGGCTGTAACTGCCCTCGACAGCCTCGCCCAGGCAGATGAAAACGAAAGCGCAACGACATACAGCGCGCGCGATATTGAAACCGTAAGGCGCGTGCGCAACCTGGTGCCGGCTGCTGAGTCAGTTGAATTTAGAGGCGAAGCTTTCACCGCTGACAATTCATGGCTGCAACAGGAGCTGGACAAATATTCTGCCGACAACACGAAGGCGCGTTACGATCTGTTGCAGAGAATTACGGAACGGCTCAAGGCAATAGACGATCGCCTGGAAGAAGTTGAAAAGGCGGCGTCCGCTACGGGCGGCAACAAGGCTGACAACAGCCGGAAGCTCGCGGAGATTTTGAGTCGACCGGAATACGCGCACAAGGTAAAGAATGAGAGTGCGCTCGGACGTCTGCTGGCGAGGTTTCTCGAATGGCTTAAGAGTTGGATGCCGAAACCGAAACCTATCTCACCCGGCAGCGCGGGTATCCTCAGTCGCATCGCACAATGGTTTGTAATTATCCTGGCGCTCGGAGTACTGGCGTTTGTTTTGAAGCTATTTTTGCCGCGCATGTTTCGCGGCAGTCGCCCAAAGCGGAAAAGAAAGGAAACAGCCCGCATCGTGCTCGGCGAACGACTTGAGCCCGAGCAATCGGGGCGCGATCTCCTGTCAGAGGCTGAGGCGCTGGCCCGGCGCGGCGAGTTGCGCGCGGCCATACGCAAGGCTTACATAGGGCTGCTGGTTGAACTTGGCGAGCGCAAGATTATTAGTCTTGCGCAGTATAAAACGAATCGCGACTACCTGCGCGCGATGCGCGAACTCGAACCACTGTACCGCAACATGAAACAACTGACCGATAGTTTTGAGCGCCACTGGTATGGTTTGGCCCAGGCCGACGAAGCTGAATGGCTGAGGTTCCGAGCGGTTTACGATCAAGCGCTTGCGAGATGAATGGTGTTGCAGTATTTGCCACAGATGAACACGGAATACACGGATCAGAAATACAATAATAGATGCGACCAACCCGGTGTGTTCCATAACCTTATCGCCCCGTCTCAAGAGTGAAGTGCTTCCCTTTCGATGGATTGAATCCGTGGCGATCTGTGTTCATCTGTGGCTGATTATTTGAGAGAGACTATGCGGCAAAGGCTGGGAATATTAATAACGATTGTGGTGGCTGTCGGAGTTTTGATACTCATAAACTCCCTGGCCTACGTTAGTGAAGAAGAGAAACAGGACTCGGAACTTTCGCCCGATCGTTCGACTTACAATGCCGG
>DATGYM010000433.1:0-2174 GCA_035297925.1 Pyrinomonadaceae bacterium | reverse complement strand
CGTTGCGGGGTGTCCATTGCTGACAGCCAGGTTACCCCGTGGCACAGGGGCTGATCCGCTACCGCTGCTTCCTTCCGGACCTGACGGGGTTTACGGTGCCGCCTTGCACGGGACCTAACTATCAGCAATCGACATCCAGCCGCGCTCAATGTTGTTTGGCGGAGAGGGAGGGATTCGAACCCTCGGTACGGGGTTAACCGCACACACGATTTCCAGTCGTGCACCTTCAACCGCTCGGTCACCTCTCCACTGAGCGATATTCGTCACTTAGCGTCTCTGCCCTGCTCTCTTGACGGCCAATGTGTCCAAAATGTGTCCACGGAGCGTGTTGTGGATGATTTGCTAAGTGATTTCACAACCTACCATAGGCAATTTCTAGTGGCAAAGTCGAAATGTGACTTTGTCGAAAATCGTGAAAGCTACACGATTGATTATCGTGAGTCTGAAAAAAAGCTTAGCCGACTTGCGAAGTTATCAGGCCATGTCTCCACGATGTCTCTAGGCAGAAGCAAGGTATTTTTTCTAAGATGACGCAATCAGGACAACCAAAACGCTCCGGCAATAGCGGCATTGTCCCGCCTGCCGCACCCAAGGGGAATCGTTACAACGAGCAGCACGGCCTTAATTCTCTCAAGAAGGCGTGGTCTCAGTTAAGGTAACCGGATGATCATGGGCGCTCCCCCTGCCGCGGTTGCGCTCAGGAAGTGGCGCGCCGAGCTGTCGAGGACTTAGGCGGGCCCGATAACATATCCGCGCAGAAGGAAACTATCATCGATCTAGCCTGCCGAAGCCGGTTGATCCTTCACAGCGTCGACACGTGGTTATTCGAGCAAGAGTCGCTTGTGTACAAGAGTAAAAAGCGGCTTGCCACTCTCCTCCCCGTAGTCGTTCAACGCCAGCAACTGGCCGATGGTCTCGCGAAGTACATGGGCATGCTGGGCCTTGAGCGCAAGCATCGCGTACAAACTTTGCAGGAAATATTAAACGAATCAGCAGGCAACGAGCAGCCCGCCAACGAAGCATCACCAGAAAGCACTGAAGCGCCAGAGGCTGAAGTCAACGCTGAGCCTGCCACTGAGCCGCAGCCTCAGATCGTGATCATCATTGGCAACGAGAACGACGACGAGGACGATCCCGACACAAGCGGCAACGGCGTGGATCAGAGCACGCCAAGCAAAGAGGATTGGTAGATGCAATCGAGTCCAGTTACTTAGAGGGTGCTATCAGTTTGGTGATCTCGCTTTTAGGGATACGCCAATGCTTGCCGACCTTGAGAGCTGGCAGTTCTTTGCGATGAATCATGTTTAGCACTCTGTGTGTCGGCAGATTCAGCAATTTAGCGGCTTCGCGTGGAGTCACGAACGTCGGATCAGCTTCCTTCTCCATAGACACCTCCATCGCCTGCTCTCTACATCAAACTTGTCCACTTTTGTGGACCAGTTCAAGCCCAATGGTGACGCCAGCGGTAGCGATTGGCCTTTGCCCATGGTCGCAAGTCAAACCCCTATGAGTGATTTCTACGTTGCATTGCCTACGCCTAGTTTGAAATGGTCCGGGCACAGAAAAACAAATGTACGCCGCGTTTCAGTGATGTTACTTCGACCTTCCGCGTTGAGCAGCGTCTTCTGCACTCCGTCGAAAAAACCAGTTTCTAAACAGCCGATCCAATCGCACCACGTGCTCGTGTCGTTTTCTCGTGATTTTGGCATTGCAGGACCTCCCCCGGTGGTTTGGGGTTCGGGCTTCCGGTCCTGCGGCCCCGGCAGACAAGCTCAAACGGTAGGTATTGGAGATGAGCTTAGGCTTCGATTGAGGAATAAGGCAAGGGCGTTATTCGCTGGGTGAAAGGTAGATGAAAGCGATGAACCGCTCACCGCTCGTTCCGTAGGAGCGCAACGAACAGCCAAATGAGAAAACCGCAAACCAACAGCCCACTTGCCCCAATCCAGAGCAGTGCGATTCGCGGAGAGGCTTGCGCCAACTTGATCGTCTCCTGGAGAGTCGAGCGCATTAGCGCGGGGCGAAGGCTAAAAGTTCTCATCGGTGCCAGTTCTGGAAAAGCATGAGGGCACTAGCAACGAATAGGAATAGCCCGGAGGCGAGTACAGCGCTCGCGAGAGTCGCCCAGAAAAATGTCTTTAACCGCATGAACCGCTCATAGCTCGTTGAGGCCT
>DATGYM010000432.1:0-7059 GCA_035297925.1 Pyrinomonadaceae bacterium | reverse complement strand
GAGCAATTGTGGCTGTTGTTGTTTGAACAATTTCAGCATCCGAACGGCCAAATACCCGCGTATGAATGGGAGTTCTCTGATCTCAATCCGCCGGTGCATGCCTGGGCCGTGTGGCGCGTTTACAACATGGATCGGATTCGTTCGGGTAAGGCCGATCGCCAGTTCCTCGAACGCTGCTTCCATAAACTGCTGATCAATTTCGCCTGGTGGGTCAATAAAGTCGACCGGGAAGGGAATAACGTTTTCGAAGGCGGCTTTCTTGGCCTCGACAACATCACGGTGCTTGATCGCAGTCATGAACTGCCGAGCGGCACTACACTCGAACAGTCTGACGCGACTGGCTGGATGGGATCGTTTTGTCTCTACCTGATGCGCATTGGCCTCGAGCTGGCCAAAGAAAACAAAGTATACGAAGGACTGGCGAGTAAATTTTTTGAGCATTACGTCTATGTGGGCGCGGCGATGAAGCACATGGGCAATCGCAACTGCCAACTGTGGGACGAAGAAGATCTGTTTTTCTATGACGTGCTGCGCTTTCCGGATGGAAATTTTCAAAAGTTTCGCGTGCGTTCACTGGTTGGTCTGATTCCGCTTTATGCGATCGAACGGCTCGAAGAAGATTGGATCAAGCCGTTTCCGGAATTTACGGCGAACCTGCAATGGTTTCTGAAGAACCGCCAGGATTTGGTCGAGCGGTGCGTTACCACTATCGAACGTGATGGAAAAAAAGTTTACATCCTCGCGATTGTCGACGAAAGTCAGGTGCGTCACCTGCTGGAGCGGATCTGGGATCCGTCTGAGTTCCGATCTGATTATGGTTTGCGCAGCTTATCGAAGTATCACCAGGAGCGGCCATTCGTTTTTGAGAGCAGCCGCGTCGGTTATGAACCCGCGGAATCGATCGAGATGTTGAAGGGCGGCAATTCAAACTGGCGCGGCCCGATCTGGTTTCCCACTACTTTCATGATGATCGAGTCACTGCGCAAATTGGGGAAAGCTTATGGGCCGTTGCTGCAGATCGATAATGCAGTTCCCGAGGAGCCGCCGATTACATTTCAGGAGATGGCCGCTGGCTTTGCCAACCGCCTGATTTCGATATTTACGCGCGATGCCGCGGGCCGGCGAGCGGTTTACGGTGCTAACGAGAAGTTTCAGAACGATCCTTACTGGCGCGATCTGATTTTGTTTTATGAATATTTTCACGGCGATGCCGGCTCGGGGCTCGGCGCTTCACACCAAACAGGCTGGACGGGCCTGGTCGCTTCGCTGATTGATGAATGGCGCCAGTAAGCTGGAAGCCGGGAGCCGCTTCGCGATGTCACATTCGTTCAGTCCTGAAGATCTCACCATGCTACGTGCGCTGGCGCTTCGTTTTCCTACAATTGAAAGCGCCCTCGCTGAGTTGTCCGCTTTGCGAGCCGGTCTCTCCCTGCCGAAAGGTACAGTGCACGTAGTTAGCGACGTCCACGGCGAATACAAGAAACTTCGCCACATTATCAATAACGCGTCCGGAACCTTGCGCCCGCTGGTAGAGGCGCTGTTTACAGATCGATTGACGGCGAGTGAACTACGCGAACTGCTGGCCGTGCTTTATTACCCTCGTGAAGCGATGGAGCATTTAAGTGCTGGGTTAAGCGACCGCGCAGTGCGCCAGACGTGGGTTAGATCTATGTTGCGGCTACAGTTTGAGGTCGTGCGCGCCCTGGACGGCGTTTACCGACGCGCCCACGTCGTCTCGTTATTTCCCACGATTTATGCGGAGCTGTTTGCAGAGCTGCTTCACGAGCCCATCAAAGAACGGGGGCCCGAATATGTTGACGCAATGATCAACGCGCTTACCGACTATGACGCCGATCTGAACGCAGTGCGCGCCGCTTCGCGCCTGGTGCGAAATCTCAGCGTATCGGAGATCGTTGTAGCCGGCGACCTCGGCGATCGCGGCCCGCGAATCGATCTTGTAATCGATTACCTGATGCAGCAGCCTAACGTTTCGATCACCTGGGGCAATCATGATGTTTTGTGGATGGGCGCCTGCCTGGGGCACGAAGCTCTGATTGCCACCGTGTTGCGCATCTCGCTGCGTTACCGGCGTCTGTCGCAGTTGGAAGAGGGTTACGGTGTGATTGTCTCACCACTGGAAAAGCTGGCGCGCACAGTTTATGCCAATGACCCGGCCGAAAGATTTCAGCCACGCGGCGAGGGCCTGCGCGAGGATTTGTTGATGGCGCGGATGCAAAAGGCTGCCGCCATCATGCAGTTCAAACTCGAAGGCCAATTGAGCCGCAATCATCCTGAATGGGAAATGGAACATCGCAACCTGCTGCACAGGATTGATCGTAAGGCGGGGACGGTGGAAATTGATGGCCGCGTCCATCCGCTACGCGATAATAACTTTCCCACGGTCGATCCTGCAGATCCTTACCAGCTTTGTGCGGAAGAACGCGCTTGCCTCGATCGCGTCAAGCAGTCGTTTGTTTCCAGCATGCCGCTTTGGGAACACATGTCGTTTGTGGCCAGACGCGGTTCAATGTGGCTGCGCCGGGATCATGCGTTGATCTTTCACGGTTGTTTGCCTGTGAATGAGGCTGGGGATTCGCTTCCGCTGAGAGTAGACGGCGCAGAATATGCCGGCCGTCCGCTATTTGGCGCGTTGGATTCGGTGGTGCGCCGCGTGTTTCGCAATGCGGAAGAGGCCGGGCCGGACACTGATTGGCTCTGGTACCTTTGGACGGGACCACGCTCGCCGCTGTTTGGCAAAGACCGCATGGCCACATTCGAGAATTACTTCATTGCCGATGCGGAAGCTCGTAAAGAACACAAGAACCCTTACTTCAAACTGATTAACGACGGCGAGTTTTGTCGCCGCGTGGCGGAAGAATTCGGGGTGATGAAGGACGGTTTGATCGTCAATGGGCATGTCCCGGTTAAAGTTGAAAAAGGGGAAGAACCGGTGAAGCGAAGTGGCACGGCTGTAACGATCGACGGGGCGTTTTCGGAAGCGTATGGCGATCGTGGCTATACCCTAATCCTGGCGCCGGAAAGAATTGCCCTGGCCGAGCATCATCATTTCGAATCCATCTCTGAAGCGATTACATCCGGAGCCGACATCGTGCCGAAAGTTTCCAACTTGCGCGTTTACGATCCGCCGCGGACAATCGCTGATACCGAGGCCGGCGAAGTTCTTCGCGAAGATATTGTGGCGCTGGAGAGTCTGGTGCTGGCCTATCAGGAAGGTGCTCTACTGGAACGCGGCAATACCGCGCTTTGAGTTAGTAATGCATCAGGCGCCCTACAACACCCATGAAAGCAAATACCTTAGCCTTCCGACTCCTGATTTTCAGTTCATTATTAACAGCGTGGTGCTTCGTCAGCACACCCAATCTGGCCGCCCAGTCCTCACTGCAGAATCCTGAGCATCAGGCAAATAAATTGACCGCTGACAAAGCTATTGCAGAAGCAGAACGGCTGCGCAGCACTGGATCCGCCTACTCACTTTGGAAAGCGGTGGACCGGTACCGAGAGGCGCTGCAAATTTATCGGAATGCGCACGATAGGAGCAGCGAGGCCGCCACGCTCAACAATATTGGCCTTGTCTATGATTCCCTGGGTCAGCGGCAGAAAGCGCTGGACTCTTTCGATCAGGCTTTATTAGTTTTGCGAAACATTGCGGACAGAAGCGGTGAAGCCGTCGTGCTGGGTAATATCGGCCTGGTTTACAGTTCGCTCGGCGATCCGGAACACGCATTGGAATTCTACAATCAAGCGCTGCCTATTCTAAAAGCTGAAGGCAATCACGCCGGCGAAGCCAGCGTATTAAATAACATCGGACGAATTTACGATTCTCTTTCCAACCGACAGAAGGCCCTCGAGCTCTACAACCAGGCACTGGCGCTGTGGAAGAGTGGCGGGAGTGTCGCCGGGGAAGCCAGCACCCTTACCAATATAGGTTCCGCTTATGACGCGCTCGGAGAAGGGGAGAAAGCACTTGAATATTATCGTCAGGCATTGCTACTGCTAAAGCAGACAGGGGATCGCAGCGGCGAAGGCACAACGCTGAATAACATCGGCTTCTTGTACTTCAGGAAGTCAGACGCGGAAGCGGCACTGTCTTACTACTCACAGGCCCTGAGCCTCTGGCGTTTGCTTGGCGATCAGGAGCGCGAGGCCACCACGCTTGAGAATATCGGCAACGTCTACGAGTCTCTGGGAGACAAACAAAAAGCGGCCGACCTGCGTGCTCAGATCCTGATGCTTCGCAAGAACCGCCAGGCCGGCAGAAAACCGACGCTGCACATTCTCGCGATTGGTATTGACCATTATCCTAACGGGCCAAGGCGAACGCGGCCCGGCATGAAATACCCGCTTTGGAATTTGACGACCTGCGTGAAGGACGCGCGGGATCTGGCGGCTTCACTGGCAACAGCCGCGAACAACGGATTTGAAGACGTTGACACTCACCTGCTGGTGAATAGCACCAGGGCGGAAATTCTGGAGGCCTTCGAAAAGATCATTCATGAGATCAAGCCGCAAGACACTTTTATCTTTTCGTATTCGGGACAGGGCCTCAGTGCTTCGTTGAATAGAACAGGGAAACGCGAGTTCTACCTGATGCCCACCGACTTTAATGCCCGCGTTGGGTTGCCTGGCGGAATTTCAGCGACTTTGTTGCGCACGCTGTTCACAAAGATTCAGGCTCAACGTCGGCTGATTATTTTGGATGCAAGAGAGTCGTCAGAAGGGTTCGACTCGCTCGCAGCTTCTATTGCTGAAGAGAATCAGTCTTTGGCTGGGCTACTGCAAAGGGATGTGGCGCTCGTTACACTGTCGGAAGGTCCGAGGATCAGTCTCGTCGAAGGTGAAGGCCGAGGAAACGGATTGTTGACCTATGCCTTACTGAAGGGAATTAAGCAGTCGGCGGAAACAGGAGCAAATGGAGTCACCATCAAGCAGTTGCTTGAATATGCGCGATCATACGTGAAACAACGATTGCCGCTCATTCCAAACCTTGATCAGTATCAGAGACATGTGGAGGTTAGAAGTTATTTTGGCGGTAATGATTTTCCACTGGTTTACGAACAAACTACTGAGACCAGGAGAGCCCATGCTCGCGCTTCGGCTTTCACACCGCTGCGCTCAGGCTTTGGCCCGGGACTGCAAGGCACTGTCCAGGACGAGCAGCCTCGACGTCTCGGAATTGAGGGACGGACAGATACGGCTCTATCGCGATCGCCGGCCATCAGGAAAGGCAAAGACTTTGCGTTGTTAATTGCGGGAAATACGTATGACCAATGGCCCAGCTTACCTAATCCCGTCACCGACGCCACAGCAATTGAAGACGAATTGAAGAACTACTATGGATTCGAAACGAAGCTTGTGACTAACCCGACGAAGGCAGAGATCGTCGCCGCGCTTAAAGTTTACAAAAACGAGGTAAAGTATGGTGACGACGACCAACTCTTTATTTTTATTGCCGGGCATGGGACGTACGTCGATGATTTTCGGGAAGGCTACATCGTTGCCAAAAATTCCCTGAAAGACGATCCTGACGCATCAACTTATCTATCCCATTCCCAACTTCGGAACATCATCGATCAAATTCCCTGCAAGCACATCTTCCTTGTTATCGATGCGTGCTTCGGCGGTACGTTTGATGAGAAAATCGCCAGACGCGGCGGCCCTGAGGAGGATGGGTACGCCGAGGTCACTAACCGCGAGTTTATCTACCGAAAAATGCAATTTGAAACGAGACAGTTCCTTACGTCCGGTGGCAAGGAATATGTCTCGGATGGAAGGGCTGGTCAGCATTCCCCTTTTGCCCGCAAATTCCTGGAGGCTCTAAGGAGCTACGGAGGCAGTAGCGGAATCCTGACGATTACAAGAATTTTATCTTACGTCGAGCGTGTCACTCCGGAACCTCGTCGCGGCGAGTGGGGCGGAAATGAACCCGGGAGTGACTTCATTTTTGTCGCAAGACAAAAATAGGACGTCGCGGGTTAGTGTCCCATTTACCTTTTTCTCTGTGCCACCGCGACCTCTGCGACTCTGCGCTGAATAAACTTGGAAAAGGTCACACAAGACGCTGAGACCGCAAAGGAGGCGCAGAAATTTCAATTAGGACACTGCCCGATCGCCTAATACCATTGCGCCAAACATCGTGTCTTAATTTCGATTTTCCTTGCGCGGTCTCGGCGAGCTTTGCGCCTCGGACCAAAGAATCAGGAATGCCCGCATGAAAAAATGGCTTCAATTAACTTTTCCAATCACGCTCGTCGGCACGAGTCTGTTGCTTTTTACCTTTTCTCTAAGCGCAAGCGTGTTGGCCCAAACGCCAACTCCGACGCCCACGCCGGCCCCGCGGCGGCCGCTGCCGAAACCGGTTGCCGGCCCGCGTGGCTTTGATCAATATGCAAGACGAGAGGCTTCAGCTCGGTTGATAGTAGGAGCCGCTACGCGCGGCGCGCAGGATCCTGAAAATCGTCTGTTCGAGGATGGCGAGGCTGCTTATCAAGCGGGTAATTATGAAAAGGCTGTCGAGAATTTCGCCGCGGCTTTGAAACTAAAGCCTGACTGGACAGATGCGCATTACGCATTAGCCCTTTCGCTGATTGAAACGAAAAACCCGCAGAAAGCTCTAGAGGAGTTTAAGGAAGTTCTGAGACTCAAAGCCCAATACAAACTGATGGTCTTCTCTAATTACAATATAGGCAACATCTATCTTGACCTGGCAGAATACGAAGCAGCCATCGACGCCTATAAGTATGCTATTGCACTGAAGCCGGAATTATTAGAACCCCATTACAATCTGGGTCTCGCCTACGCCGCCTCTGACAAGGTTGCCGAAGCCCTTGCTGAGTTCAAAGAAGCGGCGCAGCTAAAACCAGACTTTGCCGAAGCTCATTTCAATCTCGCAGTAGCGTACCTGCAGTCCGGGAAAAAACGGGAAGCGGAAGAGGAGCAGACGATACTTGCGAAGCTCGATGCGAAGTTAGCCGACAAACTCAAAGCGCTGATTGAGCAGCCTGGCTTCTGATGCGTTTATAGCTGTAACGCACCTAAGTT
>DATGYM010000431.1:0-4719 GCA_035297925.1 Pyrinomonadaceae bacterium | reverse complement strand
GAGAGATCAGGAAAGTGGAGCGGGTCGGCAACCTTGCGCCGCGCCAGAAACTCGGCCAGCGCACGCGAATCAGGTTGCGCGGGCAGTTGCTCGCCATCCTCTGCGGCTATCTCAACTATTCGCGACCAATACTTTGGCGTGCGCACCACGCGCTGCAAGGTGGGTCCACCCTTAGCTTCCAGGAACTTAGCCATTGCCACATTAGCGGCAATCATGAAATTCGCAATCAGATCTCGCGCGCCATTCTGCTCAACAACAGAGAGCTCAACGACCTTTCCGCTTTCATCGACCGACGGAGTCGCCTGGATCGTTCCCAGTTCCAAGGCACCATGCTGTTTCCGCAGCTCGCTGAGGTCTTTCGCACTTTCGAACTGCAAGCGGATCTGCTCCTCCAGGCCGGCCACGTCCCTAACGCTCGCTGGTGTTTCGGTCTTGCCGTCAAGCCAGTTTCCCACATCTTCATACGACAGCTTCGCATGGTTCTTCAGCAAGGCCCGATAAATGTTCGTACTCTTCACATTGCCGTCGTGGGCTAAGACCATCTCGGTAACAATCGCCAGGCGATCCTGTGCAGCGTTAAGCGAGGTCAAGCCGGTCGACAATTCTTCAGGCAACATGGGAAACGTTTTTACGCCTGTGTAAACAGACGTACCATTTTGGGCTGCATGTTCGTCGATTGGAGAACCCTTCGAAACATCTTCATCGACATCGGCAATGCCGACATACAGTCGCGTATCACCACCAGCAAGTGCTTCGGCATACTCAACCTGATCAAGGTCGCGAGACTTGCTGTCGTCGATTGAAGACCATAACAAGTCTCGCATGTCTCGCATGCCGGAAGCGGAAGGGCCGGCGGGATTTTTTGCCAGTATCGCCTGCAACTGATCCTTTACGGAGGAGTCAAACTCGGTAGCAAATCCAGCTTCAATCATTGTTTGCTCAGCGATCGCACGCAGATCGATGGAGTTGGAACGGGCAGTGTGTTTTGTCATATGAGTTAGCGAGTATAGCCGAAAGGCTTGTTTTGCGCCGCCCGTGTTATCACATATCCCAACAGTCTGCCCGAGATCCAAGCTACGACTTTGGAACAACTTTGCACTACTATGAGCGCCGTGAAAATCGAGGTGATTGTCAACAACAGTTCAGGCCAGGCCGGCAACGATGGCACACAGGATCGCCTGGTCAAAGCGCTGAACGAAGCTGGTCTGCGGGCGCACATCTCGGTAGCTAAAACTGGTTCACAGCTTTTGAACCTGGCCCGTCGCGCGGCTGCCGGCGATGCCAAAACCATAGTGGCGGGCGGTGGAGACGGCACTATTAACTCCGTCGCTTCGTTAGTAATGGGCACCAAGAAATCTTTGGGAATAGTGCCGCTCGGCACCTTGAATCATTTCGCCAAAGACCTGCTTATTCCGCTCGACCTTGAGGGCGCGATTGAAACAATAGCGGCGGGCCATTGCACCAAGGTCGATGTCGGCGAAGTCAATGGAAATATTTTTCTGAATAATTCAAGTTTGGGCCTCTATCCGAGCATCGTGAAGGAACGCGAAAGACAGCAGAAGCTGGGCTGGGGGAAATGGCCCGCGTTTGTGTGGGCCGCCGTCGCCGTCCTGCGACGCTATCCATTTCTGGACGTCCGCGTAGGCGTTGACGGCAAGGAATTAACCAGTCGGACGCCTTTTGTTTTTATCGGGAACAACGAATACGAGATGGAGACGCTTAACATCGGCAGCCGCGTCTGCATCGACAAAGGTGAGCTAAATCTTTATATGACCAACCGCACCGGGCGGCTGGGTTTGATTCGGTTGGCGCTGCGTGCATTGCTGGGCGGTCTCAATCAGGAGAAAGACTTCATCGCGTTATGCACGAGAGAGATTTGGATCGGAACGAAACACAAACGTTTGCGTGTGGCTCTCGATGGCGAAGTTAAATTGTTGACGCCGCCGCTCCACTACCGCGTGCGGCCGGCGGCCTTGCGGGTTCTCACTCCGGCACCCGAGACAAGCAAAAAAGAAGCTGAATGAGGGGCCGCCATGCGCTCAATCGTACATCTCTCTGATATTCATTTTGGGCGTGTAAACCACAAGCTTCTCTCACCGTTGGTTAAGGTGATTACGGAACTTGCGCCCGATCTGGTGGCTGTATCCGGCGACTTAACGCAGCGGGCCCGCGCGCAACAGTTTAAGGAGGCCCGTGCCTTTCTTGATCGACTGCCAAACCCGCAGATAGTTGTGCCCGGCAACCATGACGTTCCGCTGCACAATGTTTGGATGAGATTTGCGCGGCCGCTGAAGAAATACCGGCGCTACATCACAGAGGATCTGCGGCCCTTTTATTACGACAAAGAAATTGGCGTCCTTGGCGTCAACACCGCACGCTCTCTAACGATAAAAGGTGGGCGCGTTAACGAAGCGCAGGTGGTTTGGATGCGCGAAAGATTTTGTGCTCTCGATCCGCAGGTGGTGCGCATTGTCGTCACGCATCATCCGTTTGATCTGCCCAAAGGACACCACGAGCGCAAGCTGGTGGGCCGCGCGCGCCTGGCGATGGAAGCGCTGGCCAGTTGTGGCGCCGACGTATTCCTGGCCGGACACCTACATGTCAGTCACACCACTAACAGTGCTACACGTTACAAAATTAAAGGACATTCAGCGCTGGTGGTGCAGGCGGGTACCGCCACGTCCGTTCGCAGCCGCGGCGAAGAAAACTCTTTCAACGTCGTACGGGTTGACAGGCCGTATATCGCGATAGAACGTTTCCAGTGGCGGGACGCCAGCAATGCCTTCAGTCATGTCTCGACTGAACGCTTTCGTCATACGACAGATGGATGGGTGGGAATCTGATTCGAAAACAAAAACATCTTCCATATGTCATCTTTCATTTTTTTCATTTTCCATTAGAAATACAATGAGAGTCCGAAAAACCCTTCGCAGGATTTTAACTGCGCAACTTATCGCCGGCGTCGTGATCTTCATTGTCATGACTATGACGCTGGCTGAGATTTCCGAAGACGTTATCAATCGCGAGCCATTGACGGTTGCTGATGCGCAAATCAAGGACTGGCTTTACAACCAGCGTGCGCCGCAATTAACCAGGATCATGTTTGGCATCACGTTTTTGGGTTCTACGCAGGCGGCGAGTTTAATATCTGTAGGGTTCGCAATCTACTTGCTTTGGCGGCGGCGTTTCTACTGGCTGGCGGCGACGACCGCTTCAGTGTTCGGAGGAATGTTACTGAATCGACTCTTGAAGTATGCCTTTCAGCGGCCGCGACCTTTCTTCACCGATCCGCTGTTGCGCTTAGGAACTTACAGCTTTCCCAGCGGCCATACGATGACGGCGACGGTGCTGTATGGTGTGCTCGCTGCATATCTTTGCGCGTTAACAAGCGACTGGCGTCGCCGCGTGCTGGTAGTTTTCGCCGCGGTTGTCGTGATCCTGCTGGTGGCTTTCAGCAGAATGTATCTGGGCGCACATTTTCTCAGCGATGTACTCGCGGCAATGGCGGAAGGCCTGGCCTGGCTGTCGCTTTGTTTGACTATAGTCCATACCCTTTGGGAACTACGGCAGCGGGATCTCGCAAAGCCTTAACTCTTGATTTGCTTCACGCCTCCTGGAGTTCCCTCTTCGATCGTCCGCTTATCTGCGACTTAATTTCGCACAAAACACTCGCTTTCAAACCACTAGAACGAACCATTCTCATTCAGTCCCTTCGGCAACGCCGACCCAATTTCCGAGGAAAGCAAAGGCTTTAACGCAGTTCAATGCCCTGGCCGCAAGACGGTACAGACATTGCACCGACCGTAGCGAATCAGTAAACGATGGTCTCTATGCCGGAACTAGCCGAGGAGATGAACCCATGAGAATCGCTTCGATTGTCGCGCCTGGCTGGAAGGACAATTATGTAACTGAACCTGCGATCGCTTCTGACAAACGGAGGAACGGGTCCAGGCTGAAACAGGATGGTAGCGGGTCCTACGGCAGGCAGCAGCAGGAGTCACCGGCTGGTCTTCAATCAGCAGTCGCGCGTCAGTTTATGCGAATGAGCGAGGCGCACGATCGTATTCGCATGAATATACTTGGCGGTCGCCTATTTCGGGTTCGATAACCATGGTCTTAGGTTTGCACTGCCCTGGTGCTGCCCAAGGTCACTGCTTCTTATTCTGCGTTATGTATTGCTCGAGTTTCTTCCGATCAGGATAATCGGGTTTCTTCTTGAGGAACTCTTCATACTCCTCCGCAGCCTTATCTTTCAATCCCGCTCCATTGTAGAGCGCTGCAAGACGCAGGTGCGCCTCGGCCATTTCGATTGGCTCAAGTTTGAGTGCTTCGTAGAGGTAGCCTACCGCCTTTGAACCCTTCTTGATTCGCAAGTAAGCTTCGCCGAGCAGAAAATTTGCCTGCGCGGAATCGGGTTTGATGGTGACTGCCTGATTCAGGGGCTCGATCGCGGCGTCAATTTTATTTTCTGCCAGTCGTAGCTTGCCGAGATTAACGAACGCAAGGAAGAACGAAGGGTTGATCTCCGTAGCATGCTGGTATGCTTTCTCAGCCTGGTCTAAATTCTTTTGCAGGACATAGGCGGTTCCAAGTTCGCTCCATGATTGATAATCCTTCTCATCCTCGCTGAGAATTTGGCGTAATAATGACTCGGCTTGGCCATAGTCCTTCGCGTCTATCGCTTTCTCGGCGTTTTCGAACCGCTTTGTATTTGTGCTT
>DATGYM010000430.1:0-8987 GCA_035297925.1 Pyrinomonadaceae bacterium | reverse complement strand
GTCCGCCTCAACCTCGCTCCGCTCGTCGTCCTTCGTCGAATCGCCTTCAATCAGCTTAGCCATTTTCTTAAGACCCTTCCCCTGGCGACAGCCGTTGCCAGGCCGTGACGAAAAACCGGTGATTCGATGCTTTGATGCCCGGACTCTGACAGGTGAAGACCGATGACATGGTTCTTTTGTGACAGATTCCAACTAATCGTTCGCTGCTTTAGCGCCGGACCGCCCATGGGCGAGCAAGGGAGTCGAAGAAGTCCATTCGTGTGCCATTTCCCACACGTGGCGGTCGCCCTGGGGCTGAAACCCCAAGGCTCTCGTCAGCCCAGCTTCATTCTTTCCATTAGGTTGTTATAACGAAAGTCTGAGCGGTAACGCTGAAAATGAGGTTCCGCATCCATGCGGGTCAGGTAAGGATCTCTCTCGGTCCAGGTCGTCTCGAGAAACTCGAACATCCTATCCGACTGTCCCAGCGCAGCCTCATAGATAGCAAAACAGATCGGCGACACAAAATGGCTCCGGCTTCTCTCAGTGATTTCATTAATTAGTGTTGCCGCCTCTTCCTGTCTGCCGCACCGAACATATTCCGCCGCAAGGAATCCGCCTGCCAGGGTAAACGACGGCGAGAGTTTCACAGTGGTCTCGAGACTCTCAATTGCCCGTGAAAGTGAGCCTTCCTGCGATAGTGCTAAACCGAGAGCGAAGTGGACCAGCCAATAATCCGGAGCGAGATCCAGCGCTTCCAACGCATGCTTGATCGCCTGGGCATAATGTCGTTGACAGTAGCGGGCAAAGATCAAACCGAAGTGAACCATCATCGATAAAGGATCGGTCTCGAGTGCCTTTTGGTATTGCTCAAACGCCTCCGCAAACCTTCCCATCGGTGTTAGAAAGTAGAGTGCGTAACGGACGCGCACTAACGGCGAAACGGGATCAACCGCCATTGCCAATTGAAAATGGCGCTCCGCCGCTTGCCAGTCATACTCAACCGCGCCGGCCACAAGTCCCAACACACTATGCGCCTCGGTCACGCTTTGATCGATGGTTAATGCTTTTTCTGCGGCAAATCTGGCGAGCGGTGCCATTGCGATCATCGGCTTGATGCTCAGTGCGCCGAGGCCGTAATAAAAGACCGCGAGCCCCGCGTAAGCAGGAGCGTAGAGGGGGTCATGCCTAAGTGCTTGTTCAAAAGCCTCCCTGGCCTTCTCGAGGCTTTCCGGCGTGTAACGCTGGTACCAGTACAGTCCTTTCAAGTAGCTTTGGAAAGCCTCCACGTTCACAGTGCCGCGTTGATGTGAAACGAACTTGACCTTTAGTGCACCTGCGATTGCTTGCGAGATATCATCTTGGATCGCGAATACGTCGATCAGCTCGCGGTCATATGTTTCTGACCAAAGGTGTGATTCGTCGGCAACCCTAATGAGTTGAGCGGTGACACGAATGCGACTGTCGGCGCGCCGAACGCTGCCTTTAAGAATCGTTCCCACACCGAGCCGATCTCCGATTGTGTGCAGATCCTGGTCTCTGCCGCGTAAGGCAAATGCCGACGTGCGAGCGATCACTTTCAATTCCGGCACTTTGGTAAGCGCGTTGATGATCTCTTCTGCCAGGCCGTCACTGAAGTATTCGTTTTCCTTGTCAGCGCTCAGATTAAGAAACGGCAGCACGGCAATCGAGTTGGTTTGACCGAGTGTCCGCTTAACAGCATCCGGTAGGGCTGTGAAGATTCTCGTCGGGACTTCAGCTTCGGCATTTGCTGAGGGAATGTGTTCGAATTCCGCTTCAATGTCTTTAGCTTTCGCCAATGACTGCAAATCAACCAACAACTCCTTTGCGGTTTGATAGCGCTGGGCGCGCTCCTTCCTTAAGGTTCGATCGACTATCCTTTCCAGTGCGGCCGGCACGGTGGGAAGAAGTTGGCGTAGGGGTGTGGGCTGTATGTGGAGAATTGAGCCGATAATGTCGGCCGCGTTGTCGCCGCGGAAGGGCTTCCTACCTGCGGCCATTTCGTAAAGCATGACCCCGAAACTGAAAATGTCAGACCGCGCATCAACCACTTTACCGCGAGCCTGTTCCGGAGACATATAACTCGCTGTGCCGATGATCATTCCAGGGCTTGTTTCGGCCTTAGGTGGGATCACTCCGTCCGCACTGATCAGTTGGGCGTGCCCGGTCAATTTGGCGATGCCAAAATCGAGGACCTTGACCAGTCCGTCTGAACGAATGATCACGTTTTCAGGCTTCATATCCCGATGCACTATTCCCGCGTCGTGAGCGGCAACTAACGCCGCCGCGATTTGAATCGCGACGTCGAGGGTTTGCTTGAACGTCATCTGGCTATTGAGTCGCTGGCTCAACGTTACGCCCTCGACGAACTCAGCCGCGAAAAAGTGCGTGTTATCGGCTCGGCCGATTTCATAAACAGTGAGAATATTGGGATGGTTGAGGGCTGAGACGGCTTTGGCTTCTCGGAAAAAGCGATGCAAGAGCTTCTCGTCAGAAGCGAATTCGGGCAACAGAAACTTTAACGCCGCAGGCCGATCGAGTTCGGTATCCTGAGCGAGATAAACCTCGCCCATCCCGCCTTCACCGATCTTCGATCGAATTTCATAGCGGCCCAGTCGTGAGCCGGGCGCAAATCTTTGCTTATCAGCTATGCCCGCCAAGAGTACCGAATCCATAGTGCATGATTGTCTTGCCCTCGGATTGTATCGGAGTTGGAAACGATGAGCGAGGTTGGGGCGGGGACCGTTTGCCCGGTTGTCTCCCAGCCGGCCATAAAGGAGGGCGGCATGGCTTGTGGGCGCGGTGCTCCGACACAACTTTCCACTTGCCCCGAGTCGCGCGCAGAGCATGGTGCGGCGTTGATCATCCTTACAGCTTACAGGAGTTGCCCTCGAAACTATCCTAACCTTGCCAGGAATGTATGACGGCCGGGGCACCGCTGCCGATGGCTTTGACGATACTTCTTTGCGGGAGCCGTGATGAAGCCGATAGCCTGGCGAACTGATGTGACCGATCGTCTCGCAGTCTTTAGCACCGTATCTAATGGTCTTCCCGGCAGGCGTAATTTCCCAGTCCATCAAGACAGCCGAGCCATCCGACCTGATGCTGATCCCGCGTCGCGAGGTCAGGAATTCGCTCGTGAGTGACGATGACTTCCGTCGCTCCTTCACGTGGCTCGAATTGGACAGTCACGCGCTCAGGGGATTCTGACATCGGTTCCACGCTCCAGCTGTAAACCAGCTTATGGGGTCTCTCGATGATTTCAAACTGGCCGCCAATCCAGAGAATTCTGCCGTCCGGAAATTGGTTTGCGATGCGATAGTGGCCACCGACCCTTAAGTCGATCTTAACGGCAACACATTTTACTTCGCCAGGTCCCCACCACTCTTTCATCCTGTGCGGCTGCGTCCACGCATCGAAAAGGAATTCTGAGGTTGCGGCAATCGTCCGTCGTACTGTTAGAGTTACAGAAGGAAAGTTAGACGGAGAAGGTAATGGTTGTCCAGACATGATTCTCCAGGATTATGGGATTTTCGTTCCCTTCTTCTTTTGTGCGTAACGCTCGAGCCGATCCAAGTTATCTTCCCAAAACGGCCGGTAGCTGCCGAGCCATTGCTCAACCGTCCGCAGGGCTTCGGGCGTCAACGAAAACCTGTGTACGCGCCCACTTACTGATCGCTCGACTAAACGGGCGTCCTCCAGCACGCGCAGATGCTTTGATACGGCAGGGAGCGACATTTTGAAGGGCTCCGCAAGTTCAGTAATCATGCCAGGTCCGCGAGCCAGACGCGCAATGAGAGCCCGTCTTGTTTTGTCGGAGATTGCACCGAGGACAAGGTCGAGTTGCCGCTCGGCAGTCTTGGGCCTTAAGTTGGTTGACGCCATTGACAGTTACAAAATGAAGTGCATAATAAACCATGCGGTTTAATGTTGCAACATAGCGGAAGCCGGTAACCCTCCAGCGCGGCCCGCAACCTACGGAATTCTTGAACCGTATTTGGTCGCGTTTACGCTAGTTAGTCATCGACGTCGATAGCTTTGCAATTTGATTGACTGCTCGCGGAAAGCGCATCCCAAAGCAGAGATAAAGAATGAACGCGAAAGAGGCACTCGTCTTTGTTGAGAAGCATGGTGTCGTTCTCGTGTCTGCCAAAGGGCCTGTTCCGAGACTGACAGAGGTCATCGTTAGCGAGTCGATCAAAGGCAGTTGGTGGGCTCATCCGAAGAGCCGCCAAATCTTCACAGTCTTACAAACGGTAACCGATTCCGAGAACGTGCTCATTTGCCGTCTCGTGAATGGAAAGGTCACTTTGGTTCACCGCCGGCTATGGCCGGCATTGGTTCGAGTCGCCAAACGATTTCCATCCCGTCGTATTGCGCAGGTGATTCAAGAACATACGGCCTCTGGTCGGCACATCACGCGGGAGGTTCCCTTTCCGAAGTGGGTGCCGGCGGCAGCTCGTGAGCAGGCTAAGAAAATGAGCGAGAAAGAGGCGCTTGCCGCGTTGGGCACATGGTCCTCCAAGTCAACGCTCCTTAAAGGAGATTGACCCTTCCGGCAGTCACATTCAATCCGTGACCTCAATCAGTGACAATTGGCATATTCCCTTTCGAGCCTGATGGCATAACCTGTTCAATCACCTACCAGTTCAATTGCGGGCGGGCCGTTCGCGAAGAGTACAAGAATCTTATCGAGGAGAACAAAATGAACGAACCCATTCATCAGGAAGTGGTTTTTCAGACGAGCGCAGATCGCATTTACAAAGCGCTGACAGATGGCGCAGAGTTCAAAGAAATGACAGGAGGCGCCCCCACCGAGATCAGCTCCGACGTTGGCGGCGCTTTTTCGTGTTTCGGGGGAATGATTACCGGACTCAACCTTGAGCTTGTGCCCAATCAACGAATCGTTCAGGCCTGGCGCGCCAGGAATTGGGAACCGGGTCTTTATTCCATCGTCAAGTACGAACTTAACCAGCAGGGTGACGAAACCTGCCTTGTGTTAGATCATTCGGGCTTTCCTGCAGACATCAGGGAGCATCTGGAGGCAGGGTGGACGGCAAACTATTGGGAGCTGCTACGCAAGCACCTGACTTCTTAGCGGGATGTATGACGGATCGTCTGAGGCAGGTGTACGACGGTCAGAAGCGATCTTCAATTTGTCTCAAAAACGGTCACAGTGAGTCCTTAGATTTGAAACCTCTCACCAACAAGTAGTGGTAATGTTGCAAGAATCGATCAAGCTGACAGATCAGGTTTGCCTGGTAACTGGGGGCGGCCGAGGCATCGGTCGGGCTATTGCTCTAGCGCTCGCAAAGGCCGGCGCAAAGGTTGCCGTGCTGGCCCGATCACAGGATGAGTTGGAAGAAACGGTCGCACTCATAGGATCAATGGGTGGGTTAGCGAAAGCCTTTTCGGCAGATATCACCGATGCGGAAAAGATCTCCGACACTATCGAAAAAGTTGAGCAGTCGCTCGGCCCGATAGCGCTGCTTGTGAACAACGCAGGAGCAGTAGGGCCGATCGGTCCGTTCTGGGAGTCAGATCCTGATGCATGGTGGCGCGGAGTGGAGGTGAACCTGCGGGGCGCGGTTTTGTGCGCAAGATTCGTCCTGCCGAGAATGGTTAGCCGGCGGCACGGTAGAATAATTAACATCTCAAGTGGCGGTGCGAACGCTGCCATCGCCTACTTCTCGAGCTATGTTACGGCCAAGACGGCGCTCACGCGTTTCACTGAATGTCTCGCCGTTGAATCGCAACCGTTCGGTATCGCCGTCTTTGCCCTCAGCCCGGGAACGGTGCGCACCTCAATGTCGGAGTATTCGCTCAATTCGCGGGAAGGACGTCGGTGGTTTCCCTGGTTTCGTCGAATCTTCGATGAAGGTTTTGATCTCCCGCCAGAGCGCCCGGCAGATCTGGTGCTGATCCTGGCATCGGGCGTTGCCGATGCACTCTCCGGACGATTTCTGCAACCGAGTGATGATTTCGATTACCTTCTAAAGAATCTGGACGAGATCGAGCGAGATAAACTTTACTCGCTGCGCAGTCATCCCCTTAGCGTAACCGCTAACAGTTCGGCTGCCTCCGTTGCGGCCATCCGCACCGCCAGCGAATCCGCGACCGGAATACCACTTCGCGTCGAACGCACTGTCAACGCGGGGCGAGAGGAAGTATTCGGCGCCTGGATAGATCCGGGAGCAGTAGCAAAATGGTTCCTGCCCCCGGAAGATGCATATTGGCTCCATGCTCCTAAAATAGATTACAGGCCCGGCGGACACTTCAACTTGCTCCTAAACTCCACTGGAAAGGTATTTCATCTGTACGGTACTTATCGCGAGACGAAAGGGCCTGAGAGAATCTCATTTACGTGGTGTTGGGACAAAGACAGCCCTGTTCCGGACGGTCCCGGCGAAACATTGGTCAATGTCGAGTTTAAAGAAGAGCATGATCAAACCAAGATCGTCCTGACACAGGACCACCTACCGAGCGAGGCTGCCTACGATGCACACAAACGAGGCTGGGAACGATGTCTTCATGGAATTGAAAAGCTGTTTCAATCGAGCTAGGGCAAGATGTTTGACTCACCAAGAATAGATATCTCACAGCGACGAAAATGGCTATTCAGCTTATGTTGAACCTGGAGATGCTCATCGAGAGTAAATTACAGAAAGATGTTCGCTCTTGAAGCTTTATGCGGCCATCGCGACGAACCGGTTGCGTGAAGACTCTTGACTGCGTAAAAGCGTGCTAGATTGAGACTGACAGATTCATGTCTGGTCGAAAAGTTTTTACCACAAGCTGGCTGGCGGAGGAATTCCCACGAATTGAATGAAAGCGACCATACGTCTGATAAATCATACGAAGGCTCATGTGACGGTTCCGAACCCTTCGGCCTTAAGGCGGTTCTGTGCGATCGTTCTGGTAACAGCCTCGCTGTCCACGTCGGTCGTTTTGGGTCAATAACAATTCGAGGCAATCCCGAAAGCAAAAGCTTCTCAGTATCACTTCGACTTTTCAAAGAACTACTTTCCTAATCCGGGAGCTGAAAAGGCAGATCGTGCGAATCTGTACGCGACCGTGAAGCAACTGGAGACACTGAAGGGGCACGTGAAGGACTCGGCGGAAAACCTCCTTCGTGCGCTGCAACTCCTCCATCGATCGTTGGTGGCTCTATCTCGGCGCTCCTGACGATCGGGCTCTCGTTTGCTTTCCCTCTTTTTCTTTACGTTCGGGCGTCTGACGCAGAGGCGATGGCGAACATCGATTGAGGTTCCCTTGAAGACGGCTGTATGACGGAATGCGCCTGGTCAGTCGCAATACGGTGCGCATTGCGAATATAGCCAACTGGAGGTGTCTATGAAACGGAGAGGTGTGATGACGCGGAGAAGCTTCACGAAGCTCTGGACGGCTGGCGCTGGCGCAGCCATCGCGCCCGTTCTGATCGCGAGAGGCAGCACCGCCAGCGGCGTCTCTAACGGAAACGCCAACGTCAGCTCGATGGCGAACGACGAGCAGTCATGGGCCCGCTCGACAGCGGATGAGAAGTTGCAATCAGAGTTGTTGTTCGACCTCGTGTTCGAAAGGGGAGCAGCAAACAAAGTCGCATCCCCCGGCCTGAACCGAGTGATCATCCCGGTCTCGGGGGGGACGTTCGAAGGCCCCCAGCTAAAGGGCACTCTCGTCGCTCCGAGCGGAGACTGGCTCGTCGCGCGTCCGGATGGATCGAGCGTCCTCGATCTCCGGCTCCTTTTGCAAACCGATGATGCTCAGAAGATTTACATGAACTGTCGCGGGATTGCGTACGCGCTGCCAGGTGGAGCGCTGTTCGCGCGGCTACTGCCTATGTTTGAGACGGGCGCGGCAAAGTACCTCTGGTTGAATAACGTCGTGGCCGTCGGCGTCTATCGACCCATGCCGGAGAAGGTTGCGTACCGCATCTATAGGATTCTGTAGTCGCCTGTTTCCTGGCCCATGCAGCGGTGACTCTATGGCTCGTTCTGTGTTTGTCTCCGGTCACGCCGAACAGATCATCAGACCGGAGCGCGGGTCGCCTGTTTCTCAACTTGATTGACTGAATCGAAGGTTGAATGTAGTCGCCGCGTCCGGTCAACTCTGACGTTATTACCGCTTCGCCGAAGGTCGAGTATGAATAATAACCTCAAAACATTGCTGATTACTTCGTTGTTGATCGCGATCACCTCTTGCTCCTTCACAAAGGGAAAAGGAATGGCCGAATCAGCCGTAACTCAGTATCACAACGAATACAATTCCGGCCAGTTTCACGATATTTACAATCAGGCCGACGAAGGTTTCAGAAAATCGGGTAACGAAGCCAGCCTCGTTGAATATCTCCAAGCGCTCCAGCGAAAACTTGGCACCGTCAAACAATCACATGAAACTGGATGGCATGTGAACACAACGCCCGGCGGGACCATGGTAACGATTGGATATGATGTTGAATTTAGCGAGGGTAAGGGAACAGAACAATTTGTCTTTCGGATTAGCGGCGACAAAGCACTGCTTTACAGTTACAACGTCAATTCGCCGCTGCTAATCACTCGATGATTTCTTAACTGGCGTGAGCACGTTTTGCCGCGCCTTTATCTTCGGTTTGTTCGACGCGCTAAAAATCCAGCGAACACGGCTCTTACTTCTGACGTATGCAACAGGGACGCGAAGCTTCTGACGCGATCATTTGGCCGCACACCCGATCGGCCGCAATGGTTTTCCCGGTCAATCACTCTGGCTCCTGTCAGATTTAGTATTTATCGTTTGGCTGCGCACCAATCCGACGCTGTCGAACAATGACTGACGCACCGGAATCAGCGGCTTGTCATTTGCAGAGTTGATACTTTTCGTAATTGACCACCCGCGTTGTCAACTCAACCGTTCAGCGGCACTGCGAGAATTTCGTCGTTAAATCAGAAAGGCTAAACATGGAAGCTGCAACTCGAGATGGTCGCATCATCAGTGTTTTGCTAATCATGCAG
>DATGYM010000429.1:0-3978 GCA_035297925.1 Pyrinomonadaceae bacterium | reverse complement strand
GGATCACTGCGTGGTGGCGGATCGTTGCGTGGTGGTGGATCGTTGCGTGGTGGTGGATCGTTACGCGTCGGTGGGGTATATGTCGGTGGCGCAGCCGGCCGTTCGTATCGCTGAGGCCGGTCCACGCTGCGACGTTGTTCGCCAGACTCAGGTCGAGCCGGCTGGTCAATGCGATCGCCGCGTTCGCGTGCCGGCGTGTCAGTTCGCTGGGGTCTCACCTGCCGATCACCAGGCGTACCCGCTTCGTTTGCAGGCGGACGCACTGGAATTCGCACCGGGGCCCGCTCTCGTTCGTTACTTTCGGTGCGCTCCGGTAGTTCGTTGGCATCGGGGACGCGATTGGCATCGCGCCCGGCATCGTTTCGCGGATCGATGCGCGGATCAATTTCTCTAACCGGGCGCCCAGGCCGCGTTACCGCACCAATAGGACGCGACTCGATTGAGCCGGAGGCACCGGAGGTTGGCTGTAAATCAGGACGCGCAACGAGCCCGTCGCGTCCATTGAGGATGCGCGTGCGACGCAACTCACTGTCGAGTGCAACTCCCGGCGAACGGGTAGCCGCCCCCGTCGGTCTTTCCACCAAACCGTTGGGCGGCGCAACTCTAGCCGGCCGCGCTACCGTAACACGTGTCCTTTGCTCGCCAGTTTCCGGACCCCTTTCCGACGCGGAAACCGGCCGGAGCGGTAGATCGCTGCGCAGCGGGTCGGCGGCAATTGCACGTCGCGCGAGCACCTCACCTGCCGGGCGCGCCCGGGTTCCATCCGTGCCAAAATCTTTAGCAGCCAACGCGGTCACCGCGCGATAGTAAGCAGGGTTAACTCTCTGCAGACGTGCAATCTCATCGGCACGAAGCGGCCGCAGACGGTCATTTGAATTTGGATGGTGACGCGAGCGAGGATCGCGTTGGTGGTAGGCGAGCGGATACCAGCACACATTGTCGCCAAACGAAATGTTAAATGCGACCAGTGCCGGCCGCCACCAACTGCGATGGCGATAATAATGACTGCGCGGACACCAGGCCCAATAGTTGTTGTAGTAAACCCAGCGCCCGTAGTGATACGGCGCCCAGCCCCAGGGCTCGTCCCCTATCCAGGTCCAGCCGTAAGGCAGTATCCAAACCCAAGTACCGTATCGATAGGGCGCCCAGTCGTAATAGTTGTTAGTTACCGTCGTATGTGGACGCCAAATCCAACCGTAGTCGTTAGCATAGGTCCAGTCTCCATAGGCATCGAGATCTTCGCCGCCCCAAACATAATTATCGTAATACTGCACGTCGTACCGAAGACGCTCGGCGAGATAGCGCTCGCGACTTTCGACCCAACTGTCCCAGGCGTCAGCGACGTTAGCGGGGATAAACTCCCAGTCGCCGGCGTCCGCGCCTTCAATTACTAGTTCAGCGGTGCGCCCATCTCGCAGGGCAAAGCCGGAGGTTTCGGAATAAATGCGCGCGCGCCCACCGTCGCGAGCACTGAGGCGCACGCGGCCTTCGCGCGACACATCGATGCGATACAGACCCCGTTTCTCCGCGGCCAGCGTTGTCTTTGGCGCGTCGATTTCAAAGTACTCGTGTTCGTGGTCAAACTTTGCCAGGCGCACTGACGCTGTGCCTTCGACTACGCTGAGAGCTATGCCTTCGTCGCGCAGCGTCACGATACGCAGCATTGAGTTGGCGCCCAGGCGCACGAAGTTGCGCGCATCGATCTGAATTTCGACTCGGGAATCGCCGTTGGTAGAGATAGCGTCGCCTTCAACCAAAGGGGTATTTAGGCGCGCGCGTTCCCAATCAGCATTGCCGTTGCGTTTTACGCTTACTTCGCCGGTGATCAGACTTACGCGCACCACCCGCGCCGTGACGTCGTATTCATCCCCATCGTCAACATCATCATCGGCGGCGCGCGCGATGAGCGATGTGACTGCGAGAATTAGCAGGAGAAACAAAAAGTAGAAAGAGACTGCGGCACCGGGATTACGAATGAGTCGGGTAGAACGCATGGCTACGCTCCTTTTTATTTCAAATGTTTTCGTAACCGTCAGACGCGCGCCGATGATGTGGAGAGCGTCAGGAGTGCGCGTTGGCGAAGGCGTCAAGCCCGACGCATCCCGGGACAAACTTTCGGTGGGTCGTCATAGTGGGCAGGGCATTACTGTCCAAACGCTGGTTCCAACCCAGGCCCGCTTGTCTGTTGCTTAAGTTTGCTACAGGCTTAACTTTGCTGCCTGGGCCATGAGCAAAACGTATGCCTTTGAACGCAGCGGAAGAGCCATGGGAGGCACTGCTTGAGTGATGGGCGGGATCGCGCGAGCGCTTAAGGCGGCACGCAAAGCAATAGCGCAATCAAGTGTGGAAGAGGTTAGAACTTTTGCCCGAGACGGTGCACCATCGGCACTATATGGTGCGCCTTGAATCAAGGAGGATGGGAAACGCTTCGAATACAGCCGGATTTTTCCATGACGAGTGAAGTCTCTCATACCGAGTTTGATGTGATTGTAATTGGCGCCGGCATTAACGGCGCCGGAATCGCGCGCGACGCTTCGATGCGCGGGCTTCGCGTCCTGCTGTTGGACAAGGGCGACATAGGCGGTGGCACCTCAAGTTATTCCACCCGGCTGATCCACGGCGGCCTTCGCTATCTTGAACATGGCGAGCTGCGACTGGTACGCGAGTCGTTGCGCGAAAGATCCAGCTTGCTGCGCATCGCACCGCACCTTGTTAGACCTTTACAGCTGCTGGTACCGCTCTATGAACAGGCTCGACGTGGGCCCTGGGCCGTTCGCGCGGGATTGAT
Source organism: Pyrinomonadaceae bacterium (assembly GCA_035297925.1). Taxonomy (GTDB): domain Bacteria; phylum Acidobacteriota; class Blastocatellia; order Pyrinomonadales; family Pyrinomonadaceae; genus PSRF01. The sequence goes on along the minus strand of DATGYM010000429.1, from coordinate 1,190 downwards.
TGCTTACGATCTCCTGTCATTTGACCGGGACCTCCCCCGCCACCACATGCTTTCGCGCGCGAAAACCTTGCTGCAAGCACCGGCGCTCAATCCGGAAGGCTTGCTTGGCGCCGCCGTTTTCTTTGACGCGCAAGTGGAATTTGCCGAGCGGTTGGTACTAGAGAATGTGCTGTCCGCAATTGAGCACGGCGCTACGGTGTACACTTATGCAAAGGTCGAAAAGCTACTCATCGACGAGGGAACAGTACGCGGCATGGAATTCATGCTCGCGCACCAGGGCAGTAGCCCGACCGTTGACCGGGGCAGTAGCCCGACCGTTAGGGAGGGCTCAAGCGATCAACGCTTCACAGTTTCTGCCAACGTCGTGATCAACGCCGCCGGCCCCTGGGTCGATCAAGTGCTCGGCAGAATTGCCGCCGACTCGCCAAGGTTAATTGGCGGCACGAAAGGCAGTCACATAATTGTTGCTTCCTTCGCCGGCGCCCCTGAAACAGCAATCTATGTTGAAGCGAAAACGGATCAGCGCCCCTTCTTCATAATTCCCTGGGACCATAAGTATCTGATCGGCACCACCGACATTCGTTACGACGGCAACCCCGACCAAGTGCTGATCGATCGTTCTGAGATCGACTATCTGCTTCGCGAAACGAACCGTGTAATTCCACAGGCTAAACTTACCCCGGAAAAGATTCTTTACAGCTATTCAGGCGTGCGGCCATTGCCATTTATAAGCGACGAGGACGAACCCGGCATTACGCGCCGGCATTTCCTTCGCTCGCATCCGCAGGTAAACAATCTGTTCTCGGTTGTGGGTGGAAAGTTAACCACGTACCGCAATCTTGCCGAAGCAGCAGTGCATCTGGTTTTCAGGAGCCTGCGGCGCGCCTCGCCGCCATGTATCACCGCTCGCGAGCCATTGCCCGGCGCTGCTACTTCTCCAGATCAGCTTGCTTATGGCAATGCCTTCACTCAGCGCTCAAGACTAAGCACCAAAACAAATTCCCGCTTGCTTGGGATTTACGGCGCGCGCGCGTTGCTGCTTCTCGATTTACTGGATCAGCATCCGGAGCTCGGCAAAATCTTTGATGTCGAAACCGGCGCGATTGCCGCGGAGGTTGTTTTCGCGTTCCGACGTGAGTTGGCACAAACCCTCTCAGATTGTCTTTTGCGTCGCACGATGGTGGGCTTGA
>DATGYM010000428.1:0-8942 GCA_035297925.1 Pyrinomonadaceae bacterium | reverse complement strand
AAAACGAATAGGTGATCCGGGAATTATCCGCGCTTTCTGAGCGGCCTATTGTCTTTGAAAAAATTCCCGCCGACCTGCTGGCTAATGTAGCTGCGGCGGTTCTGCCGTGTTGGGCGGCGATGCATTGACGACACATGCTGGTCTTAGCCACGGGCTAGTGCGCCGGTTTGCGCTTACGGCGGAGCAAAACTACGATTGAGCGCAACTAGAACGGGTCAATCGGTGGCAAGATACGCGTCCCGGTACGCGTCGTGGCGAGTTAGCGACTGGCGCACGGATTCCGCTTCTTCTTGCGCGCTGAAAGGACCGATTCGCACGCGATGATAGGTTTGTCCTTTCACCTCAGCCGGAACGACATAGACGGTGTAGCCTTCGGATTTTAACTGTTGCGCCAATTTATCCGCAGTTTCCTTTGAAGTTTTCGCGGAAACCTGCACCGACCAGGTTTTATTCGGCTTCTCGCTTTGCACGGGCGGAGCAATCAAATCCATCTCGGCTGGAAACTGGCGGGCATCAGTGGCAGCAGTACGAGAAAGCTCCGGCTTTGCCGGTCTTGTATCGGCATTTTTAAGTCCAGGACCATCCGATATTTGCATTGCAGAAACATTTTGCTGTCTTGAATTAGAGGTTGTGTTCGCACTGCTGGCTCGCTTTTGAATCGCATAACAAACCATGATTAATGGGACGGCGGCCAGCAGCGCCGCCACCCACGTTCGTTTAAAGTGGAAATCTCGATCTTCCGAATGCCGTTCATGCTCGTTCATAGGAAATTCAGGGCGGTTGGGATTGATTTCTGACTCAGTGGTTTTCGAGGTTCCTTCGTTCGTTGTCGAGTTGTTCGGCGGCGAAGAGGCTTTCGGGAACGCGTGTTCCGTTTGTCGCACGCGATGAAATCTTGCAATCAAATCACGCTCGACCGCAGTGCCATTAAGTTCGCGTTTTCGCCGATTTTGTTGCTCGTAAACTGCCGCAGTCAACTCCTCAAACACTCTGCTCATAGCGGTCTGCCTCCCGCTCTTATGACCATAAGCCTTTTGATCCAGCTACATTCGTGACCCGCCGAGTTGTTCGAGATAAAGAGTTTTTCTATGCGTCTTCGAGCACAAAAAAGCAAGAATTTTTACACAAAAAAATTTTGCCCACCAAAATGTAACGATGCTTATCTTTGCCAGCAAAAAAATACGACCGTTTTTCGTTTTTGAATGGCGTTTGTGGTAAGAGGTTCGCCTCTGACGCGACGAACACAACTGGAGGTGACACCAAATGTCCGACAGCAAATCTGGACGGCTCAGTCTAGAGCTAATCACAAATTGTATGAACGAAGTGGCTCGGGAATTTGAAGTATTGGACCATGACGATCGAAGGCGGGCTGCAATCATCGAAGAGCTTTGCTTACTGACGCAACTCAGGCGAGCCGTATTATTCGCAAGTCAGTCGATTGGTCGAGCAATGTATGGACGAGGTTGCACGCGAGATGTTAACCCTTAAACAGGATGATTCTCGGCGCAAGGATATTGTCGAAGAGATAAAGCGGTTGAGCGATTCTGTTAAACGATTCTAGCGTACGCGCGGATTATTGTCTTTGAAAGAATTCCTGGCGTCCTGTTTTCTGACTATAGGTGGGATTCAAGAATTTGTACCAAAGCGTTTGCTGCGTGTATTTGCCGTCCTTCGTTTCACAACCAAGCCATCAAGATCGCCTTTCTTGACTAGCTCAAAGAGCAGCGCGTAGTAAGCGCAAGCGACGAAACTCTCCAGTCTAATGCTTTCGCTTTGGCTTTGGTAAAAAACGTTCTATTACCGCGTCGAGGTCTTTGAGACTAGTCGGCTTCTGGATGTAATCACTAATCCCTGCGCGCCGTAGCATTTCTCGCTGCGGGTTTGATTCAGCCTCCGCACTCCATCCGACAATAGGAACGTGCTTCGTCTGAGACGATTTGCGCAATTCCCTGACCACGTCCACTCCGTTTATATCGGGCAATCGGATGTCTAATAAAATTAAATTGGGATTTCCGCTTCTCGCGGTTTGGATGGCCGCCTTGCCGTTTGCGGCTTCGAGAACCTGGTAGCCACAAGCACCGAGGTAAACTGCGACTAACTTTCGAAGATCTTCAAAATCTTCAACGACCAGGACTTTAGGAGGTGCATCCATTTGCCAAATGTCTTGCCTTTGTGCAAAAAGATTCCCCCGCCGGAATCCTAAAGAACAGTTATAAATCGGTGGAGTGGCTGGTTCTGCTACCTCCAGCAGAGCTGCAGCTAAGAATTAAGAACGCGACGACTGTGGGTGCGCTTTAAACGTGCTGTGTATCGCTCAAATTCTTTAGCCGTCTGTTCGTCGATAAGTTCTTGCCAATCGTCTAATCGCTTGCTTTGTTGCTGTAACTGAGGGTGCGTTGGCAAGATGATTGGTTTTAAACGCGCAGGCATTTTGGAAACTAAGCTTACAAGTGCCCAACGGGGCGTTCTTAGAAAAGAATCGCAACGCTGGCCACAAGCGCTGTATAGCCAAGCCAGAAGGTGAAAAACGGCCAATTGAAGTTATATCGAGTGAAGTTATATCGAGGTCCCATACTGGCGTTTTCCGCAGCAAGGGTGGTGCCAGCGCCAAATCGGGACTTTTTTGTGACTGGGGCGACAATATGATCGGGAACGTGGAGGGAAAAAACTACACTGTCGATGAGCACGAGCGAACATTTCTGACTCAAGCTTCGCTGACGTATTCCAACTGGAGGTTACTAACCCCCAAATCGCCAGTTTTTTGCGTGCTTTTTTGCTTTCCGCCGAGCTTGGCGCTTCTCGCGCTTCTAATCGGCTTTTCTCTTACGGGCGGCCTCCCGCATTTTCGACTCTAGTGTCGCGCCGCTCATGTCAATCGCCCTCACCAGCTCTTGCGGAATATCTCTCCGCCATCCCAAGCGCGGTTAATTTCACTGCCGCCTTCGCTGCTATCATCGAGATAGCGCATACGGCTGCCAAACATGGCAATGCCTTTGGTGTCCACCGTCGGGACCTGCACCGCGGCAACGCAAGCCATTGCCAAAGCGATTGCGGCATCAATCTTCTTACTCGATTTGCCCTTGACCATGCGCACACCTGACGGAGTCTCAACGCCAATTGCGTTCAGCACGTGCTCGCGAAGTTCGGAGGACTTGTAGGCGATTAGATTTTTATCGCGCACTAGCGAGAAAAGCGTTTCGCCCATCTTGATGGTATTCGCCACGGTCTGCGGGAACTCTTGTACCTGGATGTTGACGTTTTGCAGTTGCTGAATCAACAAGAAGCACTGTGACGGGTCAGCATAGACGCCTTGCACGTGATGGAGGCGGTGCACCTGGGCAATGTAGTTCTTCACCTCGTCGAGCATCACTGGCGCCTCCTTCGTCGGACGCCATACGCAGTGAAAAGCCGCGACAAGCTTCTTGTTCGCGGCGTCTCGGCCGAGAGCAACAACCGCGCTTGAGTCCGACTTCACGCCCAAGTCTACACCGAGAAAAACGCTGGCCGAGTTGAGGGCAGGGGAGAGGCTCGGGTCCACGATGGCGTCCCATTCGTCGGCGCCGATGAACTGGGACTCGGCAGAGACCCACTGGTTACGATGAAGGCGCAGGAACTGGTTTGCGCGAAGGTCGGCGCGCTCATTGTCGAAATACTTCTTGGTGTGCCACGGCATGCGCCCGCGGTGGGACCACAACATGCAGAGGCCACAGTCGGCGTGCACCTCGTAGCGACGCGATATTTTCTTTGCCTTCAAGCCGCGCTGGTAGAGCTTCTCTAGTACCGTGGACTCGCCAGCAAAGCCTGCATAGCTCACGATGAATATATACGCGCCTGGCTCAGTCGGTGGCGGCCGCATCTCCTCGAAGAGCCTCGTCATACTCTCCAGGTCATAGGCCCACAGCTCATCGAATATCGTCAAGCGTTGGCGCCCGCCGCAGCACCCTTGTAGTCGCTCGCAATGGCCTTAATGACGCGGTTATTGGAGAAGCGGATTTCGTTCTGCGTCGTTTTGAGCCCCGACCCGAAACTCACGATTGTTTCGGCAAAGGTCCACCGCGGTGGCGAAAACACGCGACTGCGCCTGCTCCGTCATTCGCAACACACACGACCTCGCAGTTGGCGTGTGTCACGGCCTCGTAGATGCCGACGTAGCCGGCGAGAAAGGTCTTGGCGACTTTTTAATTTCCGACCATAGTCTGGTCCTCTGGTCGCGGCTAAATATGAGAGCCAGGATGTCGCGCTGATGCGGCGCTAAGGACGACGGCTCGCCCTTCTCGTTAAGCTTGATGTCATCGTCGATGAACTGAATGATGTTCATGTGAATCAACTCCTATCGGTGCCATCCCGCCAACTAATTTTGCGCGAACAAAAAAGTGCAGACGGCAACCAACGCTGCCTGTAAGAAAACGCACTTCCGGTAATGCCCGGCTTGTTTGACGTAAGACAACTCCAATCTCTGCCTGGTTTTGCGTGTTAATTGGTGGATTCGATATCTCAGATGTGAATGGATTCGTTTTTGTGACGGTTTTTTATCCACATGTCGCTGTGTCTCAGTGATCAAGCCCGCGCCAATCTGCTCCGGGATTAGCCGCGCTTGCCGATCTCAGCTTGCGACTCTATTTTCAACTGCCGCCTTCAAGTCGCCCGGGCGGCTTATCTCACCCCGTAACCCGGTCTCTTCACCGATTGGCACAATAACGGCTCGCACGAGGAAAATAGAAAGGGCGACAACGACGAGAAGTAAGAGGACTATCACGGCGACAAAGGTGAAACGAATCGTGTTGATCTCTTTTTTTATCTCCTCTGCCCATATTCCGAGATGAGCTGCCCCTAGTTGTCCCTCAAGAATGGGTACCCGCGTCTCATAGACAGTCTTTCCTTGCAATGTTACGGCTCGCCTGTTGACCTGCTTTCGTTCGTCCGGCGTCGCAGTTCCCACAAGCTCTGTGGGGAACGGCCTGATGCTATTGGCAATTATCTTTCCACTACCGTCTTCGATAAAGGCGTATGCTACTCCTTGCAACTGGGCGTATTTTGTCAGCGACGCGTAAAGCTGAAGAATATTTTTGCCTATGACAGGGCCTGTGGCCGCATTACTTAGATTATTTGTTATGGCTAATGCCCGCTGATCTATTTGGTTTCGTAGCGCCCGCCCCATGAGTTGATTGGCTATAATTAGAAGAAAAACCCCAAAAACGAAGATGACAGTTGCAACAGTTCCCGTAATTTTCCATTCCAGACTGATGTTTCGCGACGAAAGCTTTAGGAGTCCGGCCTTCTGACCGGGGGTAGCTCGCAAGGCTGCTGTCCTTGAGTGACTATTCTTTGCGGCTTGAACTAGGGCATCGTAGATTTTGCTCATATCCACTCCGCTGACTAATAAGGCTCATCCACTTTATTTAATGCATCGCCCTCGCGTGGCCTGCTAAACAAAGCGAACCAATCCTTTGTTAATCCGGTATCCCAGGTTTGCAACGCCTCTTTAAGGTTTTTCAACCCGACAATCTGAACGCGCTGCAACAAAAGATCGTCAGAAACTTTGCTTGTCGTGATGATGAATTGATATCCGTCCTTGGCTAAGAGGCGCGCGCGTGCCTGGGCATCTGCTCCGCTGGAAAAGGATCCCACGATCAAATGATACGAGCCATCGGGTTGTTCCCGTAGTAACGTCGCTTCCGAGAGGGGAACGAGTAATAGCTTTTGTCCCGACAGCACCCGGTTAACATTATCGATTTTCGGGTTGAATTCTTTTATAAGATCCATACCAAGAATTGTATTGGAGCCGTACGTATCGGCGGCAATTTTTTGGATGGTAGAGCCAGGCTGGATGACAACGCGTTCGTAGTAGTGTTGGGACTCGAGTGTTGCGCGTGGCTTTTTCGTAACGGCTTCTGATTGATTGCTCGGCACAACCTTCTCTAGATTGTGTGAGGCAAGGCCGATAACGGACGCCACGACCACAAAGAAGATCATCAGAAGTGAGCTGACGCCAGTTCTTGTGAGGTGCATTGGTCGAAACCAAAGAACTTTGTTAGGTATTTGCTGGAGCGAGGTTTCGGTAGGTGCTAATAAAGCCGGAAGATTATGCATCTTAGTGTTAGAAGCTTCGGAGCCCAGGTCGAGATCGAGCGCCACTCTGTCGATCATATCTGCAGTAACACTTTGTTGCCCCGCTGCGTAGGCGGTAAGAAGTCCATTATCGCAGAGGATGTTTATTACGCGGGGAATTCCTTTTGAATAATCAGCGACCCGTTTAACCGCATAACGATCAAACGGATCCTTGCCCTTATAGCCGATAGCCATTAATCGAGAGCCAATGTACGGCCGTACTTCCCTATCCGTGAGAGAACGAAGCTGGCATTGCAGCGCCACACGCTGCTTAAGTTGTCGGAGGTGGGATTGAGCTAGTTTTGCCTTAAGCTCGGGTTGACCCATCAATACGATTTGGATCAGTTTTTCCTGATCAGTTTCCAAGTTAGAGAGAAGTCTTAAGTTTTCTAGAACCTCATCGCTCAGGTTTTGGGCTTCGTCGATTAGCATTGTAACGGTATGCCCCTGGTTGAGCTGCTTGATCAAATAATCATTTAGCTTCTGCAGCATTGTTACTTTGTTTCTATCTTTCGATGTTAGACCCAGATCTTGAAGTGTGAATTCGAGCAATTCGGGGAAGCTTAAACAGCTGTTAAATACAAGCACCGAATGTACGTTGTTCTCCAAGTCGTGTAATAATTTGCGTAGCAATGTAGTTTTTCCTGTTCCGACCTCGCCGGTAATAACAATGAAACCCTTTTTCGCTTCGATCCCATAGCGAAGCGTAGCAAAGGCTTCTAGGTAAACAGGATTGGTGTAGAAGAAACGGGGATCAGGGGTGACACTAAAGGGTGATTCGCGGAATCCAAAGTAACTATTGTACATTGATTCCTCCGGCCCCGCGTTGTGACTATGATGTTAATGACTGCTGAAACTGGAAAACCAGCCCGTCTCCTCATCCGCTTTTCACGAAGTCAGAGCAAAGAGGTTTCTGATGTCAGGCTAAAGAGGTTCTGATGACAGAGACTGATTGCAAAGAAACCACGAACCGCATCGAGCAACGGTGGTGCCACAAGACAAAGTGCTAATTTTAAACATCTAGCAATTTACGACTGAAGGGTTTTCCAACATAACATCGGCCAGACTTTTCGTACACTTCTCATAAAAGAGTGCCGTTGAATTTTTAGGCAACGAAGAGGCGTCTCTGAAACTCATGCTTGGCGCCCGTCATATCGAGGCAACAATCGCAGCGAGAGCGAAACCAGGAGACAAAAGCTCTCGTGAGCTCTCTGTTTATCTCCAAAATACCGTCAAGTCCTACGCCATACCCGTGCACTTCATTCGCGGGCGCGCGCTTCCATCAGCAGGGACCTGCAAGTGCTCTTCTTTTGGCTCTCGGTCCAGGCATTGATGGGAAGATGATTGTCGCCATCCCGTCCCGAATAAGCCTCGGGCGTACTGGCAATCTACCTTTAGCTTGGCCGAGTTGACCTCGTCAAATCGAATCAATATGCGATCTCTCCCACCAAAACTCAGCAGGGCTGATGTTGTGGACCGCTGCGGTGCTACAGACATTTCGGGGCAAAGAGCCGTTCTCCGCCATCGCGGACATAAAAAGGAACGGCGATTGTATTGCTGGAGTCGCCAACGTCCGAGACTCAGCAGTTTCTCAGCGTTTTGGTGAGCGAGCTTGCTAGCTGTTGCAGGCGAGTCTGGTTACTCGATTAGCAAACTTCTTAAAACCGACAGTTCTACAAGCTGATTCGGTAGCGGAATGTTGAGCAGGTCGCCGGCGCGTTCGCCTTTTGGAATTCGTAGCTACGTCTCTTCCTCATCGCAACACATGGTCTGTCTACTCTACATCGATTGCAACGTTGAGAATCTGATCGATCTGCCCTTCGACATCATTAATCATATCACTGTTGGTGATTGTGAAAACGCGCTTCTTGCCGCCGGCTTCGACTATCAGGTCGGATGCGTCACGATTTGGAATGTCGCGCCAAGTGAGTCCGTCAAGCGGGATCGCCCGCTTTGATGCAGCGTCCTGCAACGCTATTTGAAACCGTTCTCGGTTTCTTATTGTGTCTTGTTGCGCCATTTGGTCCGAGCCTCCCTTCTTCCTGCAAAGTACCCATTTTGAATGAGTGTTTCGAGAGGGGGTTTTGGATCGATCCAAAAAGTCATGGCCCCGGGTCTGGTTTGGGATCCAATTCGACACTCCAGATCTCCGCTAAAGCCTCGAGGCAAACCTTCCGCTGTAGCGTCTTCTTGCTAAGTGACACGTTTTCTGAACATATTTTCAGTACGCGCGTGACCCCCGTAGCGACACGCTATACGCGCCTGTTATCTTTTTCTTTGTGCGCCGCTCACACGCACGTTTTTTGGCTGTGAGAAAGGAGGTAGTCATGAAAAGGATATCTTTGTTGGTTGCCTTGATCTGCTGTGTTCTTACTGCGCGTGTTTCAGCAGCCGCCGAGAGCCACACATGGACGGTACGAGCGGGAGACAGTCTAGACATTATTGCGTCGACATTGGAGATTCCGAAAGAGGAAATTAAAAAACAAAATCCGGGAATTGTAGAGGGCAATCTCCAAATAGGCCAGAAACTTAAACTGCCGCTCAGCACTTACGGAGAAACTAAAGCTCTGGAACAAGAACTGGTTAAGAGAGATCAGCGGATCCGGGAGCTCGAAAGCAAAAGTAGCGATCTGGAGAAAAGCGTTGCTAACGCTGAATCGCAATTGCGCTGGCAACCGATTTGGCTTTGGGGATTCTGGATTTGTTTCGGCATGCTTGCGTTCATATTTGGCGGCGCATATTGGATTTTTCGGCAAACACACCCGCGGGTTTTTGAACCACATGATCGTTCACTCAGAGACTTGAGAGAAAGCCAAACACGTTTGCGAACAGGA
>DATGYM010000427.1:0-2232 GCA_035297925.1 Pyrinomonadaceae bacterium | reverse complement strand
AGTGCGGGCCCCGAATCAAAAGCAATCGAGTAAAGGCCCGCCGTTTGGCACGGGGAATTAAACTACCGCGAAAGCGCTGGGGGAATTCCGGCGCGGACAATGCAAGCAATGGAATGAGCCGCGGCGCAGAGAGTCCCGATCACCGAGCGAATGCCCGTTCAGCTGACTCCGGTGCTTTGACTTTAATGGGGCAAATTTCCGGGCAGATGTCGCAGCCGAAAATGTGATTGTCTCGCAGTGGGAACAGGTGGCGCGGCATGAAGCCTTTGAGCTTGATGGTCAATGTCAACCAAACGCAGCGACCTTTTTGACTACCCAATCCGGGTTCATTGGCTCAGACCCGACAGTGATTCGCCCACGAGTTTGCGCGCCGCGAGTCCCACCAGCGCGGTGATGAGAATGAGCATCACACCGATGGCCGCCGCCTCTGGAATTCGCCCGGCCTGCCAGTAAATCCATATCCACACGGCGAGCACCTCGTTGTTTTCACTGGCGAGAACTAACGGGACGGAGAAGGTGCGCAGTGAGTGGGCGACCACCCAAATCCAGCCCGCGACGAGTGACGGCATGAGCAACGGAGTCGTGATCTTCCATATTGTACGCAGGCGCGTTGCGCCGGAAACCGACGCGGCCTCTTCCAGCTCCCGGTGAATCTGCAGCAAGCCGGCATTGGTCGTGCGTGTTGCGAACGCAAGGTACTGCGTCACCAAACCGAGCACGATGATCCAGATGGAGCCGTAAATGCCCAACGGACGCAACGGCGGCTGCAGGTACACGAAAACCATCGCCAACGCGACCACGACTCCCGGAATGGCGTAAGAAATGAACGTCAAACTGTCGAGCATGAACCCGGCGCGGTGCTTGAGTCGGATGACCAGCCACGAAATCATCAGAGCAACCGCCATGGTTGCCACGCCTGCGCCGATCGCCATGACCACGGTATTGACAAGATCGTGGAGGAATCTGGGGCTGCTCGCGACGTTGACATAGTGGTCGAACGAAACCATCTTGAGGGCTTCCATCGACGGCACGATGTAGTACGGAACCACCGAAGCCCAGACCAGTACGAACAAAGGACAGACCACGGTGAGGAGGAAATAGACGGCGAACAGCGTCACAGCCGGATAGCGCCAACGGCCCAGCGAATATCTGACCGGATTGAAACCGCGGCCGCGAATCACCGCGAAGCGTTCGCCTTTACGGATCATCCGCCCGTAAAAGTATGAGAAAATAGTCATAATGAGCATGAAAAGTACCGCGTAGGCCGCGCTCAGTCCGTAATCGACGGGAACGTGATAACGAGCGGTGAAATAGATCAGCGTGCTGAGCACGAAGATCCCGGCGGCGAGGCCGATCGTCAAAGGCGCCTCAAATGACTCGAGATGAGAAACGAAGGAGTAGATCCCGGCGGCGCACAATGCCGGCATCAGCAGCGGCAGCGTTATTCTGCGCCAGATGCTTTGCGGATTGGCTCCCGATAAACGGGCCGCTTCTTCCAGCGCAGGATCCATCAAGCGAAACGCTCCGACGATCATCAAAAAAATCGTGCTCACGCCTCGCATCCAACTGAGGTAGATGATGCCCCAGAGCGATTGAATATTGAACGGGCCTTCTTCGAGACTGACACCCAAAAAGGCCAGCACAGCGCGGGTCACCAAATTGATCAGCCCGACCCTCGGCGCAAGGAGCAGCATCCAGGATAACGCAAATAGCACCCCCGGTATGGCAAGAGGCAAAAGCACGGCGACCCAGGCCATGCCGCGAAATGGCATGTCGGTGCGCTCGATTAGCCAGGCGAAGACGATGGCGAGAGCGAGGCCGCCCAAAGTCGAGATGACGGAGATCACGATCGTGTTGACCAGCGCGGTGTAAAAGAATGGACTGCTGAACAGGACAGCGTAATTGCGCAACGTCCAGGGACCACCGAGAAAAGTTGGCGGCCCGGTCCTGATGCTGTTCAAGAGCAGCAGCAGCATCGGCACCAGTAGCAACCAAAGCGTAACGACAACTGCGAGAGCCAACACCAGGTTGCTGGAGCTCAGCTTCGCAGTCTTGTGGAAATTTCTTCGAATGGAAAAATTCATTTTCACCGCGAAGCACACGAAGTCCGGAAGGTAATTTATTTCTTAATACCTTTGCGCCTTAGCGTCTTTGCGGGAGAAATTCCGAGACTAATCGGTGCGCGAAGCGCGCCCCGCGAAAACCTTCGTGCCCTTCGCGCCTTCGTGGTGA
>DATGYM010000426.1:0-2239 GCA_035297925.1 Pyrinomonadaceae bacterium | reverse complement strand
GCAAGCGGAAGGCTGTACAGGATATTGAGGCCCAGTTGGCGGCACTCGAGGCGGAGTTACGAAGCCAGCAGTCAGGCGGTGGAACGCCGCCCGAAGGGGAAGCCTGGGAAGAAACAGCGCACACGATGGCTGCCGACTAGAGCCGAAGATCCTTAAAGTCTCCTGAGGCACTCCGCGCCCAGACCTGTTCCCGTACCGACGGCGAACGGCCTCACCCTGCCCGAACCGGTGTTTCCGCAGTATCCCGCATCATGCTCTATCGGAATTAAGGGAAAATTTGGCGAGAGACGCTTATCACTTCCCGAATCCGTGCTGCTCATATTCGCGCTGGTGTGATGAGCGAAGCCTACCGATGATCCGCACGTGCCTGTCCTTAATAATCGCCACGGTCGCGAAAGACCAATATTTTGATTTTGAGGACGACAGATACTGTCACTTTCCACAGTCCCTTTTCTCGCTCGGCCTCTTTAGCCTGATGCTCAAGCAAAGCTCTGGCTCTTGATTTCTTACAGGTTCTATGGGTGCGACGAGTGAAAAGCCTGTCTGGTTCGTGCTGACTCGACATTGGCTGAGTCTGCTTGGCTTGGCCCTGCTCGCAAGTGCGTTAATTTCGTGGCTCTTTGTGTTACCGCAACAGGTTCGCGGTCACGTCGACAATCCTTACGTGGGCATCGTGGTATTTCTCGTCCTTCCAGCGCTTTTCTTCACTGGTTTGGCGCTGGTTCCGATCGGTGTCTACCTGAGCAAACGCCAGATTCGCCGAGGGCTATCCGAGGAAGGCTTCGATCGCCAGAGGGCGCTGCGCCGCATCGCCTGGTTTTTCGGCGCCACAACTCTCCTGAACATCCTCATTGGAACCCAAGTCTCCTATCGAGCCGTTAAGTATATGGAGACACCCCAATTCTGCGGAGCGAGCTGTCACACGATGAATCCTGAACTAGCTGCCTATCGGAACTCTCCTCACTCTAGGGTGGAATGCGTCGAATGTCATGTAGCGCCAGGTGCTGCCGGTTGGATCAACAGCAAGACGAACGGAATTCGTCAACTCATTGAGACTGTGCTGAATACAAGCCCGAGACCAATCCCGTCCGCTCTGGAAAGCAATCGTCTCGTGCCTGCGAGAGAAACCTGCGAGAACTGTCATTGGCCGCAGAAGTTTGGCGGTGCGCGTCTGCGCTTATTCAGCAAGTATGCCGACGACGAAACAAATACACGAACGGAGACCGTTCTCCTAATGCTAGTGGGTGGAAACCGGATCTCGGGAATTCACGGTGCGCACTTTGGTCCGGGAGTTCACATCCGCTTTGCGTCAGCGGACGGGGTGCGGCAGACCATTCCGTGGGTCGAATACAGAAATACAAACACAGGGGAGGTCCGAACTTTCGTCAGCCCTGAAACGCAGCCGGATTCGGCCAAGGCACTTCCTAAGTTCGAGATGGAATGCGTGGACTGTCATAACCGACCGACGCATACCTTCGACCTGCCGGAACGAGCGATGGATAAAGCGCTCGCGCTTGGTGACATCGCTGTAGGCCTACCCTACATCAAGAAGGAAAGTGTGGAGTTGCTGAAGGCAAACTATGCGACAAGCGCGGAAGCGGCAGCGAGATTGCCGCCGGCCCTCGCGGCTTTCTATCAGCAGAACTACCCGGACGTTTACGGTGCGCGTTCACAGGACATCCGCCATGCGGGTGAGGCGGTTCTCGCGATTTACAACCGCAATGTTTTTCCGGACCTGAAAGTGACTTGGGGTACTTACCCGAACAATCTTGGCCATACGGACTTTCCAGGGTGCTTTCGGTGTCACGACGGCTCGCATACGACAGGAGATGGAAAAACGATCACTCAGGACTGCAACACTTGTCATGAGCCACTGGCCATGGAAGAGGCATCCCCGGAAATCTTGAAGACTCTGGGGATCGCGGATCGGATCTCGAAAGTGCAGAAGCATTGAACTAGCGGTGTGCAACAAGCGTGAAAGGTTTACAATTCAACTGATTTAGGAGCGACGTATGAACCGCAATTTTGTGGCTAGTTTGGCAGCGATGTTACTGGTTGTGTCTTTGGCTTCTTGGGCCGCGGATGATGGAGCAGCTCTTTACAAGAAAAAGTGTGCGGGTTGCCACGGGGCTAACGGGGAAGGCAAACCTGCCCTAAAGGCCCCGGCGCTGAAGGGAACAAGCCTCGAAGCAAATCAAATCGTGGAGCACATAACCAAAGGCGAGTCAGGAAGTAAGGC
>DATGYM010000425.1:0-1830 GCA_035297925.1 Pyrinomonadaceae bacterium | reverse complement strand
GCCGTCTGGCCTTTATCCAGCTCAAGATAAGCCTCGTCCAAAGCACGGATCGTGTCCTCGATAGTTAAGAGCTTTTCCACGTCCTGATTGCTAAGTAACAGCACGCTGGACATTACTTTTCCTCCATCAACGAGTTGGCGTACAGCTTTCGGCAGATCCGAATCGTCCTGCCCCTTTCATACTTTAACGGCTATATCAGCGCGCAATTTTCTCTGTCAACAAACTGGCAAACGGCGTCTGATCGGTCTGCAGGCGTGTTGACATTGGAACTCAATGCACAGTACCTATCCCGCTACAGGAGGGACTATGCGACGAGATCAGAGAGTTTTAGGCTTCGTCGTGGCGCTCGTGTTGATCTGGGATATTAGCGCCGCCTCGGCCCAACAACTGGAAAAAGTAGTGATCGGCCATTCAAGCCTGCGTAATGACATGGCCTTTCTCTGGGTACCTCAACAGTTGGGTTTCTTCAAAAAAAACGGTCTCGACCCGACCATTGTATTCATCTCCGGAGGAGTACGGATGATCCAAGCGATTGTGTCGGAATCGGCTCCCATTGGTTCGACCGGAGCTGCCCTGGTCACCTCGGCCGCTGCCGGCGGCGCGGACACAATTATGATACTCGGGATCACGAATCTCCTGACCTATGACGTATGGGCCAAACCTGAAATCAAACGGGCGGAAGATCTTAAGAGTAAAACACTTGCCATCAGCGGTTTTGGCAGCTCTTCGCATGTTGCCTCTTTTCTCATGCTGAAGCATTTCGGGCTCGACGAGAAGCGAGATGGTATTACTTTTTTAGTTGTTGGAGACGAGCCTACCCGCGTTCAGGCGCTGATTACCGGACGAATCGATGCGACCATTGTCGATCCTTCTGTTTCCGCACCGCTTAAAGAAAGAAATTTTTCTTATCTTGGAAATCTCCAGCAGCTGGGCGTCCCATTTGTCAATAACTCGGTGGCCACAACCAGACGCTTTGTCAAAGAACACCCTCGCACGGTCGAAGCGATTGTAAAAAGTATCGTAGAAGGAAACGCTTTCATGTTAAACCCTGTGAACCGAAGGGCGGTTACAGAAATCTTGGGAAAACACTTGCGCATTTCGCAGAAGGAAGCCGAGAGCGCGTACGAAGATTTACTGCCGAAGGTCGAGCGCAAACCTTATCCGAACATGGACGCCGTGAAGGCAACCATACAAGTCATGGGATTGAAAAATCCAAAGATCGCGCAACTCAAAGCGGAGGACCTAGTTGACGTGTCCATTCTGCAACGACTGGAACAAAGCGGATTTGTTCACTGAACGTGCAACTATTCAGGAATTTTCGGAGACAAGTGCCAGGGCCAACAGGCGCCAACTACCGGGACTATTCTGATGGCTCAGTTTCTGGATATACATACTATTCGTTGCGAACGGTGTACCATCGAGTTCACAGACCTCCCTGAGGGTTCTCGACGACGATTTCATAGCGCGATGAGTGATAGAGGAAGTTGATTTCAAAGCGACGCCACGCGCGCGAGATGCACGGGTCAAAGTAAAGCCTGGTGCCCCGCAGACGGAAACCCAAGAACTCTTTTCCCGCTGTTATGAATACGATCCGAGAGGGGATAACCCCCTCCCGGAACCGTAAGACCTCTCTGGTTAGGCCGCTTTGGCCGCAATCTGGTGCGAGGTCGAATTGGCGACCTCAAATGTCTCCACTTTCGGAGTGCCATCAACTACCCTGGACAGGGTCTTCAAGATTTCAGGATATTTCTCTCGGTTGTAAGCTTCCGCGTTTTCTTTCTTATCCCAGAAACTAATGGCTACTGCCTCATTACGTTCTGGGGCGACGAG
>DATGYM010000424.1:0-2508 GCA_035297925.1 Pyrinomonadaceae bacterium | reverse complement strand
CCAGATCATAAATACCATCGCGAGCAGCGGTCCAATCAAGCCTCCTGCTGAATCGAGCGCCTGACGAAGGCCGTAAGCCGCGCCGCGTATGGTAGGCGGGGTGATATCAGCCACCAGCGCATCGCGTGGTGCACCGCGGATACCCTTACCGACGCGATCCACAAAGCGCGCCACGAACACCCAGCTAACCGAAGTGGCTAGAGGGAAGATCGGTTTGGTGAACGCAGCGAGTGCATAACCGAGAACCGTCAAAAATTTGCGCTTCCCCAGATAATCGCTGAGTGCGCCCGAGAAGACTTTCATGATGGCGGCAGTAGCTTCGGCGACTCCCTCAATGATCCCGACCGTGACCACGGAAGCGCCCAGCGTCGCCACCATAAACACCGGCAGCAAACTGTGAATCAGCTCCGAGGAGGTATCCATGAAGAGCGAGCCAAACCCTAATGCCCAGATACCTGCAGGCAAAGCACGTCCTCCTGCAGGCGTTGTGTTTGAAGACTGTGGCCTATCCGTTTCCGTGCGCACGGGTCGGATTAATTGGTGGCTCATAAGTGGAGATTGATCCTTAGACGGTTTCTATTTGCTCGCTTCAAATCACCGCCATATAGCTTCAGCAAACATTAGAAGAGTCTGTCGTGTTCAGTGCCGGAAATAAAGATATGCAAATAATTTAATTGCTGGTCAGCTATGCCATCTCAACCAAGTGTATGAAGGCAAAATCTATCAGGTGAGCAACTGGTTATTTTTGGGGATGACCGGCCATGAGGCAGGCATTATGCTGAACGGCAAGATCATGCACCGCAGAACAATCAATATCACTCGTACCCTCACATCGAGCGGAAGCAGATATTTGAATTTAGGTTTACCTGGCGAAATTCCTCGAAAATCATCGGTTGTTCAGCTGGCGGAATACCGATACCGATGTCATTGACCGAGATGTCCCGAGAGAAGAGATGCCGAACCGAGCAATCCGTTCCAACGCCGCTTCGCGGATATGAAAGCGAACTTCGCGGTAAAGTGTTGGCAGGGTGACGGGCAACTCCTTACGGTTCGGCGCACTCTCGGAGCTGCGCGTCGACCCTGCCTGGTAACTTATCTTTGAGCTACGGAGCGGCTGAGCCAGTCCGCGAAACGCGTCGGCCCGATGCGCGGGTTATCGCCCGGCGTTAGGGATTGATCGTTCAACTCTATGCCGAAGTAGCGAGCATGGACGTCTGTGACTACCTGACGAGCGTCCTGTTTTGCGCTCAGGAATCGCCGGACCAGTTCGTCGAGACGTAACCGTTCTGGACCAGCTAGCTCGACCGTGCCGTTGACCGGCGGACCGAGCGTGATTTCGGCCAGTGCGGCAGCAACGTCATCCGACACGATGGGTTGCATAAACGCAGGTGACAAGCGAACCGTCTGCCCATCGGTTGCCGATTGAGCAATGCCGTTAACGAACTCGAAGAACTGCGTCGAGCGAACGATTGTGTAGGGAACCTTGGAAGCCTTGATCAGGTTCTCTTGGGCCATCTTCGCGCGGAAATAGCCACTCTGGAGAAGCCGCTCAGTGCCGACCACCGAGAGCGCAACGTGATGCCTCACGCCAGCGGCCGCTTCAGCGGCAAGGAGGTTGCGACCCGACGTCTCGAAGAATTCCAAAACTGCCTTGTCCTCCCACGAAGGCGCGTTCGCCACGTCGACGACAACCTGAGCGCCAGCAAGCGCTTCAGCCAACCCCTTACCAGTGATGGTGTTGACTCCCGAGGCGGGTGATGCCGCCAGCGCCTCATGACCACTTTCGCGAAGCTTGTTCACGAGCTTCGTCCCAATCAACCCGCTGCCACCTATAACTACGATCTTCATATGCGCTCTTCTTTATGTAGTCGCTCGCAATCGGACGAGTGTTTAAGTTCACTTCGGATTCGCAATACGTTTAAGGCGCATCCGTGTGAGAACGTTGTCAATGTTTATTGAACCATAACAGCTCGTTTCTCCTGTGTCTTTCCAGTGCTCCGTCGACGATAATTCGGAGCAAGCGGGAAAGACGCTTCCCAGTCACTTCACTGGCACGAGCGCCGGAGCGCCCTTGTCCTTGATCAAGACCACAAGGAACTTTGCTGGCTTGGTTTTGCTTGCGTTCCGGTCAACGACATGAATATCGTCGGGCCCTTCATAGAAGGTCTGTCCTGGTGTCAGTGTTATCTGTTTTCCACCCTTCAGCTGCATCACAACGGAGCCCTCCAGTACGTAAACCATCGCATGTGCATTGTGTCGGTGGATAGGGCTCGACCCGCCGGGCGCATGCTCCACTGTGATCATCAGAAGTTCCTTGCCGGGATTCTCCGTAAGATCTTTAGACATGAGGGACGTGACCTTAGCCTCCTGAGCCATCAACGTGCTGGATATGAGGCATTGACTAATACTCAGGAGCAGAGTTAGTACGAGGTACTGAACTCTCCTGAACCAACATTGGGTTGGGTGCTTCATTATGGCCTCGCCTTTTCGGTATTGTTGAGGGTAGAT
>DATGYM010000423.1:0-3851 GCA_035297925.1 Pyrinomonadaceae bacterium | reverse complement strand
ACAGATCGCACCGCCGACCACATCCGCGTGTCCCGCCAGATATTTTGTCGTCGAGTGCAGGACGAGATCGGCGCCGAGCTCGAGGGGCCGCTGGAAAACCGGCGAGGCGAACGTGTTGTCGACTAGACAGAGAGCACCGCGGTCATGGGCAATTTTCGCTGCCGCCCTGATATCGGTGATCCGGAGAAGCGGGTTGGTCGGCGACTCGATCCAGACCAGCCGGGTGCGCCGGGTCATGGCGCGCTCGATTTCTCTCACGTTGGAAGTTTCGACGAAGGAAAATGTCAGCCCGAAATTTTGCAACACAGCACTAAATAATCGGTAGGTGCCGCCGTAAACGTCCCGCGATGAGACGATGTGATCTCCTGCTTTGAGCAGGAGCATCGCAGTGGTCGCCGCGCCCATGCCAGAGGAAAAAGTGAGGCAATATTCGGCCGACTCCAAGCTCGCGAGCGCCGTCTGGAGCGCAGTTCGCGTCGGATTGTCGGTCCTCGAGTAATCGTAACCTTTATGGATGCCCGGCGCGCTCTGAGCGAAAGTGCTGGTTTGATAGATCGGAACGGTGATCGCCCCGGTGCCGGATTCGGGTTCCTGCCCGGCGTGGATGGCGCGGGTGGCGAATTGCGCAAATGAAAAGGATGGGTCGCCGGCCTTTTTTCCTGCCATCAGCGCTGCCCGCCTATGTGACCGACGACGTCGAAGCGCGTTACAATCCCCTGGTATTTGCCTGCATCGCGGACCAGAACGGCCGAAGAGGACTTGAGGAGCTGCACGACTTCGTAGACGTCTTCATCCGCTCCGACAGTGGGAAACGGTGGCTCGAGCAAAGCGCCGACGGTAAGCTCCATCACCTCGGGACTCTCCATCGATCTTTGGAACAGTGAGCTCTCGCACAGCGAGCCGACGAGATTCCCCTTATCAAATACCGGGAGCTGCGAAACGCCGAATCGGTTCATGGTGGTGATTGCGTCACGCACCGTGGATGTCGTCTCGACGGACAGAAGCTCGGGGAGCTTGCGTCGCTTCGATTCGAGAATGTCGCCCACCCGCGCGCTCTTGCCGAGGAACTGGTTTTGCCGCATCCATTCATCGGAGTACATCTTTGAAAGATAAATTTCCCCCGCGTCAGGCAGCAACACGACGACAAGATTTTCCTTGCCGAGCTGTCGCTCGCGAGCATATCCGAGCGCGCCCGCAACCGCGGAACCGGAAGATCCGCCACAGAACAGTCCCTCTTCACGTGTAAGCCGCCTGCCCGTCAGAAAGGAGTCGCGGTCGGAAACCGTGACGACATCGTCGATGTATTGGATGAGCAGGTTCTTCGGCACAAAATCCTCGCCAATCCCTTCGACCTTGTAGGGGTGCGAGTCACTCCATGACCATTGCTCGCGCTTGAAAGCTTTGGCGAGGATCGATCCCTCGGGATCCACTCCGATCACCGTGCACTGCGGATTTTTTTCTTTCAGGTATTTGGCGGTTCCCGAGATGGTCCCCGCAGTGCCAATTCCAGCGACAAAGTGAGTGATCTTGCCATCGGTCTGCTTCCAGATCTCAGGACCCGTGGACCTGTAATGAGCTTCCCGATTCGCCAGGTTATCGTACTGCATGGGCATATGGGCGCCCGGGATCTCTTCGGCAAGCCGTCTGGCAACCGAATAGTAGGACTGGGGGGATTCCGGCGGCACCGCCGTGGGGGTCACGACCACCTCCGCGCCAAACGCGCGCAAGCGGCGAATCTTTTCGATGCTCATTTTGTCCGGAATCGTAAAGATACACTTGTAACCCTTGACTGCCGCGACAATCGCCAATGCCACACCCATGTTTCCCGAAGTGGGCTCGACGATCGTGCCGCCGGGCTTGAGCAGTCCCTTCTGCTCCGCATCCTCGACCACCGCAAGCGCAATTCTGTCCTTGACGCTCCTTCCCGGATTGGATGCCTCGAGTTTTACACAGACCGTCGCGGAAATTCCCGCGGTAATATGGTTGAGGCGAACAAGCGGCGTGTTACCGACGGCTTCGAGCACGTTAGCGGAGATCTTCGCCATTTCGATTCTCCCGAATCTCAAACAGTGAATTGAAAATTTTTCTAACTGCTACCGTAAATATACACCGCGAATTTAAAAATCTCACTGACCGCGTAAATCCGACGGTTCTGCAGTCATGCGCTCCGATGCGCAGGCTCTTCGTTGCCAGATAGATCTCGCGCAGGAACCACAGCAAGCCAAGAAAGAAACACAACATCGCTGCAACGAACAGCAGGGCCACCGGAATCGATGCATCGAAGCGCGGGAAGGCGCTCAGAAAAAGGAATGGGAACCAACTGTGTCAGACTTGCCTAAGTCTACTAACTTTTAAGCTTAGCGTCAGGCGTGAGTCTGGGGACAGGCGACCAGGGCCACTTATCGTTTGGCGATTTCATCCAATAACGAAAAATCATAAATCTGTTCCAGCTTGGGCGGTTCTTTCAACCCCATGTCACGCTGGGTGAGTTCGAAGTCGAGTTTATTGGCATTAACCGACGGTCTGCCATCTACCGACCAGGAGCCTGCGACATGATCGTAGAGGTATCCCGCTTCTTCGGTGTTCAGAGCGAATTGCTTCATATACACCGGCACGACCTGCTCTCTCTGTGTCGCAGCGATTCGCAGTCCTTCCAAAGCGCCCTGCACGGCCGAGCGCATGACATCGCGCTTGTTCTGCAAACTGGCCATCGCTGTGCCCAACCCTCCCGACGACGATTCAATATCGTCCGAGGCACGCGCGAGCACACGGAATCCCTGCCGAGTGAGGCGCGCCGCGTCAACCGCAGTGAGAACGGCAGCGGGAATCTGGCCGCTCAGTAGCGCTGAAGCGCGGTTGGTTCCGATGTTGAGGATCTTGTAATCCTCTGGCTTGAGCCCCTTGCGCCGCAGCATCTCGATCAGGATGATGTTGGCCGAGGCCTGAGCCGTATAACCACCCAACGTCTTGCCGCGGAGCTGTTCGACGGAGGTAAACTCCTTCGCCGCGACGACAACCTGATCGGACCGATTCATGGCCACCATCACGACTCGCACAGGCACGCCGCGTAACGCCGCTCGCCCGGTCGTTCCCGCGGCCGTGTAAAAGTCCAGGTCGCCCGTCAGCAACGCCGCCAACGCAGCCCTCGGCTCGAGCACGAGAATTTGCGTGTCAAAGCCAGACCTTTCGAAAATGCCAAGGCTCTTGGCAATGTAGACCGGTGATGAACTGACAGAATGGCTCGGCAGGGCGATCCTGAGCGGGCGCAGTTTCGGACTAGCTTGAGCAAATACAGATCGTCGACTGTCGATCCATAGGCACAACGCCAGCGTCAGAGCTAAGACAGCCCAATTTTGCATCGCAGCATTTCTGATCATCGACGATGAGTCAATTCATCGAGCAACGAAGAACCCAATTCGATTTCGGCCTGGACAATTCTTGTCACCTGAATCGCGGGACAATGACAATTCCATATTGTGCTTAGTCTTGCTCATCCGCCGCGAAGTTCCGGCTAACTATTGTTGGTCGGCTAGTCTCGGCATCCTCTATCTCTAGCCTGAGTGCCATAACAGCACGAGAAGAAAAATTAGGGTCAGGTCTTTTACCTTTGACGTTCCGCGGGTATTGGAGAATTGAATAAGCAAAACAATCTCCTTCCTGTGCGAGTCGGCCCCCAATTGCGCGTTGGCAACATCTTCCATCGCGCGTTCTACTACGGCTGCAATCCCAATTCCAATAAGAAATTTTTATAATGAATTATAAAAAAATATATAATTGAAACCGGATACGGCGTCGGAGTTGGAGCCTCTGGGGTCTACCATCGGAATTTAGCAGGTAGCAGGATCTCAGAG
>DATGYM010000422.1:0-3540 GCA_035297925.1 Pyrinomonadaceae bacterium | reverse complement strand
GCTATATCGCTCATCTTGCAGAGTCGCAATCTGCTCGATTCTCGTTAGGCCCACAGCGGAAATGCGATGAAACGCACCTGGACGATCATCGGCGTAAGAGACGTTCCCGCCAGCTTCAAATGGTACCAGTCGCTCTTAGGGCAGTCCGAGACTTCTCCGGGCCATGACTACTTTGGCCAAATTCTGGATACGGATGGAACCGTCTTGCTCTGCCTCCATCAGTGGGGCGCTCACGAGCATCCCTCCTTGATGAGTCCAGACGAGGCATCACCTGGCAACGGGATCCTCTTGTTCTTCCGCGTCGACGACTACGAGATGGCCCTGAAAAGGGCACGCGCTCTCGTCGACCGGTTCGAAGAGGAGTCCCACGTGAACCCGAACACTCAAACACGGGAGTTCTCACTCCGGGATCCGGACGGATACTACGTGACAATCAGCGCTGATCGTTAGGCCGCCAGATTATGAAAACACTCGTCATCATGCTCGTCGCCGGAATCGTGTTGTCGCAGCCTGGTATTTCGGCAGCTACTTCGTCTGAGAATTCAGCGGCACGTGATCTAGCCGCGGCAAAGTCTCTCGCATTCGGAGGAGTGGGAGTTGCAGGGTTGATGTCCGAAGGGGAGCGGAATTTGCGAGCGGTTTTAGAGCGGCCTGATGCTTCGCAGCAGTTGCAAGCTACGCTCGCTCATGCGACACCGGCCGGCACGCTCTACATTCTGGTTGGCCTGCGGCGGTGTGACCGCGCCGCGTCTCAAAAGATTTTTGATTCGCTGGCCCGTCCCAACGATGACGTTGAAGTCGTGCGCGGATGCATGATCAGCAAGGAACCGTTTCGTCAGCTTCTCTCACAAATTCAAGATGGTCGATTCGATGATTACCTGTCAGAGTCGCCGAGATGAACCAACCGTTTTTCTCGTTAGATGCCGAGCAATGAGAACTCTTGCGCAGGTTTCAGATCAGTCGGGAACGCGTTTGCGACCTGTCCATGCGTAGTAGAAGTTGCGAGCCATGCCGCAAAACATCGACAGCATTCTTGACGCCGCAGAGCAACAGGAGGCGAGTGACGTCTTCCTTCAGGAGAACGAGGTGCCGCGGCTCAAGATCAATGAACAAATCAGTGTGCTCGGCGAAGAACCAATGTCGGTCGCGCACCTGACCGCATTTTGGGAGGCGTGCGGCGGGAACGCGCAAGGCGACGGCGACATGGATCGCGACAGCGGCTTCGTCTCCCGCACGCATACGCGCTACCGCGTGAGCCTGCATCGCACCATGGGCCGCCTCGCTGCGGTCCTGCGACGCATCAAGACCAAAGTGCCTGCTTTGAAAGAGCTCGGACTGCCCGACTGGCTCCTTACCCGATGGGGCGCTCGCGAGCACGGCCTGATCCTTGTGACGGGACCAACCGGCTCAGGGAAATCCACCACTATTGCGTCGCTCCTTCAATGGATGAACGAGAACCTGGTGCGACATATAGTGACGATCGAGGATCCTGTCGAATATCAGTTCACCAGCAAACGCTGTCATTTCACCCAGCGACAGGTCGGACGCGACACCAAGACTTTTGCGAGTGGCTTGCGAAGCGCGCTTCGTCAGGCACCGGATGTTATTTTCGTTGGTGAGATCCGCGATTACGAGACGGCGTTGACTGCACTTCAAGCATCGGAGACCGGACATCTCGTTGTTTCGACCCTGCATTCGGAGAACGTTGGCGATACGATGGAGCGGTATTTGAATCTTTTTCCGACGCAAGACGAGAAGCATGGCGTGAATCTTCTGGCAAACCAACTTTCTGGCGTCCTTTGCCAGAAGCTGGTTCCATCTGCTGACGGAGGCCTGCATTTGCTGGTGGAGCACGTCGAAAATGCGGGTGCCATGCGCGACTGGATCGCCAGACGAGAGTTGCAAAACATCGATCAGTATATCTCCCGCGGATCGGATCCTGCCGCGGTCTCATTTTTACAATCGACGCTCAACGCTCTCAAAGGGAAGATGATTACGGAACAAACCGCTTTGGCTTCAGTGAGCAATGAATCCGAGCTGCGTCGCGCTATGAGGGGAATCGGCTAGATGGCACCATTTGAATACTTATGAAGCAAGATGACTTGATCGATTTACTGGTTCTTGCCGCCCAGCAAGGCGCTTCTGATCTTCATTTGACACCAGGGGCGCTACCGATGATACGCGTCGCTGGTGTCATCAAGCCCCTCACCGAGGACGCAGCAGTGCTATCTGCGGAAGATACAAGGCGATTGGTTATCGATGCTTTGAAGGAGGGACAACGCGCGAAGCTGGAAAACGAATGGCAGCTTGATTTCGCGTTGCAGGTTCATGATCTCGGCCGGTATCGCGGCAATGCGTGTTATGTGTCAGGTGCGATTGAGGCCAATTTCCGATACATCGCTTCTGAGGTCGGCGATCTAAAGTCCTTAGGACACTCTCCCGTGGTGGACCGCTGGTGTGAGGAGAGGGCCGGCCTGATACTCGTGACTGGCGCGAGCGGTCAAGGCAAGAGCACAACACTGGCGAGCATGGCTCAGACGATAGCCAGACGGCGTTCCGTCAACATCGTCAGTATAGAGGACCCTATCGAATTTGTTCATTCGCAGGGGCGAAGCCTGGTGAACCAGCGCGAAATTGGTTCCGACGCGCACAGCTTCGCTTCAGCGCTCAAGAACGCGTTGAGACAGGATCCGGACGTCATTCTTGTTGGAGAGATGCGGGACTTGGACACGATTCAAACTGCGATTACGGCGGCGGAAACAGGACACCTCGTGATTGCAACCATGCACACGAACGATGCGCCAACGGCTATCGGGCGCATTATTGATTCCGTTCCCAAAGAGGGTCAGCAGTTCGTCTGCGCCCAACTTGCGTGGTCGTTGTTGGGAGTGGTGTGTCAGTATCTTCTGCCGCGAAGCGGCCAGTCAGGCCTGGTTTTGGCGACGGAATTGTTGATGGTGAACTCGGGAATCGAGGCGTGTATCCGGGCTGGGCGGCTTTCACAAATACCTGGACTGATTCAAATCGGCGCCAAGGACGGCATGCATACCGTCGACGAGAGTCTTATCGAGTTGCTTATCGCTGAACGCATCAGTCTCATGGACGCGATGGCTCACGCGAGGGATCCGAATTTTGTGAAGGAGGAGTTCCAGAAAGCCTTGAAATCCCAAAGAAAGGGATGGTTTGCGGGAGTGTTCGGCAAATGAAACGCGGGCCTTGTCGCCATGCATTAGTCCTTAAGTTTTCCGCGAAGGACCGTGAGTGAATACGGCGGTAGTTGGTAACTTGCTGATGCTTCACGCGTGAATTGCGCAGGAGGCAGGCTGCGGATTGGGTGGCCGCTTGAGCCATCGTCACGCCACGCGTATTGCGCGCGTGAAAATTGAATTACTTCGACCTGGCCGACAAAACTCAGCGGCTGCTTTGCGCCGGGGAGAGTAAATTCCACATTCAGCTGCGCTGCGCGTTTTGGATTTTTGTTGATCGCGAGGAGGGCCCACTGCTTGTCCGGTCGTCGCACTGCATACGCAGTAACGGTAG
>DATGYM010000421.1:0-11004 GCA_035297925.1 Pyrinomonadaceae bacterium | reverse complement strand
AACTAAGGCACAGAGCTCCTTGTGCAAACGCGCAAACTGCCGGTCAAGACTTACGACGATCTTACGCTTGCCGGGAGTCTGCGCGCTTGTGTGGTCGTTCATACGCTGACCGAAGTCAGGCAGCAGAGTTAATAACTATTTCTCTTTCCAGCTACGGTCCGTTTCTTCCAGTACCGTGCCGAAGTTTCGTCCACCCCAGTTAAAGCCGTTGTAGACGTGGCCCTTGACACCGACACGCGCTCCGCGGGCAGGAACGCCGCGCCGTGTCACTACCCAGAGCCTTCCGGTACCGTCGTCAATCTCATAAGCGCCCTGGCCAAGCGCGCCATAGCTGTCCCGCACCGTTCCTACGATAGCCACTTCCTTGTTGCGATAGCGCGCCGGGTCGGCATTAATTCTGGAAATGGTTGTTTGGCTGGGACAGGCTGTGAACAGCAGCACCGCCGCAAGTATGAGCGTTGCGGATCCGATTTTCTTTACTAAATGCATACGCATCTCCTTTACGATTCAATTTTCTTTGGGAGAGCGCCGCCTAAAGTTTTCTGACTGGGAAAGGACCGCGGCATTTAACAGATGCGCCTTCCGTGGAAAGCGTTTTCCATAACACGCCCCGCAGCCCTTTAATTCCGAATACTACTTTCCGAACCAGCCGATTGGTTTACCTGACAAATCCACCCAGACGCTCTTCACGTGTGTGTACATCTCCAGCGCGTGTTTGCCCATTTCCCGTCCATAGCCCGAGTGCTTGTAACCACCAAATGGCGAGGCCGCATTGAACATATTGAAAGTATTGATCCAAATCACCCCGGCCTTTATCTCTTTCGCGAAGCGGTGCGCGCGGGTGATATTGCTGGTCCAAATGCCGGCGGAAAGACCGTAAATCGTTTCGTTAGCCTGCTTGATCAAGTCAGCCTCGTCGGCAAAAGAAATTACGGAAACTACCGGACCGAAGATCTCCTCCTGCGCCACACGCATTTGATTTTTGACGTCCGAGAAGATAGTGGGCTGGTAGAAGTAGCCATTCTTAAATGCGCCCGCCAGCGTCGGACACTCTCCACCGGCAACTACTGTCGCCCCTTCAGCGCGCGCAATGTCGGCATAGCCCTTCACGCGGTCGAGTTGGACCTGCGATACCTGCGGACCCATGTGAGTGGCCTTATCCATCGGATCGCCCACCACAATTTTCGCCGCCTTCTCTTTCAATTTATCCAGGAACTCTTCCTTCACGGCATCCTGCACGAATAGACGCGACCCGGCGCAACAGACCTGACCCTGATTAAAGAAGATCGCCATCATGGCGCCGTTTACCGCCTGTTCAATGTCGGCATCGGCAAACACAATGTTCGGCGCCTTGCCGCCAAGCTCGAGCGACACCTTCGTAAGGTTATCGGCGGCGGCTTTCGCAATCAATTTTCCGACTTCGGTTGAGCCGGTAAAGGCCACCTTGTCAATTCCGGAATGCGCGGCCAGCGCCGCGCCTGCAGTTTCACCGTAGCCGGGTACGATATTAACTACGCCGTCGGGGAAGCCTGCCTCCTGAATCAACTTACCCAATTCCATTGCCGTGACAGGAGTTTGCTCGGCGGGTTTGAGCACGACCGTGTTTCCTGCGGCCAGGGCGGGTGCAAGTTTCCAGGCAGCCATTAGCAGGGGAAAGTTCCAGGGAATGATTTGACCGCATACCCCAACGGGCTCGCGCAGCGTGTAGTTGAACATTTGCCCTGGGACCGGAATGGTTTCGCCTTCGATTTTGGTGGCCCAACCGGCAAAGTATTCAAAATTCTCTGCGACCTGCGGCAGGTCCACGTACGCCGATTCTTTAATGGGCTTGCCATTATCGGCAGTTTCAAGGGCGGCCAATTCTTTGCTGCGCTCTTCGATCAGTTGCGAAAGTTTGTAGAGCAGCCGGCCGCGATCGCGCGCGCTTATCTTCGACCATTTGCCCTCAAACGCCCGGCGCGCAGCCGCCACGGCCTTGTCGATGTCGGCCTTATCACCTTCGGCTACTTCCGCGTGAGTTACGCCGGTCGCCGGGTTCGGCGTGGTAAAAGTTTTTCCTGATTCTGCATCGATCCACTGGCCATCGATTAGAAGCTGGTATTTTCTCGTTGTGTTCTCTTCGGCTGGTTGTACTGATGACATTGTTACTCCTATCGGTTACGAATCAGTGCGTTCAGAAATCTGTTGTGCCGGCCAGTAACTGCCTGAGCACATACGGAAGAATTCCGCCATGCTGGTAGTAGTCAATCTCGATTGGCGTATCGATGCGCAATGTGACCGGCACCTCTTCAGTTTTACCGGAGGCTCGATGAATGACAAGTGTCAGGTCCTTTTGTGGCCGGACTCCATCTTCCAGTCCCAGCAAGTCAAAAGTTTGTGTGCCGTCGAGACCGAGGCTGGCGGCGTTGGTACCTTCCTTAAATTGACAAGGCAACACACCCATACCTACCAGGTTACTGCGATGGATTCGTTCAAAGCTTTGCGCTATTACAGCCTTCACGCCCAGCAGTCGCGTGCCTTTGGCGGCCCAGTCGCGTGAGCTGCCGGTGCCGTATTCCTGTCCGGCAATCACCAACAACGGTACGCCTTCCGCCTGATACTTCATAGCGGCGTCATAGATGCTCATACGCTCGCCATCGTCCTGATGGATGGTCACGCCGCCCTCGACACCAGGCACCATCAGATTCTTTATGCGCACGTTCGCAAACGTGCCGCGCACCATCACTTCATGATTGCCGCGGCGCGAGCCATAACTATTAAAGTCCTCGATCTTTACACCCTTAGCCTGAAGGTACAGGCCGGCTGGCGAATTTGGTTTGATGGCGCCCGCAGGGCTGATGTGGTCCGTCGTAACGGAGTCACCAAAGATTGCGAGTGGACGCGCATTGCGCACGTCGCGCCAGTCTCCTACAGCATTACTAAAGTTCTCGAAATAGGGCGGCTCCTGAATATAGGTTGATTCCGCATCCCACTGATAAACGCTTCCGGTGCTCGTCGGGATGTCGTTCCAGAGAGGATTTTGTGCTTCAAAATCACTATACAGCCTGCGATAGGTTTCCGGATCCATCGCTGCACTCAGCAGCTCATTGATTTCCTGAAGGCTGGGCCAAATCTCGTGCAGGTAAACGTCTTTACCCTCGCTGTCCCTACCCAATGGATCTTGCGACAGATCGATGTCCACTCGTCCGGCAATCGCAAACGCCACTACGAGCGGAGGACTCATTAGGAAATTTGCCTTGATACTCTGATGAACACGGGCTTCGAAATTTCGATTGCCGGACAGAACGCTTGCGGCGATCAGATCGTGATCACTGAGGACTTGTTCAATGTTTGGATCGAGCGGCCCGGAATTGCCGATACAAGTGGTGCAGCCATAGCCCACCAGATTGAATCCCAATTTGTCGAGATATTCCTGCAAGCCGGTTTTTTGGAGATACTCCGTTACTACTCGAGAACCCGGCGCCAACGAATTCTTAACCGACGAGCCAACCGTCAGTCCCCGTTCCACAGCTTTTTTCGCCAGCAGCCCGGCTGCGAGCATCACGCTGGGGTTGGAGGTGTTCGTGCAGGATGTAATAGCAGCGATCAGGACGTCTCCGTGGCCGAGATCAACTTCAGCATGAGGAAACTCCTTCGGATCAACTTCAACCAGCCGATCCGGAGTGGGCCGGTTGTTGACCATTTCGGTTTCAGTCCAAACGCTCGTGCCCTGGGGAGTGACGCCGTTACGACCCACAACCGGAATCGTTTCTGGTCGTTGCTCGCCACCGCCGGCCAGCGCCGTTGGGGAAAGATTGAGTGTGCCGATGCGCGTGAAGTATCTGGCGCCCGCGTCTTCAGTTGACTTGCCGTAACCTCCTTCGGCCACGGGTTTCAGCAATAGATCCAGAAACTGGTGCTTCAGGTTTGACAGATCAATCCGATCCTGCGGCCGCTTGGGCCCGGCGACGCTGGGAATGATCGAACCGAGGTCGAGATCGAGCTCAACGCTATACTCGCATTCGCCTTTCTTCGGGATCCCAAACAGGCCCTGGGCTTTGTAGTAGTTGCGCACCGCCTCCACTTGCTCGTTGCTGCGACCGGTGGCCGTGAGATAAACGCAGGTCTGCTCATCAACCGGAAAGAAGCCCATCGTGGCTCCATACTCGGGCGACATGTTGGCAATTGTTGCGCGATCAGTTATCGATAGACTCGCGGCGCCCTCGCCATGAAACTCGACAAATTTTCCGACGACCTTAGCCTTGCGCAGCATTTCCGTCACGCGCAGAACGAGGTCGGTGGCCGTCACCCCTTCGCGCAAGCTGCCCGTCAGGTTCACTCCCACAACGTCGGGCGTCAGAAAATAAACCGGTTGCCCCAACATCGCAGCTTCGGCTTCAATGCCGCCCACGCCCCACCCGACAATTCCCAAACCATTGATCATCGTAGTATGCGAATCGGTCCCCACCAGTGTATCGGGATAATAAACGTCGTTACGCTCCCAAACGCTCCTGGCCAGATATTCGAGATTGACCTGGTGACAAATACCGATCCCGGGCGGAATAACACTGAACCCATTGAATGCCTGCGTGCCCCATTTCAGAAACTGGTAGCGCGAGTTATTGCGCTTAAACTCCATCTCCATGTTTTTCGTTAACGCGTCTTTGGTGCTGGAGAAGTCAACCTGGATGGAGTGATCTATGACGAGGTCCGCGGGCGCCAGCGGCTCGATCATTTCCGGGTTCTTGCGGAGGCGTGCGACAGCGGATCGCATGGCCGCCAGATCGACCAGCAGAGGTACACCCGTGAAGTCCTGCAACAGCACACGCGCCACGACGAAAGGAATTTCTTCCGTTCGCGGGGCATTCGGTTTCCAGTTAGCCAGGGCCCGTACAGTGGCTTCGGTTATTTTCTTTCCGTCGCAGTTGCGCAGCACCGACTCCAGAACAATGCGAATGCTGACCGGCAGTTTGGATACGGGGCCGACGCCCTCCTTTTCGAGCTGCGGGAGCGAATAGAAGCTGCCGCTCTTACCGGAAGATACCTGGAATGTTTGTTTCGAACTGAAGGGAGTTTGTGGCATAGAAAACCGAGGCTGCGTGTTCGCGAGCAGTAGACGCTAGTGCCCTTAAATCGAAACCACGCAATGAAAGTTTAGCTGTTTAATTAACAAAGTTAAGTTTAAAGTCCATGCCGATAATCGTCAAGGAAGCCGCTTTGCGTGGTCCTGGCCTGATTTGAAATTCTCTGCGCTTCCTCTGCGTTTGCAGCGTCGCGGTGAGTGTTTGCTTAACTTTAATCACCACAGAATCACAGGCGATTGACTTACAGAACCGAGCGCGGGTAGCGCCGGATGCGGAAGTCAATGCGGCTGATAACGCTTCTTTGTTTTGTTTCCAAGAAAGCACATGAAGTTGATCGGCTCAAGTTACGCGTGTCAACGGCCTCATCGGAAAATGACTTAAGCATCCCTGCGCTACCGCACTCGGTTCTGTAAATGGCGGAAACCTCCGTACTGCAACACTCGCCACTACCGAAGCATGTTGCTGCGCTCAGTTCTGTTTGTTATAGTTCCTCGCATTCCCCCGCAGTTTGATTCCAGGTTTCAGGTTGAAAGGCGGCGGCGCCTTTATCCCGAGCTGAGCAGCGCGCGCACTTCAGAATTGACTCGAGGAGAGACTAAATGTCCAAGAAACCAACCGATGACTTTGCATACCTGAGCAATGATCCTGACTTCGTTCCCAATCCGGAGATCGAAGAGTTCATGGAGGAGGAAATTGCCAGGGCCCCGAAAGATCCCGAGTTACTTGCGCACCGGCTAAGAAACAACACGGCTGCATCTCCCAAAGATGCCGGCGGCGATTTGGATGCGTCCTGGGAAGACGTGAATGAAAGCGGTTCAGAATCAGTGGGCGGCGACAATCCTACACCCGATCAATCGATGGTCGAGGAAAACGCAAACGCGGTCGGAGTAAGTTTTGAGGATAACGAAGAACTTGATTTTCTGGACAAGATTGAGCGCCGCGATCGGGACCGGTTTGAACTGGACGAAGGTTCGAAATCAAGTGACGACATGATTTGAAAGGCTTCCCCGCTCAGCCCACTCTCTGCCTACGGAAAACTCCTGAACACTCTCGCCTTTAAGGTTGGGTAGGAACGTACTTCGATCTAGGCTGCAGGCTAATGCTCCTGACGACGATTTTTTCCGCGGGCCTTTCAGTTTCCTCTGCGACCGGAGCTCGCATGATGATTTCTGCGTTGGCGATGCCGGCGATTACTCGACCAAAAACGGTGTAGTCCTCGTCAAACTGCGGTACGCGTGTGAGCGTGATGAAGAACTGGCAATTCGCGGTGTCGCGCGCTTCTGCTTCAGTCACCGCGGCGCGGCCGGCAAATTCCGGCGTTGCTCCTCTTCTCGCCGCTGCGACCGTACCTCGTTCAAAGGGAATATCGCTGAACTCGCCGGGCACATTCGGATATGGTGAATCGCCCGTGCCGTCGTTGTTGGGATCATCATCCTTCGAAAGTGGATCCCCACCCTGGATCAAACCTGACGCCGCGTTGACGCGATGAAAAGTAGTGCCGTTGTAAAATCCTTCCTCAATCAGTTTTTTGAAACGCTCTGCCATCTGCGGGGCGATATTCGGGTAGAGCTCGATAACGATGTCGCCGTAATCCGCGGTCGTTATTACTGCCACCTGTTCGTCCGCCTGAGGCTTGACTCCCTTTTTCACGTCGCTTCTGGCAGGCACGCTCTTATCGCCTTCGAATTCTTTAACCGCGGTCTTCGTTTGATTACAGGCCGCAAAGAAGACGATAAACAAGCCGGCGCCTGCCATGAGTGCAGTCAACGGTGTGAAGTTTCGCTGGTTGTTTAGACGCTTCGTGCTCATGATATACAGTTTCCTGGGCGACCCAGGAACTGAGATCATTACAGTAGCCAATCAAAACTGCTTGCGGCTATCGAGCAGGATCGTCACCGGCCCGTCGTTGACCAGCTCGACCTGCATCATGCTCCGAAAACTGCCGCATGAGACGCTGCCGATCAGCTTTTTTATCTCCGCGATGAAAAATTCATATAACGGCTTAGCCGCTTCCGGAGCCGCTGCTTCGATCCACGAGGGACGCAGCCCACGTCTGACATCGCCGTAGAGCGTGAACTGAGAAATGACAAGCACTCCGCCACCAATGTCCCGCACCGACCGGTTCATCTTTCCAGCTTCATCGTCAAAGATGCGCAACGAAACGATCTTTGCCGCCAGGTGGCGCGCATCGCTCTCGGAATCGTCGCGCGCGACGCCCAATAAAACGACCAGGCCCTTTTCGATCTCGCCCGCGAGGCGGTCATCGATAGTGACTTTCGCGCGGCTCACGCGTTGCACCACAGCTCGCATTATTTTTGTGGAGGTTTGCTGGGCCTGATTTCAACCCGGCTGGGAAGGCTGCGGTCGTCGTGCTGGAGCAGATCGATTACTACTTTCGCGATATCGGAAGGCTGAAGTTGCCAGGAATTTTTGTCGCTGGGCAGGTCGCCGCCAAATGCCGTATTCACCGACCCAGGCATGATGTAGCTAACCTTGATGCCGTCGTGCCGCACTTCCTGCATTAGTGCTTCACTAAAACCGTTGAGACCAAACTTCGACGCGTTATAAGCGGCCATTTGCGGATGAGGGTTCGCGCCGGCAAGCGAGGAGATGTTGATGATGTAACCTCCGCCTCGCGCTCTCATGACGGGAATAGCTTCGTGGCAACAATAGTAGACGCCGAGAAGGTTTGTTTCCAGCACCGCGCGAAAATCGTCCGGGGCGATCTCCGCGACTGATGCAAAAATGCCGATGCCGGCATTGTTAACTAAGATGTCGACGCCCCCTAATGCGGAACTGGCGTGCTCTACGAAGGATTTCACTTGTCGATAATCACGCACATCGCAAACGACCCCAGTAACTCTTCCACCGCCAAGTTTGTTGAGTGCTGCTGTCGCTTCCGAAATCTCAGCCTCGCTGCGCGCACCGATACAAACGTTTACGCCCGCGCCAACCAGAGCCTCTGCTATGCCGCGGCCGATGCCTTTTGTGCCGCCGGTGACGATTGCTGCTTTTCCTTTGAGTTCCATCGCGTATAAGCGTGGCGGCTGAACCGTTCCTGCGCGGAAAGATTCAGCCGCTCAAGCAGTCATTGAAAACGCAAACGTGGTGTTATTTCAGTTTTCTCTGTGCAAACTGCGTGGGCTCCGTGTCTCTGCGTCTAATAAACCTCAAACAAGCACATACCACCGAGTCACAGAACGCACAGAGAATGCGCAGCGCATCGGGACGCAAGTTGATAGTTGTGCCAAATTGTCTACTGCAACCCAACTGCGCTAAAAGGAAGCTAGCGCACAGTGCTCGCCGGCAATGAAACGCTGCGGTTGAGAATCACGCCAAACTCGGTGCCTGATTTCACCTCCGCTTCCTTTTCCTTCTCGAAGACGCGCGCGCCGGCGCCCAGTGCGCCACCGAGAATACCGCCGATCGCGGCGCCTTTTCCGCCGCCGGCTATGGCGCCGATTATTGCTCCGCCGGCAGCCCCGCCGCCGATGAACACCACGTCGCGCTTCCGATTGCTAGTCCCTTTGACCGTACCTTCGTTGTCGGCGCTCACAGCGTCAGCTTCCAAGGTAGTCAATGATCCATTGATTACGGCAGTTCTGCTGTTTGGCAGGGTAATGGAATTAAAAGCCACGGTTATGTTGCCCGGGCTACGCTTTTGCGCGCGGCTCACCTGGGTCACTCTTCCCCAGACTTTACTGCCGACCGGCACTACCTCGACGCCGCCGGCGGCGTATACGGGTTCGACCACATTAGACGAAAAGCGATCGCCGACACGCGCAGTCCCGGAGTTTAACTGTTCGTTGATGCGAACGCGCATTACGGTATCAGCCGGGATCGTGTAGTACTGAACCGGCGGCTTAACGACGCGCGTGGTTGTGCGCCGGCCGCGGCGCGTTTTGCGTCGCTGGGCCGAGACGTCTAATACGGTGCCCGCTAACAACGTCAGCAATACAAGAAAAATCAATACACGTTTGACCAGCCTGCTATTAGTTTCAGTCATCTTCAATCCTCCGTTGCGTTAAGATCGATACTGATTTTCCGTCCTCTGTGCTTTGTTGGTTGCAGCGGACTTCAATCAATGCAAAGTGTTCCTACAACACTTGTAGTTTTGTCTTTAGCCTTTCGTTTACAACTTTTGGATTCGCTTTGCCCTTTGAGGCCTTAATCACCTGCCCCACAAAAAATCCGAACAAAGCTTCCTTGCCCGCACGATAATGCTCAACCTGCTGGGGATTAGCTGCAATAACTGCCTCGATAATGCCGTCAATCTCTCCGGTGTCACTTATTTGAACCAGACCCTGGTCTTCGATAATACGTGCTGCGCTCTGGCCAGACCTGAACATCTGCACCAGCACATCCTTACCCTGCTTGCCGCTTATCTTATCGTCTTCGATAAGACGAACCAGCTTCCCCAGGTCTTCCGGCGAAACCGGCGAAGCGCCTGCCGGGATCCCCGCTTCTTCGAGCTCGCGCAGCAGCTCTGACCGTATCCAATTGGCAGTCGCCCGGGGATTGCCGGAAACTTCAACAGCCTTCTCATAGTAATCGGCCAGGGAACGTTCCGCGGTTAGTTGCGACCCGTCGCTGAAGGGCAAACCATACTGCTCCATGAATCTGCGGCGTCTTGCTTCGGGAAGCTCCGGCATCGCAGCCCGCACACGTTTAATAAACTCCTCGTTAACAATCAACGGCGGCAGATCGGGCTCGGGAAAGTAGCGATAGTCGTGTGCTTCCTCCTTGCTTCGCATGACGCGCGTTTCTGCCGCGCGCTCATCCCACAAGCGAGTTTCCTGTTGCAGGCGGCCGCCGGACTCCAGCACTCCGATTTGCCTCCTGACCTCAAACTCGATAGCGCGCTGCATGAAGCGTACTGAGTTCAGATTCTTAAGTTCGACTTTAGTGCCAAACTTCTCGTCTCCAATTCGCCGCACCGAGACGTTCGCCTCACAACGCAGGTTGCCTTTTTCCATGTCGGCTTCCGAAGCGCCAACCCATTGCATGGCGCGCCGTACGTGGTTCACGTAATCGTAAGCCTCCCACGACGAACGAAAGTCCGGCTCAGTTACGATCTCAGCCAGGGGTGTACCCGCGCGATTAAGATCGATATAGGAGAATCGATCGACGTCGGGTAATCCTTCATGCACATTTTTGCCGGCGTCTTCCTCCAGGTGAAGACGTGTGATCGCAATTTTTTTGGCTCGCCACTCAACCGGATGACCGGCCTCATCTCGCTCGGCCGTCATAATTTCCAGTTCGCCGTTTGCGGAAAATGGTTTGTCATACTGCGAAATCTGATAGCCCTTGGGCAGGTCGGGATAGAAGTAATTCTTCCGAGAGAAGATTGACTCGGTGTTAATGTGCAGGCCGAGAGCCAGTGCGGCGCGCGCTCCAAGTTCCACCGCTCGCCGATTGAGGACGGGCAGGGCGCCGGGCAATCCCAGACAAACGGGACAGGTGTTCTCGTTAGGCTCATCGCCAAACCGCGTCGAGCAACCACAGAATATTTTCGATTCAGTGCTCAGCTGAGCGTGAATCTCAAGGCCAATAATTGTTTCCCAGGCGTTCATCGTCTTCAGGTTCTCATGTCTTTGGTCTTGGGTCTTGGGCCCTGGATCGAAGTCAAGCTATCACTTCCCGCTACCCGCTCCTGCCTCTTGCTCCTGCCTCCTGCTCCTGCCTCCTGCTCCTGCCTCCTGCTTCCTACGGTCTTAGCCATCCGGGCGGAGCTCCCGCACGTCTCGCCTCGTCCTCCAGTTCTCTCCAACGCGCACTGAGACCGGCCCGCGTTGCTGCCAGTTCGTTGAATCGTGTTATTAGGAAATTGCGATCGTATGAAAAATCATAGGGCCACAGCGCCGACCCAAACCCAATAATGTTCGGTGGAGCGAGCAACGGCGAACCAAAAGCGCGCCCATGGCGAAAGCCCTGAGGGTTT
>DATGYM010000420.1:0-2050 GCA_035297925.1 Pyrinomonadaceae bacterium | reverse complement strand
TCGCGTGCCAGCCCTACCAGCGCCTGCCGCTCTGCTAACGATAAAAATCCAGCCCGAATCATCAATCAAGACGAATCGATGTTCCCAACCCCGTCAAGTACTTCTCGGGTTCACACAGAGTCAGGGAATAGCAGGGAATTTGGGAGCGGAGACGGGTTCGACTGCGACTGCGTCCGCCACCAGTCAAAAAATAAGCAAATGATTTTGTTAGGGTTCTGTGGCGCGAGTCGCGCCGATCTTGCGAACTCCGTGCGCAGGCTTCTTCACGCCCGCGGCGCGGCATGCCTCGCGAAAACTGACAGCAAAATATTCGGAACGAAGACGCTTGATTTAGCGTTTCTGGGGTTGGGGGCAGAGGAGAGATGAACATGAAGAAGCTACTTATTTCGGTGCTGGCAACAGTGCTCGTCGCGTCTTTCGCGGTATCAGCAGAAGCCGCTGGCAACAAACAAAAGGTGTCAGCAGAGGTACAGGCCTCATGCAAAGCCCAAGCAGCCAATAAGTATTCTGCCATCCACTTCATGAAGCGGCGTGACTTCGTCAACAATTGCGTAGCTCAGCACGCCAAGGCGAGCGATCCTAAGACCAAGTCGACGACTACCGGCCAAGCCCCTAAACAGACTCAGTAACTTGAAAGCCCCGTCTCGGCGGGGCTTTTCCTGTGGTCGATGTCCGCTTTGGAACCTAACCCGAAGTATCGATTTATCCGGAAGTCCACCAGAGGAGGAAAACTCATGCTGAAGAAACTCGCTTTGGCGACTGCCGCAGTGGGACTTCTGATGTCTACGGCCAGCGCCGACTATTACATTGTTCAGGAGAAGGCGACGAAGAAGTGCAAAGTCGTTGAAACGCGGCCGACCGAAACGACCTGGATCCAGATTGGTCCGGCGGCCTTCAAGACCCAATCTGACGCCGAGAAGCAGATCAAGACCGTCTGTGTAGAGAAATAGCTAGTCATAGTCTTATGAGTCTCAACAAAGGCGCGGCCGACGTTAACAACGTCGGTCGCGTCACCGTTTCATTCGGCGAATGGATTTAAAGCAAATGAGGTGCCGAATGTCCGCTTTGGGCCATTAGCGGACATCGGCTGGCCACGCTGCCATGTCCGCTAAGTCCGCAGACATTTGTTTCGGCGGGCCACGGAACTGCGTACTGCACCATACGTTGCCTCGCGGGTGATCCTGCCCACAATACGGAGAGAAACTATGAAACGCGTATTAATGGCAGCGAGCGTAATAGCCATACTTACGGGCGCGCAGGCATTCGCGCAAACGGTTGGTGTTGGCCCCGCGGAAACCGTAGTTATCGAACCCGAGCAACGTACTGTTATCAGAGAGTACGTCGTGAAGGAGCGAGTGGCACCGGTGACGGTTAAGGAGAGGATCTCGGTAGGCGCAACACTGCCCGCCGACGTGGAACTGAGAACTGTTCCTCCTACCTGGGGCCCCAAACTCTCGAAATATCAATACGTCTACTCCGATAACCACGTGTATCGAGCCATCAAATCGCACAATAGTGCAAGTGATCGAGTAAACGAGGGCGCAAGGGTAAACATCCCCTGTGATTTTTTCTGGATCGGTAGAAGCCGCCGCACCCCGGCGGCTTCTTCTTTCTGCGTAAGTCAATCATTTTTTCTTCAATCTCGACCAACAGAGTGAGTGGAAGATACAACCGGTCGGTTCAATGTCCGCTTTGGGTCAAAAGCGGACATGTGGAGTGCAACTCGGTATATCCGCTTTGTGCCAATGGCGGATATCCCTCAGATATCGCGGCAATGCAGCGCGGGGTGGCAATGTCCGCTTTAGGTGGTGGTCTCAACGGGTCGACGCAACACTTTATCTTGGAGGGAAAAGATGGAGTGTATAGCGAGGGATCAGCGATTTCGTCGAGGTTTCGCAGCGGCCGAGAGGGCGGAGCTGTGAAATCGCTGGCAGAGAGGGGGAGTCGCTCAAACGATCGGACGGGCGTTTAGTAAGCCGTCATCTTCCCTTTATTGCCAAGCAGCCCTGCATGGGGGGAGATTTAACGCAAGTGTTGCGTCGACCGGTTG